>DAOSWK010000104.1:0-5512 GCA_035593545.1 Oscillospiraceae bacterium | reverse complement strand
GGGACCGGCTACACCGTTCTGTATTTTGAAGAACATGTGACGCCGAAGTACAATATGGTCGATGTCCGCCAGATTCTGATCAAGCCGACCGAGACCGACGACGACGGCAATTACACCGACGCCGGCTGGGAAGAGGCACAGACCAACGCGGAAAAGTACCTTTCCGACTTCAACAGCAATCCGTCCGAGGAGGCCTTTAAAACCTTGGCGGCCATGTATAATGAGGACACCGGTTCTCAGGACAGCGAAGGCCTCTATGAGAACGTCTACCGCGGCCAAATGGTCGAAACATTCGACCTGTGGTGCTTCGATGCGGCGAGACAACCCGGCGATGTCGGCATCGTCAAGACCGATTACGGCTATCACCTGATCTACTTTGTCGGCGAGGGCGACAGCTACTACACCACCGAGGTCAGCAGCACGATCCGGGACGAGTCCTATGCTTCTTGGATTGATGAACTGACCTCCCAGTATGAAGCGGTTACAAAGCCTGCGATGGCCAAGGGCTGCAGCCTCTGATTTCTCTGAATGGGACGGCTTTGGCAAGGCCGTCCCGTCATTTTATTTGCCGAAAGGTAGTCTTAAGTATGAAAAAACTGACTGCGATCCTTCTTGCCGCCCTGATGCTCTGCATGTTGTTTTCCGGCTGCCAGCTCTCAAGGCAGCTCGGGGAGGAATCCGGAGCGGAAACCGAAGAATCG
This sequence comes from Oscillospiraceae bacterium, assembly GCA_035593545.1. Taxonomy (GTDB): domain Bacteria; phylum Bacillota; class Clostridia; order Oscillospirales; family Ruminococcaceae; genus UMGS1668. The sequence goes on along the minus strand of DAOSWK010000104.1, from coordinate 4,811 downwards.
GGCGAAAGCGGCGAGGATGCCGTCGATCCCGAGGTCTACGACGACGTCTGCGCCACGGTCGGCGGGCAGGATTTTACCGTCGCCGATGTGGATTTCATCTATGCGCAGTGCTTCCAGAGAGTATACAGCTCCCTTTACAGCAGCTACGGCGACAGCATCTCCTACATCCTTGATCTCACCAAGCCGCTGGATGAGCAGACCTATTCCGGGGATCTCACATGGGACGACTATCTGACCCAGTACACGTTGTATTCCCTCAAAAGCATCATGTCTCTCATCAACGACGCCGCGGCGCAGGGATATACGTATTCCGATACCATGGCGGAGACCGTTGCCACCCAAAAGACAAGCCTTGCGAGCGCCGCGGTCCAGAGCGGGATGACCGAGGAGGAATACCTCGCCGAATATTATGGTCCCGGCGCGACGATGGAGGTCTTTGAGCGGATGACTACGCTGATTGTAGAGGCTTCCGAATACTCCAGCTATCGGGAAGGCACCTTTGATCTCACCGACGAGGAGATCCGCGCCACCTATGAGGCGGACAAGAATCTTTATGATACGGTCTCATTCCGTTTTGCCTTCTTTAGCGGAGAGCCGGTGGAAGAGGAATCCGAAGCCACATCCGAGGCAGAATCCGAGGTCACGTCCGAGGCCGCATCCGAGGCCGAGTCCGAGGCTGTTTCCGAAGAGACGGTCGATCCGGTTCTGATGGCCGAGGCGGAGGAGGAGGCAAACACGCTTGCCGCCACCGCAAAGACCGAGGAGGACTTTGTCGCCGCCATCGTCGCGAACGCATCGGAGGAGGATAAGGAATATTACGAGTCCGACGAGGCTTCCCTGATTGAGGATCTCGCCTATGACGACATCCCGGATACGTTCAGCGGCTGGCTCTTTGCGGATCATGTTTACGGCGACACCACCGTGATCGAAAGCGACACCGGTTACTACGTCTTCTTCTTCCTCAGCAGAAACACGCCGGATTACACCACCGTCAACGTCCGCCACATCCTCTTCAAACCGGAGACGGATGAGAGCGGCGTCGCCTCCGATCAGAACTGGGCGGATGCCGAAGCAAAAGCCGAAGCGGCCCTTGCCGAATTTGAATCCGGCGATCAGACGGAGGAGGCCTTCGCGGCGATTGCGACCGAGCAGTCCGAGGACGACGGCTCCAAGGAGAACGGCGGCCTCTATGAGAACGTCTATCAGGGCCAGATGGTCACCGCGTTCGAGGACTGGTGCTACGACGAGGCCCGCGAGCCCGGCAATACCGACATCATCAAGAGCACCTACGGTTACCACGTCATGTATTTCGTCGGAGAAGGGGAGAATTATCTCACCGCCTACCTCGGCGACCAGATGGCGGAAGACCGGTACAACGACTGGATGAGCGGTCTGATCGACACCGTGGAATCCACGACGAACGACAATCTCTCTTATATCGGCAATATTCTTTGAGAGTTCACAGAGGCCGCGTTTTTCGGCGGCTGAGGGAGACCTGCCCCGCGCCGGTCCCCGAGAGGCCGGAAAAGCGGGCGACAAGGCTTTCCCCGTACATGATCTCTCCAAAATATAAAAAAGCGCGCCCTCCGGAAAAGCCGGGGGGGCGTTTTTTATGAAGTCCGGTTTAAAAAAAAATCCTCTCCCGGATGGGGGAGAGGATCTGCGGAAATGTATCGTCGATCGGTAGGAAAAACGGTGCTCAGCCTGCGGATCTCAGGAGCAGCCACTCGGAGATGCCCTTTTTGAGCAGGTCGGGGACGATGCAGAGCGGCTTGAAGCCTTTTCTGACGTAGAGGGCCTTTGCTCTCGGGTTGAAGTCGGAGACCGCCATAAACATTTTCTTGAAGCCCATCTGCTCGCAGATGCCGCAGTAGATGTCGATGAGCTGGCTGCCGATGCCCTTGCCGCGGAAGCTCTCTTTGACGCCGAGCAGCGCCAGATACGGCAACTCGCCGTACATGCCGGCCAGATCGTAGACCATCAGGCCGACGGGCTCGCCCTCCGGGGTTTCGGCGATGATGACGTTGCCCTCCTGAAGCGGTTTGTAGACCCATTCCTTCAGCGTGTCGGTGCCCTTGAAATAGTGCTCATACAGCGGGCTGTTATCGAAGATCTCCGCATATTGATCCCATTTGGATACGTCGCCCCTCACAAAATTGACCCGAAACTGATACGCCATCTGAGACATTGCTTTTCCTCCAATATCCATTTCGATATATTTTATTATACTTCGCCTCTCCGGAGAAGTCAACCGAAAGGACGCTTTTCCTGCATGTTTTGCAAGTTTTCGGTCCTGTATTCCTGGGCGGGCGAAAAGAGGAATCTTTTCTCATTTTATACAAAACCCGGCTTGACTTTCCCGCAAAATCGTTGTATTCTAACGATGGATTTTACTATTTGTTCGGGGGGATTGGATGGCGCTTCATAAGGTACATATCGTCCAGGGAATCCCGGAGCGGTATGAGGAGTACACGCATATTTTCGACGGTTCCAAGCTCCAGATCCACTATGGAGAGGAACTCAACAACTGGATCCGGGCGGGTCTTGAAGAGGGGCATATCTATATCGCCGAGGATCGGAACGGCGAGGCGGTCGGCTTGATGTGGATGCAGATGGAAAGCGTTTATGCCGGAATGCCGTATCTGAACCTGCTCGGCGTGCGAAAAGATTACCGCGGAAAAGGCGTCGGGCGGCAACTGATCGAGTTCTTCATCGCCGTTTACGAGAAGCTCGGCTTCGAGCGCGCCTTCATCGCCGTCAACGATTTTAACCCGAGAGCGCGTGCCCTCTATGTGAGAATGGGCTTCCAAAAGATGATGCAGTATCCGGATGCCATGGATCCTTCCAACAGTGTCTATCTGCTGATGAGAAAATCCCGCAGCTGCTCCGCAAACGACTGAAGCTGCCCGCTATATATCCAAAGGAGGAGAAAAAATGGGCTTTGTATCTGAAAGCTACGTCAAGGCGAATCAAATTGATATCGTAAAGGCCGTTCCGGAAAAGATCGAAGAGTATAAGCGGATTTTTGACAACAGTGCGCTTTACACCCACTATTTCAAAAAGAATCCGGAGCTTCTCGACAAATGGCTGACCGAGAATATGGCCGCGGGACAGGCCTATGTGGCGCTGGATCGCGACGGCAGTGTGGTGGGTTGGATCAGCTTTAAAATGGACGGCATGTTTGGCTATCCGGATGTCACGCTGCTCGGCGTCAAGGATACCTGCCGCGGCCGCGGCATCGGCGAGCTTCTGATCCAGTTCTATCTTGGCGTGGCCGGATGCATGGGATATAAGGAGGCCGGAATCGTCGTAAACGATTGGAACCCCCGCGCAAGAAAGCTTTATACCCGCATGGGATTCTTCCACAAGAAGTCCTTTGAGGATCCGTACATAGGCGGATTCGAGGATTATCTCCTCATTCGGAAGATCTGAAGCGGCCAAAAAGAGCTTTTCAGCCGGAGGTCACGTCTCGTATGCCGTGATTTCCGGCTTTTTTGTTGTCTGATTATATTGAACTAAAAGGAATAATAAAGTATAATTTCTTTTGTTAGTCTACTTTGCAGAAAAGAGGAAACAACATGCGTAAAGAACTCGATAAGGTCTACGATCCGCAGCAGGTCGAGAGCCGCATCTATCGGTTCTGGCTGGACGGCGGATTCTTCCACGCCGAGCCGAATCCCGATAAGAAGCCTTTCACCATCGTGATCCCGCCGCCAAACATCACCGGCAGGCTTCACATGGGCCATGCGCTGGATGAGACGGTCCAGGACATTCTGATCCGCACGAAGCGGATGCAGGGCTACGAGGCCCTCTGGATGCCCGGCACGGACCACGCCTCCATTGCGACGGAGGCGAAGATCGTAGAGGCGATGCGCAAAGAGGGCCTTACCAAGGACGATCTCGGAAGGGAAGCTTTCCTGCAGAGAGCATGGGCCTGGCGCAGCCAGTACGGCGGCGCGATTGTCGAGCAGCTCAAGAAACTCGGCTGCTCCTGCGACTGGGCGCGCGAGCGTTTTACGCTGGATGAGGGCTGCTCCAAGGCCGTCAGGAAGGTGTTTAAGGATCTTTACGATCAGGGGCTCATCTACCGCGGTGAGCGCATCGTCAACTGGTGTCCGCACTGCCTGACCTCCATCTCCGACGCGGAGGTCGAATATGAGGACCAGCCCGGTCACTTCTGGCATCTGCGCTATCCGTACACCGACGGTTCCGGCTGGATCGAGATGGCCACCACCCGGCCGGAGACCTATCTGGGCGACTCGGCCGTGGCCGTCAATCCGAACGACGAGCGATATAAGGACGCCGTCGGAAAGACCGTCATTCTGCCGTTGGTGGGCCGGGAGATCCCGGTCATCGCGGATGAATACGTCGATATGGAATTCGGCACCGGCGTCGTCAAGATCACGCCTGCCCACGACCCGAACGACTTCGAGGTGGGCCTCCGTCATAACCTGCCGATTTACAACATGCTCACGCCGGACGCGAAAGTAACCGACGACTATCCCAAATATGCCGGCATGGACCGCTACGAGGCCCGTGAGGCCGTCGTTAAAGACCTTACGGAGGGCGGCTACCTGACCGCGGTCGAGGAGTACAGCCACAACGTCGGCACCTGCTACCGCTGCCATACGACGATCGAGCCGCGCGTCTCCAAACAGTGGTTCGTCGCGATGAAAAAACTCGCGGAGCCTGCCGTCGAAGCCGTCAAAGACGGAGACATCCGCTTCGTGCCGGACCGCTTCAGCAAGAACTATTTTTATTGGATGGAGAACATCCGCGACTGGTGCATCAGCCGCCAACTCTGGTGGGGT
>DAOSWK010000103.1:0-5531 GCA_035593545.1 Oscillospiraceae bacterium | reverse complement strand
CATCCCAGTTCCGCCGATGCCGGATACCGGTTCGCTTTTTGATAAGCTGCCGGAAACCGGAAAGAAAAAGAACAATGTCCGTCTTTTCCGGGTGCTTGGAACCGCGGCGGTTGCCTGCATCTGTCTGGCCGTGCTCATTCCGATGCTCAAAAACGGCCTCCGTATGGGAAGCGCCGCGTCGGAGACGCAGGAAACGACGGAAGAAAGAGATATGCTGGCAATGGAAGCTCCCAATACGTATGACGACGGCACGGAAGAGGGATACGCCGAAGAAGCGGCGCCCGAAGAATCTCCCGAAGTGGAGGCGGAGGCCGCTGCGGAGGAATCCGCCGAAAAATACGGCGGGGGAGACATGCGGTACAGCGCCACAGGAATCTGCGAGGCGGATTCCGGGGAAGAGGAGAATGAAACGGCTTCTTCCCTGCAACAGGTGCTGGCGGACTACTATGCAGCCGGCGGGCAGGAAACCGCACCTTTGGCGCAGGAGGAGGAACAGGTCTACGACACCGGAAAGCGGCGGGTGGAAATCAGCCTTGCGGGCGATTCCGTCTCCGTGCTGGTTTACGACGTCTCCGGTCAGGAGGAACTTCTGAGCGGCTTCTGGATCGAGGGCGGCTATGTCTCCTCCGGTCTTGAGGAGGATGCCCAAACCTGCACCGTCGTCGTCGCGAAGGCGATCACGGCCGAGGAAGTGAAAAACGGAGAAATCATGCCGCAGATCGGGGATCTCTCCGGATATACGGAGGAGCTCGCCGAGGAATCCGTTGTCATTCCGGATGTGATTGTGCCGCGCATTACGATGACGGTGTCGATCGATCTCTCTTCCGGCGATTACAAAATTCTGGCGGAACTGAAGTGACACGTTAAAAGAAAAAAGGAGCGGGATTCCGCTCCTTTTTTTGTTTTGAAACGATCCGGCGCCGCAGAAGAGTTTTCTCAGAAAGTGACCTTCAGATGAGGCCGATTCGGGAGATAATGAATTTCCGCCTCCCGTTTCTCCACCTCCACATTGCTGCCGCATTCGGGGCATTTTCCGTAGATTTTGCGCTTTTCACGGTCGGCGTCCGATTCCGATTGAAAGTTTCCCGCCGAGAAAGCGCAGTTTTTGCAGTCGACGAAAAAGTAATTCGGGAGAACGCCTCCCGCCGCAATGTCAATGTTGTTTGGTCTTGCAGACATTTTTCCCACCTCCGTCGTTAAAAAAGCAAATCTTCGGACCTCGGAGATTCCGGGATCTATTTCCGAATTTATCGTAGCACCTTTTTTATGGATTTTCAAGCCGATTTCCCTGAAAATGGATTTTTTAACTCGCGGGCGGCATGGGAAAAGCCTCTTTTTTTCTGCGGAAACGGCCGGGGTGAGATTCTCCGCATAGAGTGTCGAGGCGACATCGGGCGGACAAAATAAACGGGATGATGGAGCCGTTTTGATTTCTCCTTGAAAAGAAAAGCGCGGTGTCATATAATATAATAGGATATGTATTGCAGAATCCTTTTTCCACCCCGAAAACGGGAGTTTTCTTCCGCCGGAGGAGACGGGAAGACGAAACGGAGGACCTATGGCAAAAAAACAGGAGTACGGAAACGAGAGCATTCATTCGCTCAAGGGGGCGGACCGCATCCGGAAGCGTCCGGCGGTGGTCTTTGGCTCCGACGGCGTCGAGGGCTGCGAACACGCGATCTTTGAAATCATCTCCAACGCGATCGACGAGGCGCGGGCCGGATATGGCGACCGGGTCGTCATCACCCGTTACAACGACGGCTCGGTGGAGGTTGAGGATTTCGGGCGCGGCTGTCCGGTGGACTACAACCCAAAGGAACAGCGCTACAACTGGGAGCTGCTGTTCTGCGAGCTCTATGCCGGCGGAAAATACGACGCGGAAGAAAACTACGAATATTCTCTCGGGTTAAACGGTCTCGGCCTCTGCGCGACGCAGTACGCCTCCGAATGGATGGAGGCGGAGATCTGCCGGGACGGGTACCTCTATCATCTCCGTTTTGAGCACGGCGAAAATATCGGCGGCCTTCAAAGGGAACCGACCACGCGCAGAAAAACCGGTTCCCGCATCCGCTGGAAACCCGACCGCGAGGTCTTCACCGACACGGATGTGCCGGAGGAATGGTACGCGGATACGGTCAAGCGTCAAGCGGTCGTCAACGCGGGATTGCTGTTTATTTTAAAAAATCAAAAACCGAACGGTAGCTTTGAAAACACGGAGACCTGCTATGAAAACGGAATCGCCGACTACGTCAGGGAATTGATTGGGGAAGGCCCGTCCTTAACCGGCGTGCAGTTCTGGCAGGGTGAGCGCACCGGCCGCGACCGCGAGGACAAGCCGGACTATAAAGTGAAGATTCAGGCCGCCTGCTGCTTCTCCAACCGAATCAAAGTCATCGAATATTACCATAACTCGAGCTGGCTTGAGCACGGTGGCTCGCCGGAAAAGGCGGTCAAAAGCGCGTTTGTCTCCCAGATCGATGCTTATATCAAGAGCGCCGGAAAATATCTCAAAAACGAGAGCCGGATCAGCTTTCAGGATGTGGAGGACTGTCTGGTTCTTGTGATCTCGTCGTTCTCCTCCCAGACCTCCTACGAAAACCAGACCAAGAAAGCCATCAACAACAAGTTCATCGCCGAGGGCATGACCGATTTTCTCAAGCACCAGCTTGAAGTTTACTTCATTGAAAATCCGGACGACGCCGCCCGGGTGGCCGAGCAGGTGCTGATCAACAAGCGCAGCCGCGAAAATGCGGAAAGGACGCGCCTCAATCTCAAGAAGAAGCTTGCCGGTACCATCGATATGACGAACCGGGTGGAGAAATTCGTCGACTGCCGAACCAAGGATGTCGCCCGGCGCGAGATCTATATCGTGGAGGGCGATTCCGCTCTTGGCGCCTGCAAACAGGGCAGAGACGCCGATTTTCAGGCCATCATTCCGGTCCGCGGCAAGATCCTCAACTGCCTGAAAGCGGATTACGATAAGATTTTCAAGAGCGACGTCATCACCGATCTGATTAAGGTGCTGGGCTGCGGGGTCGAGGTCAAAACCAAGGCCAACAAGGAATTTTCCACCTTTGATCTCGAAAATCTGCGCTGGAATAAGGTCATCATCTGCACGGATGCGGATGTCGACGGCTTCCAGATCCGGACGCTGATCCTGACGATGCTCTACCGCCTGACGCCGACGCTGATCGACGAGGGCCTCGTCTTCATCGCCGAATCTCCGCTCTATGAGATCATCTGCGGGGACGAGAGCTATTTCGCATGGACCGACGACGAGAAGGACCGCGTCGTGCAGAAGCTCGGAAATAAAAAATTCAGCGTCCAGCGTTCCAAAGGACTCGGCGAAAACGAGCCGGATATGATGTGGCTCACCACGATGAATCCGGAGACGCGCCGCCTGATTAAAATCATGCCGAGCGACATGCAGGCGACCGCCGACAAATTCGATCTGCTGCTGGGGGATAATCTCTCCGGCCGAAAGGATCATATTGCCGAAAACGGCTATCTCTATCTCGACGATATGGACGTGTCGTAAAAAATCTGATTTCAAAAAGGGGGCGGCGCTCCGTGATAGCAAAGGTCGCGGTGGAAAAGGCCGCTTTCCGCTTCGATAAATTATTCGATTATGAAGTCCCGCCGGAGCTTGCCGGCTCGGTGGAGCGGGGCAGGCGCGTGCTCGTGCCGTTCGGCGCGGGCGAAAAGAAGCGGCAGGGCATGGTGTTCGCGCTCGCCGATACGCCCGAAATGCCGGGCGCGAAGCTCAAATCCGTCCGCATGGTGCTCGACGGGGAGCCGGTCCTTTCCGAAGAGTTGTTGGCGCTGGCCGAGCATCTGGCGGAACGCACCTTCTGCCCGCTTTTTGAAGCGGTCAAGGCGATGCTGCCGCCTGGGCTCAACTATAAGCCGATCTACCGGTTCCGCACAGCGCCCTTGCTCGATGAGGCGGCGCTCTCCGACGAGGAACGGCGCGTCGTCCAATTCCTGCGCGGCAGAAAGAACGCCGCCGACGGCAAAACGCTGATGCAGGCGTTCGGCCGCAGCAACCTCTCCTTTTTTAACGAACTCGCCGCGCGCGGCATCCTTGAAAAAACCGAGGCGGCAAGGCGCGCGGTCGGCGACGAGACGCTCCGTATGGCGCGGCTGACGCAGGGAACATCCGCGCTGCTGGAAAACGGCGAAAAGCTGCCGTTCAAAGCGACGCCGAAACAACAGGAAGTGCTGGAATTTTTAAACGAAAACGGCCCCGTCTGTGTCAAAGAGATCGGCTATTATACCGCCGCAGGTCCGGCCGTCGTGGAGACGCTGGTGCAGAAGGGCGCCGCGGAGTATTTCGAGCAGCCCTCGTTCCGAACGCCATATAAGAACGCGAAAAAGACCATGAATGCCTCGGAGATTGTGCTTTCGGAGGAGCAGCAAGCCGCCTATGAGGGGATTCACGCTCTCTGCGGCACCGGCGAGACCTCCGCGTCGCTGCTCTTCGGCGTCACCGGCAGCGGCAAGACGCAGGTCTTTATGAAACTGATCGACGCGGAGATGAGGGCCGGCCGGCAGGTGATCCTGATGGTGCCGGAAATTTCTTTGACGCCGCAGATGATCGGGCGTTTCATCGCCTGCTTCGGCCGGGAGGTCGCGGTCATGCACAGCGCGCTCTCCGCCGGCGAACGGATTGACGAATGGAAGCGCATCCGCAGCGGAAAGGCAAAGATCGTCATCGGCACCCGGTCGGCGGTGTTTGCCCCGGCGCCGAACCTCGGACTCATCATTCTGGATGAGGAACAGGAGCAAAGCTACAAATCCGACCGCTCCCCGCGTTTTCACGCGAGGGACGCCGCGGCCTTCCGGTGCTCAAAACTCGGGATTCCGCTGCTGCTGGCCTCCGCGACGCCTTCCATCGAGACGTTTTATAAGGCCAAAGAGGGCAAAATTCGGCTCTTTGAGATGACGGAGCGTTACGGCGGCGCGAAATTGCCGGATACCGTGATCGTCGATATGAACGAGGAAAATCACGAGGGCAACACCGGCGTGCTCAGTGAAGGACTCGCCCGAGAGCTCAAATGGAATCTTGAGCACGGGCAGCAGTCGATTCTTTTGATGAACCGCCGGGGCTACAACACGATCGCGCGCTGCATGCAGTGCAACACCGTCAAAACCTGCCCGCGCTGCGATATTCCGCTTATTTACCATAAGGCAAACGGCCGGCTGATGTGCCATTACTGCGGATATTCGGAGCCGGCTTCCGTCCGGTGCGACGCCTGCGGCAGCGAATATGTGATGTACTCCGGCTGCGGCACCCAAAAAGTCGAGGATGAGCTGCACCGGGATTTCCCGGAGGCCCGCATCCTCCGGATGGACCTCGATACGACGATGGCGCGGTATTCGCATGACCGATATTTCACCGAGTTCGCCGAGGGGAAATATGATATCATGGTCGGCACCCAGATGGTCGCCAAGGGGCTCGATTTTCCCGAAGTGACGCTGGTCGGCGTCCTCGCGGCGGATATGAGCCTTTACGGCGGCGATTACCGCAG
>DAOSWK010000012.1:0-30179 GCA_035593545.1 Oscillospiraceae bacterium | reverse complement strand
GTAGCCCGCCAGTACGACAAAGGCGAGCATACAGACGAAGATGACCACTGAAACCCGCGTGCCGGCAAGGACCGAGACCGACCGGTATTCGGAGGCGCCGTTCACGGTTCCTCCGGCAAAATAAAGCGCAAGGAACGTCGCGGCCGTGGCTGCAAAACCGCTCAGATTGGCAATCCAAAACGCCTTGGCACCGTTAAAGCGGCTTTGGGCAAGCGTGATGGCCGCCAGACTGAAGGCGGCCCCCAGTGCGAAGGCCCATTGGAGGCAGTTGAACAGGAAATTGTAGGCTTCCTGCTCGGGCCAATCCAGTTGAATCCGGATCAGAGCGACGACCGAAAAGGCAATCGCGCAGGCGATCACGGCGGGAAAGGTCTGAAACGCCTTTGCCGCCCCTTTGAAAATCCGTGAGACCGACCGGGAAAAAGCATTCATGCCCGCACCTCCTTCTTTTCTCCAACAAACAGGGCTCCTTTTCTTTTATTATAACCGATATTCCGAAAAATAGAAGAGGCTGAAAACGGCGACGGCGATCACAACGGTTTTCATGCCGATCTTCCTTTTTCTGAACGAACCGGTTTCATGCGCGCCGGAGAGCCGTTGAGGGATTCCCCCTTGTCGTTTCGGAAGATGTCCCGCTCAGGCCGCGTCGGGGAATCGTATTTTTTCGGCGGCCCGTCAAACGAAAAGCAAATCCCGCCGGCGGGCTCATGGTATGCCGAAGCCATCCGGTTTTTGCGCTCTCCGATAAAAGCGCCCGGAGGAAAATCCAGATAAAAAAGCGCCTCCCTCCGGCGGAAAACGGGCCTTCCTTTATGGAAAGAAGTGTGATATGATCGAAAAAAGAGCCGCCGTCCGCGCGGAAAATCCGGGCTCCGGAATCCGCATAACCCCATAATAATCAGACAAAGGAGAATGAACATGCTTACTTACAAATTCGATACCCAGCTGCTGATCGAGGGCCACGACCTCTCCGAAGACGACATCCACGACTACATCACAAAGAATATCGAAGGCGACTGCCTGCTCGCCGTCGGCGACGAGGACCTGATCAAGGTGCATTTTCACACCAACACGCCATGGAAGGTGCTCGAGTACTGCGCCTCGCTGGGGGACATCTTCGACGTCGTGATCGAGAATATGGAACGGCAGGAACACGGCCTCCAAGCGTGAGCACCGGTCACCGCCGCGGACACGATTTATAGCCGTGAAATACGAGTATGTTTTACAGATATAAGACGGCCCCAAGCCATGAATATGATTCGCAGGCATCAGAAAAGCCTTCAAGAAAAGACGGCTTTCGGTTATGAGCACAAGCGATCGCCGTAAAACGTCTTTGGCCGTGAGCAGGATCGGCAGGCATGAGACGGCCCCGGCTATGAAGAACAGAGACGATACGGAGGCTCTTCTGAAGAGACCTTCCGCCATACGCGCAAAAAACGGGCGTCCTTCACCGGGGCGCCCGTCATTCAGGAGTTTTTCTGTCTTTATTGAGCCTTTACGCGGCGTCGTACGCTCTTCGCGTCTCGCCGGCCGTTTTCGGTTTCGGCCGCCGTGTTTTTTTGCCGGAATGGTTCGGAATCCCGGCTCTTTTGCCTATTACGGCAAAAGCGAAGCCTGAATCCTGGTCGACGGCGCAGCTTCCGCAGCCGCCGTCTCTGCCTCGCTTGCCATTTCCTGCGGGGCGATACCGGTGATATACGTCAGCGGAACGAAGGCGGGATCGTTTCCGAGCTCGTCGGCCTGTACGATCATCCCGTATCGGTTGAGATAGATCGGGCCGGTGCTGCGGACGTTGGAGCCGATATTGATCAGCACCTCTCCGGTCAGCGTGGAAACATACTCATAAATTGCCGTGACGATATTGGTATCGCAGCCCGGCGGAAAGGTCGGTTTCGGAAGATAGGTGATGGCGGGATTATAGACCGCCGTACCGGTTTCAAACTGTAAGGCCGCTATGGCGCTGAGCGGAAAAGCCACTTCCCCGCTGCCGTCAAGGATAAACAGCCCGGCATAAGTGCCCTCCGTCGACTGATAGACCCGCTCCGGAATCCCGGAAACCCACCATGGGCTGATTCCCGGCAGAAAGACATACAGCGTCATTCCCGGATACAGCTCGATCAGCTGCTCCAACAGATGTGCGAGCTGCGCATAGACAAAACATGCGGCCGTGCTGTTGAGGCTTCCCGGCAGTCCGCGGGGGCCTAAAGGTCCGGGCGGTCCCGCAGGGCCGCGTGGGCAGGGAGGAAAGGGCGGAAAAGCGGTGCCGGCCGAGGCATCAAGAGCTCCTGTGGCACCGGATGCATGGAATGTGTTGGCCATTGAATTCCCTCCATGATACAATGCAGTGCGGATGCACTGCTGTTTTATCATATGCAGGACATGTTTTCACCGTACTTCGGGGGACCTCTGTTCTTTTTTATGGAAAATGCCGCCGTTCCGTTTTGAGGGAACGGCGGCATTTTGCCGCAGTTGTCTTTTGTACGCACTTCGCACCGGGATGCCGGCCGTTTTTTTGCCGCTTTTATCCGCAGCAGTCGCAGGAACTGTCCTCGCAGACGTATTCCGGCGTGCCGACAATCTCGATATCCTGATCAATTCCGAGTTTGTCGATGATGTCCTCAAAGAGGGAGAGATCGACCATCGTCGTCCAGACCGTGGCGCCGGTTTCGGTATTGGTGGTGACCAGATACTGATCGAGCACTTCCGTGTCGTAAGCCAGATTTCTCAGCACGATATAGGACTGAAGCGACGGATCGTTCAGCTCGCATTTTCTCAGTGCTTCGCTGAAGTTGGCAAGAGGAATGCTGACCGTATATTCGAAGTAGGTATAGGCATTCACTCCCGCCGGTTTAATGACCATTTGTTCATAGGGCTGCACAACATTCTGATGCTGAATCACAGGGATGCCGGACGAATCAATGACGGTCGAATCCACAAAGGCCTTGGTATCGGATCCGACATGCAGCATGGACGAGAGGTTTTTGGGCAGGGTCAAGACGTCGAAGGTATCGTCCTCAAACTCCACGATCAGCACGAGTTGGAAGTCGATGGCCACTTTCGATTTCTGCGTGCAGAGAATGGTGTTCGCCGGATCGCCGTTCAGAATTCTCTTGCAGAGCTTCACGCATTTCACCGGAGAACCATAGTCCGTATTGGGAACGTCTGTGGTCACATCTGCTTCGTGGTTGATAATATACAGGGTCAGAGGGGCTTTCGTACCCAGAGGTCCCGGAGGAGCCGGAGGGGTGGCGTAATTTTCCTGAAACACTTCCTGCACCTGAAGCAGCTCGGCCCTTGCCAGAACTCTTCTTGCGAAGATGTCAAGCGTTTCTTGGGTTACGGTATCGCTCATAAAGTTTTCACTCCTAAACATGACTTGGAAAAGGAAATGATAGATTCTACCATTTTCTATCGTATCATATGTAAACGCGAAATCTAATGTTCATGAGCGCGCGGATTCCTCAGGAACGCCCGGAAAAACCCGGACAGCCGACAAAACCGTGCCCGACCGATCAAATCGGCCCCGAGATCCCCGTTTTGCGGCTTATTTTTTCTCCGCCCGGAAAATGCTCCTTTTTTCCGACATTTTCTCCATCAGCTGGAGCATGCTATCGATTTTTTCGCCTTGCCTCAGAATCCGGTGATTCAGGGCGTCGATCTCCGCGCCGAGCCGGGAGAGCTTCTCCAGAATCTCGCTTGGTTCCGGCGTCTCGGTCTCCGCCGCCGATGCCGCCTGCCCGCCGGCTTCTGTTTTCGTCCGGGCTTCCGCGGCGCATGAGCATGGGACGGGTTCTTTTTTTTCGGTCTTTATGCCCGACGGGGACCCCGCTTCCGCCGATACGGTCCGCCCGATGCCTTCCGTATTCGTCCGGGTTCCCACGGCGCATGCGCATGAGACAGACTCCGCTTTTTCCGTTCCCGTGGCCGCATGGAGTTCTGTTTCTACCGGCGCGGCCTGTTTTTTGACCGTCCCGGCGGTTTTCTCCGGCGCCCCCTGCTGTTCCGTCACCACGGAGCTGACGGCATTCAAGCTGCTTTCCTTGACCAAGGGTTTCCATCCGCTTTTATAATTTGAATTTTCGTAAAAGGTCTCCAATCCGATCGCCACCCCCCGGTAAAAAATCCACAAAACGTCGTTTTTTATTAATATTGTATTCCGCAGGAGACAAATGGTTGCAAACATTTTCACCCCGGCCTCCCCGCAAAAAAATAAAAGAAAGCGGACGGCGCATGTCTTATGCGCTGTCCGCTTTCCAACGATGCCGATTCGGGAAAAAGCGGCGGTCTTTTATCTCCGAACCGGATGGAAGAATGCGTTATTTTCCGCTCTTTCCTTTGTTCGACTGCGTATTGGCGGATGATTCCGATTCCTCGGAGGAATCTTCTTCTTCCTCCTCTTCGCTCTCCTCTTCATCCTCCTCGTCGTCGTTTCCCTTGTCCTCTTTTTCCTGAGCCTTCTCCGCTTTGGATTCGGCTTTGGAACTCTGTTTTTCTTCCTTCTGCTGGGCGGCCGAGTTTTGATTCTCGTTCTTTTCCTTCTCTTTTTCCTGCTGAGAAGTGGAATCTTCGCTCTGATTCTCTTCGCCGTTCTCGTTCTGCTCCTGCTCCTGTTCGGAGTTTTCTTCCGAATCCTGCTCCGCGCCCTGGCCCTTCTGCATCGAGCCGATGTACTCGCCGAACTGGCGGATGTCGCTGCCGGAAGCCTCGAGCAGCTCGTTTGCCTTAGCAAAAATATCCTTCACCTTGGCATCTTTATATTCATCGACGGTGATATTCGGATCGAGCGTCTGGAGAACCCGGATCAGCTTGAGCTTTCCGGGAGAAATCCCCAGTTCCTTCGCCTCTTCCCGGAGTTCAAGATCCGAGCAGTTCGCATAGATCACCGCGGAAGCCTCGTTCTCCTCCAAAGCCTCTTGGGCTCCTTCTTCGCTGCTTTCCTGAAGCGCGGCGGCGGTCTTTTCATTTTTTGATTCCGCGGTCAGCGCGATCACGGAAGCGCCGTCCTCATCGAGGAAGCCCTCCTTCGCGGCGTCCCGGACGAGAGCGGCGACGGTATCCTTCACCGACTGATTGAAATACTTGTTTTTGCCGATCACTTTAAGGCCGTCCTCGTTGTAGGCCTCGACGCTCACAACCCGGTCGAAGGCGTTGATGCCGATTTCGACGCTGGGGTTGATGTCCATGCACACATAATGAATCGGCATGCGGTAAAAGGCATAGCCGACGACGGCGAGCATCATGCAGGCCGCCGCCGCGCAGACCCCGGCCCAAAGCCTCTTGGCGGCGGGTCTTCTTTTTTTGGTTTCAGCTCCGGAACCGGAGACTCCCTGCCGGCTCTCCGCATCCGGAAGCGCCCCGCGGACAAAGGTCTCCGTCTCTCTTTTCAGCGCCTCTTCCGCTTTCACCTGATCCATATACGCCGTAAAAGCGTTTACCAATCCTGATCCCCCACTTTCTTCTTTAACGCCGCCTTCGCGCGGCGAAGCACGGAATAAACCGTATTCGGATTTTTCCGCATGACCGCGGCAATCTCCGGAATCGTCCGGTTTTCGTAGTAATGTAAATAAATGACTTCCTTCTGGTCGGAGGGCAGTCCAAGAACCGCTTTCATCAGATCGCATTGCTCCGGGCTTTCATAAGGGATCTCCATCTCCTCGATGCTGATCACTTTTCTGCGCCAAAAGCTCTTGCACAGATCTTTACATTTATTAAATGTGACCTGACACAGCCATGCCTTCTGATGCTCGCTGTTCTCAAAGGAGCCGTAATTCAGAAAGAACTTCAAAAACACCTCCTGAAACACATCCTCCACATCCGCGCGATTTCTGAGATAGAGAAAGCAGATGCGGCGGACCATATCCGCGTGTTTTTCGATTGCTTCCGAAATGGAATCGTCGGTACCTGACGTTTGACTCAACCGGATTCCCTCCTTCCTACACTAAATACGATTGTGACCGTGCCATCCGTTTCCGGATTTTAAAAAAATTTCTGTACCCGGCCGATGAAACCGGATACAGAAAAGGGGATTGGAATAAAAACGGCCGAAAAATACCCGAGAAACCCCCGTCGGACGGGACATGCTCCCCTTTTGGAGACCGGAACCGGACATAAAATCCCAAAAATCCCGGCGCGGAGCGAGACGGGAGGCGGACCGCTTTACGGGAACTGAAAGCGGAATTCGGTGCCCTCCTCCGGGCGGCTTGAGACGGAGACTTCGATTTCGTGCCGGTCGGCGATCTGTTTGGCAATCGCGAGGCCGAGCCCCGAGCCGCTCTTATTCTCCTCCGACTCCACCTTGTAGAACCGGTCGAAGATATGCGGCAGGTCCTCCCCGGCGATCCCTTTGCCGTGGTCGCGGATGGAGACGGTTCTGCCTTCCAGCGAAACCAGAATCTCCGCGCCCGTCGGCGAAAACTTGACGGCGTTGTCCAGAATGATCAAAAACATCTGCCGCAGGCGGCCGTAATCCCCGGTCACCGCCAACGAGGCCGCGTCGGATTCCTGACGGATCTCAATCTCCTTTTTCCGCGCGAGCGCCCCGGCGCTCCGCACGGCGTCGTTCAGAATATCGCAGAGGTTGAGCATCTCCTTCTCCATTTTGAAATCGGCGTTCTGGAGCTTCGAGAGATCGAGCAAGTCGCTGATCAGCCGCTGAAGATAAAGGCTCTCGTTCAACATCTGCCGGTGGTAGCGATCCACCTGCTCCGGCTCCGTCACGACGCCGTCGCACAGGGCTTCCAGCGAGCCGCGGATCACCGTGACCGGCGTTTTGAGTTCATGGGAGATATTTGCCACGAAATCCTGCCGGAGCTTGTCGAGCTGATCGCTCTTTTGCCGCGCCTCCAGAAGTTTCCCGCTCAGCATGTCGATGGCGCCCGCAAGCTCGCCGATCTCGTCCTTGAGCCGCACGCCGGTCTTGGCGGTATAGTCGCCCTCCGCGAGCCGGAGCGCGGAATTTTTCATTTTATTTAAAGGTTTTGTAAAGGTAAGCGCAAGGAAGACGGAGAGGATCACCGCGAGCAAAAGCGCGGCCACGGCGCTGATTGCCAAAATCTCTACACCCCGCATGGAAGCGTCCTCGATCCCCTCCACCGGGGAATGGAGCAGCACGGCGCCCACGATCTCGCCGTCCACTTCGATCGGCGTTCCCACCGTCAGCGTCGGCGTATCCAGCAGGCTGCTGAATCCCTCGCTGAACGTGGTCTTTCCTTCAAAGACCTCCGTGACGACCCGATCGGCATCCTCCGGCAGGTCGGCGTAATTGTAGCTTTCCCCGGACATCTGATTTTCCATGATCAGGTTGAGGTCCTCGTCCACAATCCAGACGTCGCTCATCGCAATCTCGTCGATGAACCGCAGATAGGCCCGGTAACCGCCCGCCCCGCTGCCCGCCTGTCCGTTCCCGGCGGTTTCATTTCCGGTGGTTTCATTCCCGGTCGTCCCGTTTCCGGCCTGCCCGTTCCCGGAAGACCCTTTCCCGGCCGATCCGCCGCCCGCGGATTCATTTCCGGAGGAACCGGCGGCGGTTTCGCTTCCGGTATCCGTGCCCTCGCCGCTCATCAGATCGGAGAGCACAGCCGCAATCGAAACGGCGCGCGCTTCCAGATCGGTCTTATGCGCCTCGATCGTCTGCGCGCGGAACAGGGGAATAAACAGAGCCCCGCTCACGCCCGCAAACAGCAGCAAAGCCGCGGCAAAATAGAGCATCAGCCTGCGCGCAATCCTACTTTTCATCGGTTTTCTCCTCAAATTTGTATCCGACTCCCCAAATCGTCCCGATCTCCCAGTCCGGATGCGGATACTGGTCGAGTTTGGCGCGGAGGCGCTTGATATGCGAATCCACCGTGCGCGTATCCCCGAAATAATCGTAGCCCCATAAACTGCCCAGCAGATTCTCACGGGAGAAGACTTTATTTTTGTTTGTGGCGAGCGTCCAGAGGATCTCCGTCTCCTTTTTGGTCAGCGGCACTTTTTTCCCGTCGACGGAGACCTCGTACTCGTCGAGATCGATCGTCAAGCCGGAGAAGGAGAAAAGCTGTTTTTTCTGCGGATCCTCCCGGCCGATCCTGCGCAGCACGGCGCGGATCCTCGCCATCACCTCGCCGGAGGAAAACGGCTTGACGATATAGTCGTCCGCGCCGATGTCGAGGCCCATGATCTTTTCAAAATCCTCGCCCCGCGCCGTGATCATGATGACCGGCGTATCGGATTTTTTGCGGATCTCCCGGCAGACCTCGAACCCGTCCATCTTCGGCATCATGACGTCGAGCAGAACGACGTCGGGATGAATCCGCTCAAACAGGTCGAGGGCTTCCTGCCCGTCGAAAGCGACATAGGGCGTATGCCCTTCTTTTTTTGCGTATTCCTCAAGAATGGATGTGATCTGCCGGTTGTCGTCGGCAATCAGCACCGTCGGCATGAAAATCCCCCCTCCTCCGTTCTATTTCGGTTTGATTATAACACATTCAAAAAAGGAATGCGTGGCAAAAATATGTCTTTTTGCCGCCAAACGCCACAGAAACGGCCCTCTCGAAACATACTTTTGCCCTTTTCGGTCGGTAAACTGAAGGCGAAAGAGAGGAAAGGAGGCTTCCCCATGTGAAGGATCAAAGCGAACCGGTCTTTCCGCCGGCGCCCGGCGAGCATTCATCGGTGAGCATACGGCAAGGAGGCCGCGCCGTTCGTGCTCAGGCCCGTTAAGAAAATCCGATGGGAAAATTTTTCGGGCATTTCGGAAAATTCCGGAAAAAACGGGAGCCGCGCTCAAATCAGGGCCGCTCCGAGACCGACTCGCTTCTCAAAAAAACAGACGTCAGGGAAACGAAAAACAAAAGACACACTTTTGACAAACCCGAACGATACACTGAAGCCACAAACCAATCGGAAAGGATGGGTGTTTATGAAAACCATTAGAAAATGGGCCGCGCTTGTGTTGGCCGTGTTGACCGTCGCCGCCGGATCCGTCTCCGCGTTCGCCGCGGAGAGCGATTTCGGTTCCGCCGCCGTGGAGGACGGCAAAACTTATACGCTTTCGGAGATGCTGACCTACGCGATCGAGGACGAGTACCTCGCTCACGCCGAATATGAGGAGATCATCGAAACTTTCGGCGCACAGAAACCGTTCACCAACATTATCCGGGCCGAAGAGACCCATATCTCCGCGCTCGAGCCGCTGTTCGCCGAATACGATGTGGCGCTGCCGGACAATACCGCCGAAGAGCACGTCGTCATCCCCGCCTCCCTCCTCGAAGCTGCTCAGGCAGGCGTTGAGGCCGAGCTGAACAACATTGCCATGTATGAAGCATTTTTGGAACAGGATCTGCCGGAGGATGTCCGGCTGGTGTTCACCGCCCTCAAGAACGCCTCCGAAAACCACCTCGCCGCCTTTGAAAGAAACGTAAGCCGTCTTGAGAGCGGCACCGTCTCCGCGGCCGGAAGTTTCGGAAACGCGCGGAAGGGCAAAAAATAAAAACCTTGTTATCCCAAAATAAATAGTTAAAAAGGAGATTCAACATGATGAAAAACATTAAGAAATGGACCGCCGCCGGAGCAGTCGTGCTCGCTCTCGGCCTGACTTCCGTAACCGCCTTTGCCGCCGTGGAGAGCCCGGCGGAGATCGTCGCCGGTCTGACCGGCCAGTCCGTGGAGGCCGTGATCGCCGAGAGAACGGAATCCGGCAAAACCTACGGCACTCTCGCCGCCGACGCCGGCAAGCTGGAGGAATTCCAAGCCCGCCTGCTTGAGGAGAAAAAAGCCCGTATAGAGGAGCGCGTTCAGGCCGGAACTATGACCGAGGAGCGTGCCGAGGCGATTCTTGCCGCCATGGAGACGCGCGCGGCCAATTGCGACGGCACCGGCTCCGGCAACATGTACGGCGGCGCCAATGGAAACGGCGTCTGTGACGGCACCGGCGACGGTGTCTGCGACGGCACCGGCTCCGGCAGCGGCAACGCGTACGGCGGCGCCAACGGAAACGGCGTCTGTGACGGCACCGGCGATGGTGTCTGCGACGGCACCGGCTCCGGCAGCGGCAACGCGTACGGCGGCGCCAATGGAAACGGCGTCTGTGACGGCACCGGCGATGGTGTCTGCGACGGCACCGGCGACGGTGCGGCACACGGAAACCGCGCCTGATCTCATAAATTGATTCCATTTGAAAAAAACCGGGCGGGGGAAAATCCCGTCCGGTTTTTCTATGTTTCACGCAGCCATAAATTCCTGTTGACAAATTCGTCCGAATGCATATACTGATAGATATATCAAATATTTTTGATGTGAGGCGTGAGCGTGGAAACGGTATATGAAGAACAAGCGAAAATCTTCAAGGCTCTCAGCGACAAGAAGCGCCTGATGATTCTTGAGCTTCTGCGCGGCGGAGAGAAATGCGCCTGCGTTCTGATCGACCGGATGCAGATGGGGCAGCCGGCGCTCTCCTACCAGATGAAGATTTTGGTCGCCTCCGGAATCGTGGAGAGCCATCAGGAGGGCAAATGGACTCATTATCGTCTCAGTGAATCCGGCAGCGCCTATGCCGCGGCTCTTCTGAAAGAGCTCACCACCCCCAATACCGGGACCGAAGAAACGATCTGTTGCAAAAAATAAAGGCCATCTTCCGGATGGCTTTTTCCCGGCCCTATACATCAAAATTATTTGATATGATTGTCCTTATATAGAAAGTCAGGTGATCTCCGCTATGGAGCAGGTAAAAGCGGTCTGGGATTTTTTCCAGTACCAGATTCTCGGCATGAAATGGCTGAATACGCTGATCGGGAGCGGGCTTTCGGCTCTGGGCCTCGATTCCTCCGGCCGGTTGGGCGGAAGCGTTCAGTTCTTTCTTTATGATGTGATCAAGATCACGGTGCTGCTGTGTCTCCTGATCTTTCTCATCAGTTACATCCAGAGCTATTTTCCGCCCGAGCGCAGCAAAAAAATCCTCGGCCGGTTTCATGGCCTTCCGGCGAACTGCGTTGCGGCGCTGCTCGGCACGGTGACGCCGTTTTGCTCCTGTTCTTCGATTCCGCTGTTCATCGGCTTCACCTCCGCGGGGCTTCCGGTCGGCGTGACTTTTTCGTTTCTGATCTCCTCCCCGATGGTGGATCTCGGCTCGCTGCTCCTGCTGATGAGCATTTTCGGGGCAAAGGTGGCCGTCCTCTATGTCGTCCTCGGTCTTCTGATCGCGGTTGTCGGCGGAACGATCATCGAAAAGATGCATATGGAGCGATATGTCGAGAGCTTCATCTTGACCGCGGGCCATGTGGACCTCGAATCTCCGGATCTGACAAAAAAGGACCGTCTGATTTATGCAAAAGAGCAAACTCTTGCGACCTTTAAAAAAGTGATCCTCTACATTCTGATCGGTGTCGGCATCGGCGCCGTCATCCACAACTGGATTCCGGAGGAATGGGTCTCCGCCGTGCTCGGCAGCAGGAATCCCTTCGGCGTCGTGCTCGCGGCGCTGATCGGCATTCCGATGTACGCCGATATTTTCGGCACCATCCCGATCGCGGAGGCGCTGCTCTCCAAAGGGGCGCAGCTCGGCACGATCCTCTCCTTCATGATGGCCGTCACGACGCTCTCCCTGCCCTCCATGATTATGCTGCGCAAGGCGGTCAAACCGAAGCTGCTGGCGCTGTTCGTGGCGATCTGCGCCGTCGGCATCATCCTTGTCGGCTATTGTTTTAACGCCCTTCAGGTATGGATTCTCTAAAATTAAACAAAATAAAGGAGAAAAACAGTATGTCAAAAACATGGTATCCGGTCATTGATTATCTCATCTGCAGAGAATGCGGAAGCTGCGCCGAAAAATGTCCCCATGGCGTCTACGACATGGAAAAGGCCCCGACGCCCGTCGTGAAAAATCCCGAAGCCTGTGTCGATCACTGCCACAGCTGCGGCAACCGCTGCCCGGCCGGGGCCATCACCTACGTCGGCGAGGATACCGGCTGGACGCCTCCGAACGGCGAAAAAGATTCCGACGGAGGCTGCTGCTGCTCGGGCTGCTGCTGCTGACCGGAAGATACCTTTGAAAGGAGAAATTTACATGTCCCTGTTTTCCATCGGCAAAAAAGAAAAGCCGTCCTGCTGCTGCGGCAACTGCGATGCAAAAAGCATGGAGGAAGCCGAGCGCGCAAAAACCGAAGGCGCGAGCGTCAAGATTTTGGGCAGCGGCTGCCCGAAATGCAATCAGCTGGAGGCGGCCACAAAGGCGGCGCTCGAGCAGCTCGGCATGGATTCGGCCATCGACCATGTGACCGATTTTTCCCAGATCGCGGCCTACGGGGTGATGTCGACCCCCGCTCTCGTCGTGGATGGAAAAGTGGTCTCCTACGGCAAGGTTCTCACGGCCGACGAGGTCGCAAAAATTCTGCAAAAAATCCGATAAACGCCCGTTGGGTATTTCTATAAAAGAATCCCTTCGGAATCGGTTTTTTGAAAAGATCCGAAAGCTCCGGACCATCCTCCGTATGGCTCCCGGTATCCCGGCCGCGGTTTCCCGGGCCCAAACAAAACATAAAAGCAGGACGGATTTATAGAAATCCGTCCTGCTTTTATATCGGGAAAAATACGGGTGCGCTTCCCGGTCAGATGCCGAGGATGGTCGTCGCGATGCGGAAATAGATCAGCAGAGAGAGCGCGTCGACGATCGTCGTAATAAACGGGCTCGCGCAGACGGCCGGGTCGAGCCCCACCCGCTTTGCGATCAGCGGAAGTGTGCAGCCGACCAGCTTCGCCACAAAGACCGTCACGATCAGCGTCAGGCAGACCGCCAGCGCGACGGATACGCCCACCTGATCGATCAGGAGCAGCTTGGCAAAATTTACGACGGCGAGCGTGATGCCGCAGAGGATGGCGACTCTCGCCTCGATCCAGACCACTTTGAAAATATCCCCGAATTCCAGTTCATTCAGCGAAAGGCTGCGCACCACGGTGACCGAGGACTGGCTTCCGCTGTTGCCGCCCGTATCCATGAGCATCGGGATGTATGCCGTAAGAATCACATAAGTGGCCAAAGCATCCTCAAAATGGGTGATGATCATGCCGGTGAAGGTGGCGGAGATCATCAAAAGAAGCAGCCATGGAATTCGGCTCTTCCAGATCTCGACGACCGGCGTTTTGAGATAGGGATGCTCGGACGGCGTGATGGCGGCCATCTTTTCGATATCCTCGGTGGCCTCGGCGACGATGACGTCCATCGCGTCGTCGACCGTGACGATTCCGACCAGCCGGTTTTCGGCGTCCACCACGGGCAGCGCCGTGAAGTTGTACTTTGCGAACATGTTGGCCACGGACTCCTGATCCTCCATCGTCGACACATAGATGACGTGGGGTTCCATCAGGTCGGCGATGGCGGATTCGCCGTCGGCCAAGATCAGCGTGCGGATCGAGAGCGTCCCGATCAGGATGCGGCTCTTGTCCGTCACATAGCAGTTGTCGATCGTCTCTTTGTCGACGCCCGTCCTGCGGATGTGGGTGATCGCCTCGGAGGCCGTCATCGTCGGGCGCAGATCGACATATTCGGTCGTCATGATGCTGCCGGCGGAATCCTCCGGATATTTGAGGATCTCGTTGATCATGCGGCGTTTCTCCGGATCGGCCTGATTGAGAACCCGCTTCACGACGGAGGCGGGCATCTCCTCCACAAGGGCGACGGCGTCGTCCGTATAGAGCTCGCCGATGACTTCTTTCAGCTCGGAATCGGAAAATCCTTTAATCAGAAGTTCCTGATGATCCGACTCCATCTCCGCGAAAGTCTCCGCCGCGAGCTCCTTCGGCAGCAGCCGAAACAGGAGCGGCAGGGACTCCTCGGGCAGTTCCTCAAAGACCGCGGCAATGTCGGAAGGATTCATCGTGATGAAGACATCCTTCAGACTGGAGAAGCGCTTATTTTCCAGCAGCGAGAGGATGGTGCTTTCAAAGGTGGTGGTTCTTTCTTCCATTCGTCTTTCCTCCAATCATAAGAACATTGAGGCAGCGCATACGCCGCCCTCTTTGACAGGAGCAAGACACGAAACAAGGCCTCTTCGCCTTGCGTTAGGAAAAGCGTCGCAAACGAACGGGCGCTTTTTCAGAGCCGCGTTTTCGGCCTATGTCTGTGCCGCTACTACTGCCAGCGTCCATTTCGTTCACCTCACATTTTTTTAGAAATAGAAATCCCGCACGGCCCAAAAGACGGTGCGGGACAAAGTTCTATTGCCGCACCATACGGGCTTTAGCATCCGCGAGGCGGTGAAACTGCATTATGCTGTGCCTTGTGCTTCGACGCAGCCTGTTCAAACCCTCTCATGGTGTCTCCACCATTCCGCGGCAGCAGTCCATATCCTCACGGCAGCCTTACCTACCGGATCCGTTTCATTGTATCTCATCGCCCGCCAAATGGCAAGCCCTTTTTCCGAAAAAGGCGCATTTTCTTTGCCCTTTTGGGAAATGATCCTCGCGCCGCGGCTCCGAGCATGCAAAGGTTTCTTTCCGCGGCAAAAAGTATCCGTGGGTCCTATTCTCTTCCCCGTCCGGATTCGTTCAATTTTCTCATGAGCATCTATTTTTCCCCATCCGTGCTGTCCGCCGACCGGCCGATTTTTCCATGAATATCGGTTTCCATGCATCCATATTTCCTGTCACCCGCCGCCCGGCCGATTTTTCTATGAGCATCGTTTTCGCTCTATCTATATTCCCTGCTGTCCGACGCCCGGTCGCGGCGGTTTTCTTTTTGCGGGGTAGCGCCCGTCGTCTCTTTGCCCCGCATTGTATTGAGGAAAAACGGATTTTATGATATAATAACTCCGCAAAATTTCTTTGCCGGAGGCGAATTATGGGCGTTTCAAGAAGATCCCTGCAGGATGGGAAAGTATTGACCCTTCTGTTGACCAGAAATCAGACAGAACTCAGCGTAGAGAGCCTTTCAAGCGTCTTTCGCTGTCTGCGGGACTCGCAGGTCTGGCTCGCGCTGGAGCCTTCGGACAAAGGCACGCCGCCTTCCTATTCGGGAAGCGGCCGGCCCCATCTCCTTCAGGACGGCGCCGGCATCCGCTATTTGCCGGTCTTTTCCGAGCCCGGTCAGATGCCGGAAAGCTATAAGGATCGCTTCACGTCGGCGCGGTTTTCGTTTCTGCGCTGCATCGATCTCGTATCGGAGCTTTCCGGTGTCGAAAAGATCGCGGTCAATCCCTTCGGCGCGAATCTCGTCCTGAATCCGCTTCAGCTCAAAACCATCGGGGAACTTCCTTCGGAAATCGAGGACTGACGCCGATGGTTTATGAATTCGCGCCGCTCGACGGCATCACCGATCACATCTACCGGAATCTGCACCGCCGGTATTTTCCGGGCGTCGGCCGCTATTACGCGCCGTTCATCGCGCCGACCGAGACTCGCCGTTTCGCCCCGCGGGATAAAAGAGAGCTCCTCCCGGAAAACAACGAGGCGCCGCTCGTGCCGCAGCTGCTCGCCAAGGACGCGGAGAATTTTCTCTGGGCGGCACGGAAGCTTTGGGAGATGGGCTACCGGGAGATCAATCTCAACCTCGGCTGTCCCTCCGGCACCGTCGTCGCAAAGCGGAAGGGCGCCGGCTTCCTCTCCGAGCCGGAGCTGCTGGATGCCTTCTTCGACCGGATTTTTTCCGCGGAAGGAATCCCGGCGGTCTCCGTCAAGACACGTCTCGGCGTCAAAAGTCCCGACGAATTTATGGGACTTTTGCGGATTTACAACAAATACCCAATCTCCGGGCTGATCGTCCACGTTCGGACGCTGTCGGAGTTTTATAAAGGCCCGGCCCACCCGGAGGTTTTCGCCGCCGCCCTCGCGGAGACGAGGATTCCGCTGTGCTACAACGGAAACCTCTTCCGCCGGGAGGATCTTTTTGCGTTTTCAGAGCGATTCCCGACGGTGAAGACCGTGATGATCGGCCGCGGGCTCGTGGCGAATCCGGCGCTCGTCTCGCCGGAACCAATTGAAAAGGAACGGCTTCACGCATTTCTCGGCGACCTGCGCGAAAACTATCTGGAGGCTTTCGGCAGTCGCCAAAACACGATGATGCGGATGAAAGAGATCTGGTTTTATCTGATCCGCCTCTTTGCGGGGAGCGACGAATATGCCGCAAAGCTCGTCCGGGCGAGGGACTGGTCCGAATTCTTCATGCTGACGGACCGGGTCTTTCGGGAACTTCCCCTCGATCCCTCCGGCGTCACCGGTTTCTGAATAAGTCTCCGGGGCAATCGCGTCAAGGAGCATTCTTCTTTCATACGGCGGAGACGGAGATTTTTCTGAATGCCGTCGGTCCCTGCCCTTTGAATCGGGCTCCGGGATTTTGGAGACCCCGGTTTTCTGGCGGTGCGGCATGAACCCCCGCGTGTGTCCCGTGCCATGGCGGGTATTTCCCTTAAATTTTATTTTCCCCATGCTCATGCGGTTTATAAACGTACTTTTACCATATTTATCAGATTGGGAGGCAGATCATGAATCAGGAAAACCTTGTCGTTACAAGAGAGCTGATTGACTTTATCCGCAAAAGCCCGACCGCTTTTCAGGCGGCGGAGACGATCTCGGCCATGCTGGAGGAGGCCGGCTTTGTTCGGCTCTCCGAGGGCGGCGAATGGCGGCTCAAGCCCGGCGGTTGCTACTACCTCACCCGGAATCTCTCCTCCGTCGCGGCATTCCGCATTCCGGAGACGGCCGATTCTTTCATGATTGCCGCGAGCCATACCGATTCGCCGACCTTCAAGCTCAAAAATAGCTATGAGGACGAGGCCTGCGGCAAATATCTGCGCCTCAACACCGAGCGCTACGGCAGCTCGCTTTTTTCCACTTGGTTCGACCGCCCGCTCTCGCTCGCCGGCCGCGTGATTCTCAAAGACGGCGACCGCTTCACGGCAAAATCCGTCTCCGTCGACCGGGATCTTTTGTTGATCCCGAGCGTCGCCATTCATTTTAATCGCCAAACCAACGACGGCATGAAGATCGATCCTTCGGTCGATACGGTGCCGCTGTTTTCCACGCCGGAGAGAAAGGGCGCGCTGCGGAGAATCGTTGCGGAGGCTGCCGGAGCTCCCGAGGAACAGCTCGCCGGGATGGACCTCTTTCTCTATAACCGCACGCCGGGATGCATCTGGGGCGCCGACAACGAATTCTTTTCCGCCCCGCGCATCGACAACCTGATGTGCGCCTTCGGAACGCTAAAAGGTTTCCTCTCCGCGGAAAAGGGCCGCGCCGTACAGGTCTACGCCGCCTTCGACAACGAGGAGACAGGCAGCGACACCAAACAGGGCGCCGGCTCGATGCTGCTGCGTGACACGCTCGCGCGCATCGCGGAATCGCTCGGCAAAGACCTGCGCAGGATGCTCGCCTCATCCTTTATGCTCTCCGCCGACAACGGCCATGCCCGCCATCCGAATCATCCTGAACTCTCCGACGCCGAAAACGCGCCCTATATGAACGAGGGCGTCGTCATCAAGACGAACGCGGCGCAGAAATATACGACCGACGGCCTCTCCGCCGCCCTCTTCACCGAGATCTGCCGCAGGGCCGATGTTCCGGTGCAGCAGTTCGCGAACCGCTCCGACCTCGCGGGCGGCTCCACGCTCGGCGGCATCTCCAACACGAAGGTCCCGCTCAACACCGTAGATATCGGGCTCGCCCAGCTTGCGATGCATTCGAGCTACGAGACCGCCGGCTGTGCCGACGCCGCCTATCTGATCCGCGCCGCCCGGGAATGTTATGAATCCGCCCTTGAGACTTCCGGCGACGGCGTATATACGCTGCTCTGAGATCGGGCGGTCTTTTTCCGGCCCTCTGCCGACGGCATATCCGGCAGACAGACCTCGCTCTGAGAAAAGCCGGTATCCCTTGGGGTTCCCGGCGACGACGTATATCCGCTGCTCCAAATGCGGTGCTTCTGAAAGAGCTCTTTTTTCCTTAAAAAAACAGGAGACCGATCCTTTGCGGACCGGTCTCCTGTTTTATAAGGAAAAGGAATGCTTATGTGCTCTCCTTGAGAGAACGAAGTTTGTTTTCGCGGCGGTGAATTACCTCTTCGCCCTTCGGCTGAATCTCTCCGGCCTTTGTGAGCGCGATCTTCGTCGTCATCGGGCCGATCAGCTCATAGACCAGAACGCCGAACAGCACGATGTTGCGGATCAGTTCGCCCTCATAGTCGCCAAGGGAAGAGGCGACGATGCACATACCAAGCGCGACGCCCGCCTGTGGCAGAAGGGTGATTCCCAGATATTTCTGAACGCTCGGCTCGCATTTCATGACCCTTGAGCCGCTGAAAGCGCCGAGATATTTGCCGAAAGAACGAGTAAGGATATAGACGACGCCGATACCGATGACGGCCGGATTTTTAAAGACACTGAGCTCCAGCTCCGCGCCGCTGAGCACGAAAAACAGGCAGAAGAGCGGCGCCGTCCAGCGATCCGCGCGTTCCATCAGATCGGAGGAGAGCGGGCAGAGGTTGCAGAAAACCATGCCGAGCATCATGCAGACGAGCAGAGAAGAAAACGAAATGGTGACCAGGCCGATCTGAAACTCCTGCATGGAGACGGCGACGGTCAGAAAAACAAATGCGATGGTCAGCGACAGGCGGTTGGAATTGGAATAGAAATACTTTTCAAGGAACGTCAGGACCGCGCCCAAAATCGAGCCGAGCAGGAGCGAAAGCACAATCTCCAAGATCGGATTCACGAAAACGGAGATGATATCGATTTCGCCGCCCTTCAAAGCTTGGGCAACGCCAAACGAGACGGCAAAAATGATCAGGCCGATCGCATCGTCGAGGGCGACAATCTGCAAAAGCAGCTCGGTCACCGGCCCTTTTGCTTTATACTGGCGAACGACCATCAGCGTGGCGGCCGGAGCGGTCGCGGCGGCAATGGCGCCGAGCGTGATGGCGACCGGAATCGAGAGCGTATCGCCGAGGACGAAATGCAAACCGATCAGCAGGGCATCGACCAAAACAGCCGCGAATCCCGCCTCCATAATTCCGACGACAATGGCCTGCTTCCCGGTGGAACGAAGCTGCTTCAGACGGAATTCGTTGCCGATGGTAAAAGCAATAAAGCCGAGAGCCACGGAAGAAATCATGCTCAATGATTCCACCGACTCGTAAGAAGCAAAGCCGAGGCCGTCAATGCCGAGCCGCCCAAGAAAATACGGGCCGATCAGTACGCCGGCCACCAAATAAGCGGTGACATCCGGGAAATGAAGTTTCGTCAATTTGACCACACGGGTCATCATCAGGCCTGCGGTGATCGCGACGGCAATGGATAAAAGCTGCGTCATAAAAATAGATCCTTTATTAGAATTTTCGCATAATATACCGAACAATTTTTTATTGTACGCCTCTCCATCATGGAATGCAAGTACCGGCGGAAAGAAAATACTGTGCAAAATATACAATCAACGCCTAAAATTGTTGTTCGGAATGACTTGTCTATTTTGCTCACTTTCAAGGATAAAGAGGCTCCAAAACCGCTTCGCAGCGGGCCGTATGAACATAGTTTTCCCCTTCTTATATTTTTTCCCGGCCGTTTTTCGGGCCCGGCAGGTTCCCTCCGATGTGGGAGATCCCATACATCATCCTTGCAAAAAGTCGGCCCTTCTTACAGTTCGGCTTGGTTTTTCCGGTGTGGCTGGCGGCCTCATGCGTCGCCCCCGTGAGGAACCCCGAGCCCGGCTGTGGTTTTTTTCGTTTTTTCGGGTTGGCTCGGTCTCCCACATCGGTCGGAATTTTTCGTATCCGGTTCGTTTTTTCCTCGGTTTCCGGCCATGCCGCGGCGTCTGCTCCCCGGTTTTACCCCAGCTTCCTGAAAATTATGAACTTTTTAGAAATTGTTAGCACTCTATATTGACGAGTGCTAATTTTCGTTATATAATGGTTCCGTAACCGGAAAAAACCGATCCCGGCATGATCCGGAGGCGTTCTCCCGGAAGCCGCAAAAAAGGATGTGATCGCATGAACGCACAAAAATTTACGCAAAAATCGCTGACGGCCATCCAGTCCGCACAGGAACTGGCGCTCGACCGCGGCAGCATGCAGATTGAGGAGGTCCACCTGCTCTCCGCTTTGCTGGAGGAGCCAAACGGCCTGATCTTTCAGATGCTGACCCGCATGGGCGTGGACACCGAATATTTCACGCAGGCGCTCAAACAGGAACTTGACCGCGTTCCCGCCGTCTCCGGCACCGGGCGCGAACCGGGGAAAATTTATGTCTCGCCGAATGTCGACCAAGCGCTTGCCAAGGCCGAGCAGCTCGCCGATTCCATGAAGGACGAGTATGTCTCGGTGGAGCACATCTTTCTCGCGCTGCTGGAACGGCCGGATGCCACGCTGAAGCGCATGTTCCGCGACTACGGTATCGACAAGGAGAAATTCCTCGCCGCTCTGGCCGCCGTCCGCGGCAACCAGAAAGTGACCTCCGATACGCCGGAGGACACCTACGAGGCCCTTAAAAAATACGGACAGGATCTCGTGGAGCTTGCGAAGAGCCACAAGCTCGATCCGGTGATCGGCCGCGACACCGAGATCCGCAACATCATTATGATCCTCTCCCGCAAAACGAAAAACAACCCGGTGCTCATCGGCGAGCCGGGCGTCGGCAAGACCGCCGTGGTGGAGGGGCTTGCTCAGAGGATCGTCGCCGGGGACGTGCCGGCGAACCTGAAAGACCACCACATCTTCTCGCTGGATCTCGGCTCCCTGATCGCGGGCGCAAAATTCCGTGGCGATTTTGAGGAGCGGCTCAAAGCCGTGCTCGCCGAGATCAAGAAGAGCGAGGGACAGACGCTGCTCTTCATCGACGAGCTGCACAACATCGTCGGCGCCGGCAAGACCGAGGGCTCGATGGATGCCGGCAACCTCCTGAAGCCGATGCTCGCGCGCGGCGAACTGCACTGCATCGGCGCGACCACGCTCGACGAATACCGCAAATACATCGAAAAGGATGCCGCTCTCGAGCGCCGTTTCCAGCCGGTTCTGATCGATCCGCCGACGGTGGAGGACACCATCTCCATCCTCCGCGGACTCAAGGAGCGGTATGAGGTCTTCCACGGCGTCAAGATCGCCGATCAGGCCCTGATCACCGCCGCCGTGCTCTCCGACCGCTACATCAGCGACCGGTTCCTGCCGGATAAGGCCATCGACCTCGTCGACGAGGCCTGCGCGATGGTCCGCACCGAGATGGACTCCCAGCCCTCCGAGCTCGACGAGATCTCCCGGAAGATCATGCAGCATGAGATCGAGGAGGCCGCCCTGAAAAAAGAGGACGACCGCCAGTCGAATCAGCATCTTCAGGAGATCCAGAAGGAGCTCGCCGACATGCGTGCTCAATATAAAGAGATGAAGGCCAAGTGGGAAAATGAGAAATCCTCGATCACCGCCGTGCAGCATCTGCGCGAGGAGATCGAACAGACCGAGGCCGACATCGAGCAGGCGCAGCACGTCTACGATCTCAACAAGGCCGCCGAGCTCAAATACGGCAAACTGCCGGAGCTCAAAAAACAGCTCCATGAGCAGGAGGAGCAGGCGGAACGCACTCAAGGCGCCGCCCGTTACCTGCACGATAAAGTCACCGACGAGGAGATCGCCGAGATCGTCGCCCGCTGGACGCATATCCCGGTCTCGAAACTGATGGAGGGCGAGCGCGGCAAACTGCTGCGCCTCGGCGATACGCTGCATGAGCGCGTCGTCGGGCAGGACGAGGCCGTACAAAAGGTCTCCGAGGCCATCCTTCGTTCCCGGGCCGGCATTCAGGATCCGGGGCGGCCGATCGGCTCGTTCCTGTTCCTCGGCCCGACCGGCGTCGGTAAGACCGAACTTGCCAAGACGCTCGCGCAGGCGCTGTTTGACGACGAAAAGAACCTCGTGCGCATCGACATGACGGAATACATGGAGAAATACTCCGTGAGCCGCCTGATCGGAGCGCCTCCCGGCTACGTCGGCTATGAGGAGGGCGGTCAACTCACCGAGGCCGTCCGCCGGAAACCGTATTCCGTCGTCCTGTTCGACGAGGTGGAAAAGGCGCACCCGGATGTTTTCAACGTCCTGCTTCAGGTGCTCGACGACGGCCGCATCACCGACAGTCAGGGCCGCACCGTCGACTTCAAGAACACCATCTTGATTCTGACCTCCAACCTCGGTTCGGACATCATCCTCGAGGGCATCCATCCCGACAGCGGCGAGATCGCGCCGGAGGCAAGGGCCAAGGTCGACGCGCTGCTCAAACGCAGTTTCCGTCCGGAATTCCTCAACCGTCTCGACGAGATCGTCTACTTCAAACCTTTGACCAAAGCGGAGATTCGCTCGGTCGTCGGCCTGATGATGAAGGATCTCGGCCGCCGTCTGGAAGACAAAGAGCTCCGGCTCGAGCTGACCGACGAAGCGAAGGACTTCATCGTCGACAAGGGCTACGACCCGATCTACGGCGCGCGTCCGCTGAAACGGTATATCCAGCGCACCGTCGAGACGCTGATCGCAAGGCTCATCATCGCCGAGGATCCGGCGCCGGGCACCATTCTCCGCGTCTCCGTCGAGAAGGGCGAGCTGAACGTCACGCCGGTGTACACAGCAATCTCCGAAAAATAAGAGCATTTCGTCAAAACAGGGCATCCGCGCCATACGGATGCCCTGTTTTTTGATTTGTTTTTGAGAGATTCCCGATTCTCCCGCGCGGATTTCGCCGCTCCGGGTTTCTCTGCCTCTTTTCAGAAAGAGGCAAATTTTACAACGCTCCTCGAAAAGCGAAAAGAAGTTCATAAAGCAAAGAACGGATGCCTTGCTTCTTTTATCTGGTTTTCGGAAGGCTCCCGATTCTCCCGCGCGGATTTCGCCGCTCCGGGTTTCTTTGCCGACTTTTTAGAAAGAAATATTTTATAATGCCTTCTGAAGATCGGTAAGGGCATCATGGGGAAGAAAACAAACGCTTCTTTGTCTCTTTTACAATGCGCCGAAAGAAATCGAACCGGCAAGCCCGGCGGCAATCCTCCGCCGAATGCCGTTTTCACAGCGATGCGCCGGGAACCGCTCCGATAAAAAGGCTGCCGTTTTGCTCACGGCTGCCAAAAATGTCTTGTTTTTTCAACCGTCGAATACGGCGGCGAACTTCGGATATTTGGGCGAAAAATCGACCCGCTTTTCCAGTATTCTGCTGAAAAGGCCGATTGTGGGGCCGTTGAGCACGGCGGCGATCACCGTTCCAATGCCGATGCCGTTGAGTCTTCCGAAAAAGAGGAAGCTCATCCCGACGCCGACGACGAGGCTTGTGCAATCATAGGCGATCTTAAAGTGGTTGATGTCCCGGCCGAAGCGGGCCGAAACCATTTTGACAAAGAGCTCGTAGACCGCCGGCGGAAAATAAGAGTGGAACATCAGCGACACGCCGAGCGACGTCAGCGGCAGGCCGATCACATAACAGGCGATCCTCAGCGGCAGACCGGTTCCCGGGAACAGGTCAAAGATCCGCACCCATCCGTCGAGCGCCGCGCCGTAGAGCAGGACGGTGAGAAAGGTAAAACTATAATGCAGGCGGAATTTCCCGATAACGAAGCACATGGCGACGAACAGAGACGCCTGAAGGCAGTATTCCGCCGTCCCAAAAGTGAGCGCGTCGACCTTCAGCGAAACGAGGTATGCCGGCGCCACCACCATCGATACGCCGAAATCGGATTTTGCCATCAGCGCTGTGCCCATCGAGAGCAAAAGCAGCCCCAGAATGTAGGCGGCCTCCCCAAAATGAGAGATTTTCTTCATAAGCCCTCCGGTTTTTCAAAAAGATAAAAAATGCGGGCCGCGCCGTTTATGGAATGGAAACGGCGAAAGCTCGCAACGGGTTGAATTATAGCATATTCCCATGGCGGCGTCAACTGTCGGGACCGTCGCGCGGCACCCGGTTTTCATTTTCATGACAGGCTTCCCTTCCGCCGATTTCGCCCTTATGAAAGACACGCCGGGGGCAGGTGACGTCTTTTCCGGATGCAAACGTCTCAGGAGAATCGGTTTCCCTTTTCCTTTTCAAAAGACTGTCCCGTCGGCCGCCGTCAGACCTGTCTCCCGAGTTCATAGGCCTGCTCGGGATACCCGGTTCCGCCGATCTCGCCTTTATGAAAGACGCCGCCGGCCTTGAGCACGCCTGCGAGGCGAGCGCCCGGAAGACAGCGCAGGAACGCGCCAAAGCAGGCGATCGTCTCCTCAAAGGTCTCTTCGCCCGTCTCCTCGGCGGTCATGAGCAGGTAATAGTCCTTTCCGCCGAGCTTCCGATAGGAGGGGCAGCAGCGGTCGATCAGCGTCTTCAGCTGGCCGCACATGCAGTAGAAATAGACCGGGGTCGCCATCATGATCACGTCGGCCTCCGTCATTTTTTCGATCACGGCGGGGGCGTCGTCGTGGAGCACGCAGCGCCCGTGTTCCATACAGAATTCACAGCCCGTACAAAAGCCGATCTTCTGTTCCCGCAGGACAATCTTTTCCGCCCCATTCCCGACCTCCGCGGCTCCGCGCAGAAATGCGTCGCAGAGCGTGTCGGAGTTGCCGTGCCGCCGCGGGCTCGCCGAAATCACAAGCACTTTTTTGCCCATGCAAAAGCCCCCTTGTCAAAAAATCCGGGCTGTCCGCAGAAAAATTTCCTTCGGCCCGGCCAAATTCGTTTGACTTCGTCTGATGCGGAATGTCCCTGCTCCGGATGAACACGGGCTTTTTGATCCGGTTCGCGGGATGGAAAGCAGCCGGATCAGGCAGCTGAATGCCGGTCGGCGGCGCCGGCTTCCGACATCAAAGTTCGGTACGCCGGAAGCTTCGGCTATCTATTTCCCTTTGTTTGCCTGTTTTTATTATAAAAAGCATGTCGGAGATGTATAGAGATACCGGCCGTCCATTCCTTTCTGCCTGTCCGCTTTTCCTTAAAAAACATGTCGCCCATATGTTGGAAATTCCGCCCCCCTGTTCCCTTCTGCCGCAAAACAGAGGCGGATGGTATCCCCGGATTCCGTTTTTTTCGCCAAAAATATTCCCATTTGTATAATATTCGCAAATTCTCCCGTGTGGAGTCGCTTTTCCGGCCCCGGACGTACCCGAAATAGGCCGCCCGCTCCGTTTTTCCGTATTGCGGAAAGCGCATCCTTCGGCCGGCAGCCGCTTTCCCTATAATAATATTATTACCTTATTTTTATGGACCCGCGCGGACAAGGTTTTCACCAGCCGTCATGCGCTCCGCACCGTGCCCGGCGCCGGCGCCTTATCTTTAAAACGGAAGCAAATAAATGCCCAGCGCCCGATACAGCATCAGCAACAAAAGGAAGATGCCGGCAAAGACGCACCCCGCAATCAGCTTCCGGCCGCGGCCCTCGTCGTCCCTGTCGCGCCCGATAAAGTACGCCGCAAGGAAGCCCACCGCCGCAAGAAAGGGGGCCCCGATCAGAATCCATGCGACCAGATAGGCGAAATTAAAAAGAACCGCCATAGAATTCTCCTTCCCCGGACTGCGCCGCTTTCGGGTTGCAGATCGCCTTCCCTTCCTTCGCAGAATCGCAGGCGATCGGAATTTCCCTTTTCTATATAAATAATTATATCATATTTCCCCTTTGTGGAAAAGAATCCGCAAAATGTCCGCCGCATACGTTTTTTTATGACCGGTCCGCTTTCCGGAGGCGGGTCTCTGCCGCGTTTTTTTGAAAACATCCGTCTGTTTCCGGTCCTGCCGAAATCTCCCGAGACGTTTTTCGGCCCTGCCGAAGTATTTTTCCTATGTTCTTCGCCGTCTTTTCTGAAGGCGTTCAACTGTTTTCGGTCGTCTCGATGCCCTCCGAAGCCGTTTTTTGCCTCCTCCGGGTTGTTTTTTGTGAAAACTGCGTGATTTGTGAAAATTCTTCTTGAAAAATTCCGTCGTTTTTGCCTCTTTACTTTAGCCTGCTACTATGATAACATACTACCATACTACAAAACAAAAACAAAACATCGGAGGAACGAATTATGAAAAAATTATTTGCCCTGATTATGGCGATGCTGATGGTCGCCGTTCTGTTCAGCGGATGCAGCGAAGAGACGCAGGACCCGTCCAATGACTGGGAGAATGTGGAGAAGGCCGGTAAGCTGGTCATCGGTATCACCGACTATCCGCCGGTCAACTACTACGCCGACGACGGCACCCTGATCGGCTTCGATACCGAATTCGCACAGGCCGTCTGCGACTACCTCGGCATTGAGCCGGAGTTCGTCGAGATCGACTGGGACAACAAAGAGATCGAGCTCAACGGATACAGCATCGATTGCATCTGGAACGGCATGACCTACACCGAAGAGCGCGACGAGAACATGGACTTCTCCGAAAAATATCTCTACAACAGCATCGTGGCGGTCATCCGCACCGAGGACGCCGACAAATATAAGACCGTCGAAGATTTTGCCAACGCCACTCTTACGGCCGAAGGCGGCTCCACCGGTGAAACGCGCATTCAGGAGTATTGCCCGGATTGCAACTATGTCGCCTCGGACAGCCTCGCCTCTGCGATGATGGAGGTCGCCTCCTTCTCCGCGGACGCCACCTTCACCGACTCCCTGATCGCTTATAGTCAAGCCGGAAACGGCGTCTATGCCGATCTGATGGTTGTGCCGGATCTGGTCCTCTCTCAGGAAGAGCTCGCTATCGGTTTCCGCAGCGGCAGCAGCCTGGTTGAAAAAATCAACGAGGGCATCGACGCCATGGTCGCAAACGGCACCTATGCCGAGATCGCCGCAAAATACGGCCAGACCGACAACATGATCCTCGCCTGATCCCCCTCCCGAAGAGATAAAATAAAAATTCAGGACGGCGGGCCCACCTGCCGCCCTGAATCTATTGTTAGGTGGAATGAATGATGCAGACTTTTGTAAATGTGACGGCGAATTTGATGGGCGGTTTTCGGGAGACGCTCATCCTGTTTTTCTACACGCTCGTTTTCTCCCTGCCGCTGGGGCTTGTGGTGGCCTTCGGTTCCATGTCGAAATGGGCCCCGCTGAGCCTTTTGACGAGAGCCTTCGTCTGGGTGATCCGCGGTACGCCGCTGATGCTTCAGCTGATTATCGTCTACTACGGGCCGGGGCTCGCATGGGATATGGCCTTCTGGGGCTCCTCGATTGAGGGCAGAACGATCGCGGCGGTGGCGGCTTTCGTCATCAACTACGCCTGCTACTTCTCGGAGATTTACCGCGGCGGCATCGAATCCATTCCGCGTGGGCAATATGAGGCCGGGCAGGTGCTCGGCATGACGAAATCTCAGATCTTCTTCCGCGTGATCCTGCTGCAGGTCGTTCGCAGAATTCTCGCGCCGATGTCGAACGAGGTCATCACGCTCGTCAAGGATACGGCGCTCGCAAGGATCATCGGCGTGATCGAGCTGATCTATATCGGTCAGAAATATATCACCGCCTCCGCGCTGCTCTGGCCGCTCTTCTACACCGGCGTCTTTTATCTGCTCTTCAGCGGGCTTCTGACGCTGTTGTTCCGCCGCTGGGAAAATCGGCTCCGCTATTTTGCGGTTTGAGGGAGGAGTACATATGGCCATTCTGGAAGTGCAAAACATCGGCAAGAGCTTCGACGGCAGCATGGTGCTCCGGGACATCAACTTTTCTCTCGAAAAGGGCTGCACGCTCTCCATCATCGGATCCTCCGGCAGCGGCAAGACTACGCTGCTGCGCTGTCTCAATTTTCTTGAGACGCCGGATACGGGCGTCATCTCCGTAAACGGCGAAACGCTTTTCGACGCCGCGATTCCGCAGTCCGCAAGCGAAGCTGTCGTCCGGCAGAAACGGCTGCATTTCGGCCTCGTGTTTCAGCAGTTCAACCTGTTTCCGCAGTATACGGTGCTCAAAAACGTGATGCTCGCGGTGCAGCTCTTTGCTTATCAGCGACCGGATTATAAGGAAAACAAAAAACAGATCCTCTCGGAGATCGAACAGGACGCCCGGGAGATCATCGCAAGCGTCGGCCTTTCGGAGAAGTTGCAAAGCTATCCGCATCAGCTCTCCGGCGGCCAGCAGCAGCGTGTGGCGATTGCCCGCGCCCTTGCGATGCACCCGGATATTCTCTGTTTCGACGAGCCGACCTCCGCCCTCGACCCGGAGCTGACCGGCGAGGTGCTCAAAGTCATCCGCGGCCTTGCGGAAAAGGAGACGACGATGATCATCGTCACCCACGAGATGCAGTTCGCGCGGGATGTCTCCGATACGGTGCTCTTCATGGACGAGGGCGTGGTCGTCGAGGCCGGGCCGCCGGAGGAAGTCTTCGGCAACCCGAAAGAGGAGCGCACCCGCAAATTCCTTGAGCGCTACAACGAAAACTGATCGTCAAGAAAACAGTTGCCCGCCCGAAAAAAAACACATTCGCGATGTCTTGGTATCATAATGAAAACGGATTGCCAAAAGGTATTTTTCTGTGGCAAAAAGCGGTGAAGAAAACGGGCTTGCGGACAAAATGGTCGTCTTATCTCATACGCTCTTCCTCGTAAACACAATCTGATATTTCTCTTTCCCTCGGGTATATAATGCTCCCGCCGTGTCGCAGAGCGCGAATGCTTCTTCGCCTACGGGCCGTGCAGTTGTTTTCCACCCGGCGAACGCAGAAAATATCGCCTGAAAGGAGCCCCAAATGGAACTTCGCTATTGGATCGCGGACCCGAGCGGCAACACGACCGCTCTGGTAAAGGAGGGCTTCCCGGCAAAGCTTCGCCGTCAGGCCGCGGCCCTGCTGATGGAGACGGGCGAGGTGGAACAGGTTGCTTTCCTCTCTGCGCCGTATTCCGAGGAGGCAAAGGGCCGGCTCGAGATGGCGGGCGGCGAGTTCTGTGGAAACGCGACGCTCTCCGTCGCCGTCTGGAAGGCAAAAAATCTCATGCTCATCGGCCCAAATCGGGAGAAGCTGAAGATCGAGTGTTCCGGCGCGAAATCCGTCCTTCGCTGCGCCGCTTGGAACATCGGCGGTACGGACTGCGGCTCCGTGGAGATGCCGCTGCCCACCCGCATTTATGAGCGCGCCTTCTCTGCGTCCGGTCACACCGAGATTTTCTCCGTCGTAGAGATGCCCGGCATCACCCATCTGCTTCGGCCGGTGGACGATTTCGGCGATCAGGAACGAAACGATGCGCTTGCCGGCATCAAAGGCTGGTGCACGGAGCTTGGTGCGGAGGCGCTCGGCGTAATCCTGTGCAGCCGGGATTTCGACCGCATCGCGCCGCTCGTATTTGTGCCGGAATCGGATACGCTCGTCTGGGAAAATGGCTGTGGAAGCGGCACCGCGGCGCTCGGAGCCTTTCTTGCGAAAAAAGGAGGCTCTCTGGAAAAAGAAGTTCGTCAGCCCGGCGGAACGATCCGGGTCCGTGCGGAATGCCGAAAAGGCATTTTGTCTCTCCTTCAAATTTCCGAGGAAGTCACCTTCTCCGAAGAAAAGATCCTGCAAATCTGAATGCAAAAATAAAAGCCGAGGCGGATGATTTCTTCCCCGGCTTTTTTATGCCTGTTTTTATCTGCGGCGGCCCGGCGGCGCAATCCGGGTCCATGCGGAATACCGAAAAGGCGCTCCATCTTTTCTCCAAATCTCCGGGGCCGTCACGTTCTCCGAGCTATATTTTATCTTCCGTCCAGCCTTTTAAAAAACGGCCCGGAATTTCCGCGCCTATGGGTGTCCGATTGTTCTTCGCTGTAAGCGCATGAGCATCAAATGATTTTATATCGTCAAGAGACCTGTAAACATCGATTTCGCAATAAAAAGCGAAAATAAACGAGTCATGGGCCGAATCGAAAAACAACTTTATGATACAAAAAAAGATCCCGCCCATTGCTGAGCGGGATCCTATGGCTCCTCCTGTCCGGCTCGAACGGACGACCCTGCGGTTAACAGCCGCATGCTCTGCCAACTGAGCTAAGGAGGAATAGAGAATCAGCGCAGCTCAAAAAGAACTGCGCTGATGTCGGCACCGACCTATCTTTCCGGGAGGCTGCCCTCCAAGTATTTTCGGCACGAACGAGCTTAACTTCTGTGTTCGGAATGGGAACAGGTGGAACCTCGCCGTAATCAATACCGACTGTCAGAGCGAACCTGTTTGTTCAGGAGCCCTGAAAACCGAATAAGAACATGCATCTCCGAGAGGAGACGCTGCGATATGTCCGGCAGCAAATGTTGCCGGGGAATAATTTTTGAAGAGAAAGAAAGCGAAAGGTCAAGCCCTCG
>DAOSWK010000102.1:0-5730 GCA_035593545.1 Oscillospiraceae bacterium | reverse complement strand
CTCGCCGTGCCGAAAGCGGCATCCGGCTCTCCCGCCGTCCGAAAATTTGCGGAATCCGCCCGGGAATGGCTGGAACGGAAGTACCATATTTAATGTCCGATAATTTCCGGGGAAATACCGCGCTTCATCATAAAGTCCTGTGGATTTACGCAAAAATATCATATTTTATCTTATAAGTTCGGCAGATTTCCGGTCGGGCATCCCGGAAGCCTTCCTGCAAAATGCGGGCGAACGGCGCCGGACAAGGAATGCTTCGCAGACAGCGAAGAAAAAAAGGAAGCGAGCAGAATGAGACCCATCGACCCCCTGAAAAAGATCCGGGAAAACCGGCAGGTCCGCGGGCTCCGGGAGATCGGCGGCCGGCAGGTGGAGCGGATCCGGAAAATCCGGCGCGCCAAATCCACGATGTTTGTGTTTTACATGATCCGGCTCGTCTGCCGGGCCATGATCTTTCTGGCCGCTCTGATCATCTATTTTACGGATAAAAGCATGTTGGCCGGCCTTGTGACCTCCGACTTTTTCTCCGGCTTCGGTTTGCCGCAGATGCTGTGGATTCTCCTGATGTCCGGCATGATCCTCCATCTGCTGCCGAAAACTTTCATCACAATGGGCGAAAAAAAGAGCCGGAAATCGACCTATGCGGTGCCGAAGGAATCCTTTGACGTTGTCGAGTTGCACCGATTTGTGCAGGTGATGAACGTCAAGGCATGGACCGTCATGCTGATCTGGCTCTGCTTCAACAGCATCTTCGCGCTGCTCTACCTGCTTCATGTGATCGGCGAGGCCGAGATGGTACTGCTGACGTTTTTCTATTTTCTTTCCGATCTCGTCTGCATGATGGTCTTCTGCCCGTTTCAGACCTTCGTGATGAAAAACCGCTGCTGTGTCAACTGCCGGATCTTCGACTGGGGCCATTTTATGATGTATACTCCGATGCTCTTCATCAAGAGCTTTTTTAGCTGGAGCCTCTTCTTCACCGCCTGCATCGTGTTGATCCGCTGGGAATATACCTACGCGGCCCATCCGGAGCGCTTCTGGCACGGCTCTAACTCCGCGCTGCGCTGCGAAAACTGCAGGGATAAGCTCTGCTACATTAAATCGCCGCTGCACGAGGTCTACCTCCATCTTCAGGAAAGCATCAGCCCCGAAAAGCTCGCCTCGGAATTCTCGAAGGCCGCCGTCCGGGAAAAGGCGGACGCAAAGGATTCCTGATACGAAAAAAGACCGTCTTTCAATCTCCGGAAAGGCACGGACGATTTTATGAGGAGAAACGGGGAACGGACTCGGGCGGAGACCGCGCCGGCATCTCCGAAAAAGATAGCGATTTCGGGCAGGGGAGCAAAGAGGACCTTCTTCGGCTGCGGCATGATTCCCCGGATTCCGGCATCGCCTTGGGAGCCGTAGAAAAATCCGATGCTTCCCAATAAAACAAAAAACACGGAGCCTCCCGAACAGGAGACCCCGTATTTTTGTTCCGGATCACATCCCGACTTTTTCAAAGGAATCCGAACAGCAGAGACCCTCCCGGTCGCCGAAATCGTATTCCCTCGTCCAGCGCAGGTGACGGCCCAGCGTTTCATAGCCGGAGTGGACGGTCTCGCAGGCGACCTTCACGAGTTCCGGCCGGCCCAGCGCGGCAAAAGCCTCCGCATAGGGGCATACCGTGACGCTG
Source organism: Oscillospiraceae bacterium (assembly GCA_035593545.1). Classification (GTDB taxonomy): domain Bacteria; phylum Bacillota; class Clostridia; order Oscillospirales; family Ruminococcaceae; genus UMGS1668. Next base: position 4,058 of record DAOSWK010000102.1, on the reverse strand, counting down.
CGGACAAAACCGCCCTCCTCTTCGGAAAACGCGGCCTCGTACTTTTCCCGGACTTCCTCCTCCAGCGCGCGGCGGATCTTTCTGCACGCGCCGAACAGGAGGCCGTCCAATTTGCTCCAAGTCTCCCCGGCCTCCGTTTTCTCTCCGGAAAAGCAGGCGAGCGCGGTTTCAAGGGCTTCCGTCTCCCTCAGGCCGAGACTCCATATCGTCCGATAGACCGCAACGGCCGCCACGGCAAAGAGCTGCTCCTGTGAAAGCTCGCCCGGCGCGCCAAGCTGCTTCGCCGTCTCGGCATAGTACTTGCCGAACAGCTCGGCGGCAGCCTGTCCCTCCGCCTTTCCGGCAAAATGATCCCTCAGCCCCGCAAGCGCGGATGACGCGAGTGCGGACGCCGTATCCGCGGACGCCGTGCCCGCGAATTCTTTCAACGCGGCCTCCACCGCGGGTTCCTCCCGGTTTTCGGCAGTTTCCTTCATCTTCTGTCCCTCCGATCAACAGCCGAAATTCATCCTGCATTTTAACACCAATATGCGGCGGTTACAACCGAAATGCCCGCAAAAACCCGCCCGCGGCGAAAGTTTTTTTCTCCCGCCGCGGGAACGGAGGAGTCTTTTCCCGCGGGAAGGACAGCCTCCGATCCCGATTTTGGGAAAAGCATCCGCAAAAACGACATTCATCCCGTCCGGAACCCGGATTGTCTTTTTTCCCTCCGTCCGTTATAATGGAAAGGGTAAAAATTTCCATCGTCCGGGAGGCGAAAACATGGCGACTTCCGTCGAGTTCATCGAATACGTCTGCGACCAGATCAAAGGCCCATGGGACATCCGCTACCGGAAGATGTTTGGCGAGTACATGGTCTACGTCAACGACAAGCCGGTCCTGCTGGTCTGCGACAATACGGTGTATGTAAAAAAGCTGGACTGCCTCGCGGAAATCATGCCCGGGGCGGAGACCGGCTTTCCCTATTCCGGCGCAAAGGAGCACTATCTTCTCGACATCGATGACCCCGATCTCTCCGGCGAGGTCGTCGCAATCCTTGAGCGGGCGACCCCTTTTCCAAAGCCGAAGAAAAAGCGGGGCGGATGATTCCCGCGGGGACGGCCGCCGCAAGCCGGGCTCCGGCTCAAAGAAGTGTTCCCGGGGGTATCCGCGAAAGCCGGGAGCGTTTTTTGTTGGATCTTGTATCGGGAAAAAATCGCGTTATAATAAAAGGCGGTTATTTATTTTAGATTGTATGGAGGCAAATCTATGGGACTCGCGTATAGACCCGTCAGCCGGGAATCCGGGATCCCCGGCCCGAAGAACCTGATCACCGACGTGCCGGGTGTGCTGGTCGGCCATTCCACGATCGTCACGGACGAATACAACACCGGCGTCACGGCCATCCTGCCGCGCTCCGGTAACCTGTTTGAGCACAAGGTCGTCGCCGGCCACCACGTCATCAACGGCTACGGCAAGAGCGTCGGCCTTATGCAGATCGGCGAGATGGGCACGATTGAAACGCCGATTCTTCTGACCAATACTTTCTCCGTCGGCGCCTGCATGGACGCCCTTTTCAAATATATGGTGAAAACCGACCCGGAGATCGGCGGCGAGATCGGCACCGTGAATCCGCTGGTGCTCGAGTGCTTCGACGGATACCTGAGCAACATCCGGGGCTTCGCGGTCTCGGAGGAAAACGTGCTGGAGGCCATCCGCGGCGCCGGCCCGGATTTTGAGGAGGGTGCCGTCGGCGCGGGCCGCGGCATGAACTGCTACGAGCTCAAGAGCGGCATCGGCTCCTCTTCCCGCGTCGTCACGATCGGCGGACGGACCTTCACCGTCGGATGCCTTGTGAATACCAACTTCGGAAGCATGTGCGACCTGCGCGTCTACGACGATTTCTGCGGCGGAGAACTCGCGGACAAGCTCGGTGAGCCGGACAAGGGCTCCATCATCATCATCCTCGCCACGGATCTTCCGATGAGCAGCCGCCAGCTGAACCGTGCCTGCCGCCGCGCGCAGAACGGTATCGCGCGTACCGGCTCCTACACCGGCAACTGGAGCGGAGACATCTCGGTGATGTTCACCACCGCCTACGACCTGCCGCACACGACCGACAACTATTTCACACAGGTCACCATGATGCACGAAACCGCGATGAACACGGTTTTCCGCGCCGTCACCGAAGTGGTGGAGGAGAGCATCCTCAGCTCCCTGATGCATGCGCCGCGCGTCGAGGGCTGGAACGGCAGCGTCCGCGAGAGCCTGCGCGAGCTGCGCGACTGCAAAAAATATATCTCCCGATAATCTGCGAAAAAAGCCGTATCCGACATCCGGGCACCTGCTTTTTTTCATAACGGCGCCTCTTTTTTCATATTTTTGGAGATGCCGAATATGATACGTCCTATTTTTCACTATTTTGAGGAGGGTTTTTATGAACGACTTTCTGCTCGCCTACATGGATATGTGGCAAAAATTCACGGATTTCACGGGCAGGAGCAGCCGCGGCGCTTATTGGCGCGTTGTTGCCGTCAACATCGTGATCGGCTTTCTTTTCGGCATTCTTTCCGAAATTGCCGGAATCTTCGGCTGGATCGCCTCTCTCTACTCGCTGGCCGCCTTTATCCCGGGGATCGCCCTTTCTGTTCGGCGGCTTCACGACGTCGGCAAGAGCGGGCTCTATCTTCTCTTTGCGCTGATCCCTCTGGTCGGCTGGATCATCGTCCTGATCCCGATGATCCGGATCGGCGACCCCGACGAAAACCGGTACGGCCCCGTCTCTGCGTGATCCTTCGGGAAACGGCGGGGATTTCTCCGGCATGTCCGCAGGTTTTTCTCTGCCCCGCATGTTGTACGGTTTCTTTCGTATCTTTGCATCGAATTCTATGTTAGTATGGGATAATGGCGGAACAAAGCCAAATTCCAAAAGGAGGCGGGCCGTATGAAGCGTTCCGAAATCAACGCTCAGATCCGCGAGGCCCTCGCGCTGACCGAAAGCCTCGGCTTCTGTCTGCCGCCGTTTGCCCGCTGGACGCCGGAGGACTGGGCGCAAAAGGGCCCCGAATGCGACGAGATTCGCCGCCGGATGCTCGGCTGGGATGTCACCGACTACGGACAGGGCGACTTCGATCGCCTCGGGCTCCTGCTTTTCACGCTCCGCAACGGCGATAAGGCCGATCCCGCCGGAAAGACCTATTGTGAAAAAATCCTGATTTCCAAAGAAGGGCAGGACAGCCCCGACCACTTCCACTGGGAAAAGACCGAGGACATCATCGTCCGCGGCGGCGGCAACCTGCGAATCCGGTTGTATAACGCCGACGAGGCCGGCGGCCATGCCGATACGGACATCGCCGTGAGCACGGACGGCACCCGGCGCGTGCTCAAAGCCGGAACCGTTCTCTGTCTGCATCCCGGAGAGAGCATCACGCTGACGCCCGGCCTCTACCACGAGTTTTGGGCGGACCCCGGGTACGGCACCGTGTTGCTGGGCGAGGTCTCCAAGGTCAACGACGACCGCGGCGACAACCGCTTCTATGCGCCGATCGGCCGCTTTCCGGCCGTCGAGGAGGACGTTCCCGCGGAACACCTGCTCTGCTTCGAGTATCCCGAAACAAAATAAGTTTTATAAAAAAAACGGGCGTCCGGAATTCCGGCGCTCGTTTTTTATGCGTATCGGCCCCTCCGCCGCTCGGTTTTTTCCGGAACGGATTAAAAAATCGACGCCCTCTCTGCGCAATCCGGAGTATTCAGTCGGTGAATTTTAAAACGCCCGGCGCGGACTTTTCTCCCAGAAAGATTCCCATTTTTTAAAAGAAGAAAAGGCCCTCCGCCGCTCGCTTCTTCCGACGACGCGCCGAAAATCACCGCTTTTTCGCACCGTTCGGAATTTCAGGGCGGACAGGCCCGAAAATGCCGGCGTAAATTTTTTCTATAAAAATCCGCCTTCCACGGAGGGGTTTTCCTTCGCCGGGAGGCGGATTTTTATTTGATCCGGTCGCCGCCCTGAACGACGTTGTTTTTCGCAAAGTAGGAGTGGATCGCGTTGAGGACGTTCCGCTTTTTGAGGCACCACTGCG
>DAOSWK010000101.1:0-5752 GCA_035593545.1 Oscillospiraceae bacterium | reverse complement strand
ATGGTGCCGTTCTCGTTGCCGGCGTCGAGCATCATCCGGATGTTCTCCTCGGTGGCTCCCTCCGGCTCGCCGACCGAATCGATGCCGGCAAGTTTCATGATGGCCGCGGCGGAACCGTCAACGAGCTTCACCAGCGGGCGGAAAAACAGATAAAAAAGATACAGGATCCCGGAAACGCCGTAGGCGATCTTTTCCGGCTTGTGCATGCCGATCCATTTCGGCACCACGCCGCCGAACACCAACATAAAAAACGTGAGCACGAGCGTCAACAGGATCAGCGTGAGCACCTGTAACGTCTCCGGAGCAAGCGACACATAGCGCCCGAAAAATTCCGCGGCCGGCGCGGTATACTCGTTTGCCGCAAACGCGGCGGCAAGAAAACCAAACAGCGTGACCGCAGCCCGGATCATGGCCAGAAAATCGTTCGGCTCGTCCGCCATTCTGCAAAGGGTTATGGCGCTTTTATTCCCATCGTCCGCGTCCTTATGAAGCTTTGCGTCGTTGAGGGAAATCAGCGCCGCCTTGCTCATCGCAAAAAATCCTCCGACGCCGATGAGGCAGACCAGAAGAAGCAGGTACCGTGTACTACCGGGGTCATCCATTGGGATTGATCTCTTCTTTCAACCATATTAAATTGATACCAATATAGGTATTATTAAATAATATACATTTTTTTACTGCCCCTGTCAACAGGATCCGGTCGGAAACCGCATGGACAAGCGTCTTTTTCTTTCGTCCTATAAGAAACGATTGACCGGCGAATGGTTTCGTGCTATGATAATTGAGCCGGTTTTTCCGGTACCGAATCATACGGAGACGTATCGAAGTGGTCATAACGGCCTCGACTCGAAATCGAGTGATGGGTAACACCGTCCGTGGGTTCGAATCCCACCGTCTCCGCCAAGCAGCGTGACGCTGCATCCAACTCGCGCCCTCACGAAAGTGGGGGCCGTTTTGTTTTGCGCCCGCGCCGAAACTCCGCCCTATTTTGGCCCGATCCTCCGGCAGACCGAGCCCGCATATAAAATGCGCTCCATAATGGGGGGCGTTTTGCATGATATTCCGCTCTTGAAACCTATCTCCGAATGGGGAAAAGAATATGACGTTTTTTGTCGGACAGCCAAAGCCCGGCGTAAAAATGATCTCGTTCGCGCTTTTTTGATTTTTCCGCGGCGTCCCGGATTTTACCAAAATATCCTGTTTCTCCGACAAGGCCAAATAACCTCCGTAAAATCAGGCATACTACTTCGTGGTGGTGATCGCATGGGCTCCTTATGGTCCGAGACTTCCCAACTTCCCGTCTTTGAGCGTCTAAACGGCGACATCCGTACGGACGTTTTGATTATCGGCGGAGGAATGGCCGGTATCCTCTGCGCCGCTATGCTGAAACAGGCCGGCGTGGACTATGTGCTTGCGGAGGCCGACACGATCTGCAGCGGTATCACGAAGAATACGACGGCAAAAATCACTTCCGAGCACGGGCTGATTTACGATAAGCTGATCCGCGAATTCGGCGTGGAACGGGCCCGGATGTATCTGGAGGCGAACGAGGCCGCGCTGGAAAAATATCGCGGGCTTTGCCGGGACGGCTGCGATTTTGAGTCCAAAGACGCGTTTGTCTACTCCCTCAGCGACGAACTGAAAATCGAGAAGGAACTGGAGGCGCTCGATAAGATCGGCTTCCCCGCGGAATTTGCGGGCCGGCTTCCGCTTCCGTTCCCGGTTGCCGGGGCGGTCAAATTCAAAAATCAAGCGCAGTTCCATCCCCTGAAATTCGTTTCGGCCGTAGCGCAGGGGCTGAAGATCTATGAGCATACCGCCGTCCGCGAGCTGACCAGACATACGGCGCTCACGGATTACGGAACGATCACGGCGGATACAATCATCGTGGCGACGCATTTTCCTTTTATCAACAAGCACGGCAGCTATTTTTTGAAGATGTACCAGCACCGCTCCTATGTGCTGGCGCTCGAAGGCGCGCCGGATGTCGGCGGGATGTATGTGGATGAGGACGAAAAAGGGATGTCCTTCCGCAACTATGAAAATCTGCTGCTGATCGGCGGCGGGGATCATCGCACCGGAAAGAAGGGCGGCGGCTGGCGGGAGCTCACGGATTTTTCCGGGCGGCAGTATCCCGGCGCCCGTGAAGCGTACCGCTGGGCGACGCAGGACTGCATGACGCTGGACGGCGTCCCCTATATCGGACATTACTCGAAAAACACCCCGGATTTTTATGTGGCGACGGGTTTCAATAAATGGGGCATGACCTCCTCGATGGTCTCGGCGATGCTCCTGACGGATCTGGTGACGGGAAAGGAAAATCCGTATGCGCCGGTATTTTCCCCGTCAAGAACGGTCCTGCGCCCGCAGCTCGCCGTCAACGCCTTCGAGGCCGTGACCAACTTGTTGACGATTTCCAAAAAACGCTGCCCGCATCTGGGCTGCGCGCTTAAGTGGAATCCGCAGGAGCACTCGTGGGATTGCCCCTGCCACGGCTCGCGCTTTACCGAGACCGGGAAGCTGATCGACAACCCCGCGACCGGGGATTTAAAAGAACGTCACTGAGGCAATCCGCTCGAACAATCTCAAAAAAGCGGCCGGCTCCCCCATGATTTAAGCCGCATGGAATAAACGCGGCCGAAAGGTTCATGCTAAAGCCGAGTCCATCATGAAGGGGGTATCCGCAACGGATCATAAAGACGAAATCAAAATCACCACCCGGGACAGGCTGCTCCGGGCGTGGCAGAATTCCATGGAGCTCGTGAGAGATTTTGAATCCTATTCGAGGGAAACCGAGGACGACGAGAAGGCCGCCAGAATCTTCGCGGACTGTGCGGAGGAGGAAGGGCTTCACGCCTCGAAGTTCCGCGAGATTTTGCAGGGATATGAAGAAGAATAGCCCGCGACGGAAAACCGACGGGGCCGATTTCTGCTTTTGAAAGCAAAATCCCGCGTTTTTTCGGCAAATCCTCTCGTTCTCCGAATCGTAGAATCCAAAAAAGAGAGAGTAGGGTGAACTTTGTTTCGCTCTACTCTTCCCTTTTTCTCGGGAGAATCCGAAAATAGAACAATAGATTGCGTCGGATGCCCCGCTGTGGGTAAAATATGAGACATAGCGGCTTTCCTTTTCATCACCGCGAGAAGGGCATCGGCAAACCGACCTGCCCGGAGCCGCCTTTCCTTCACCCGGACCGGAAGGATTTCAAAAACGGAACTCCTCCGGGAAATATCGGGCATTCGTCTGCCGCCGGGCGGTGGACGCGCGGACAGATTCCGCGAAAAATACTTATAAAAAGGAAGACTTCGCAAAGGAACCGCGGACGCCGGAAACGGAACGCCGCCCTCCTGCGGAGCCCGGAAAGGACCTTCGGACATGTTTAAAATTTACACCGATACCGCCGCAAATCTGCCCGACGAACTGATTGCGAACTATGTGCAGGCCATCGACCACTGCGTCATCTATCTGCTGATCGCGGGCTCCTATACGCCCATTTTGCTCTCCGCCATCCGGCCTGAGCATCCGGTGCTCGCATGGAGCATCTTCGGGGCGGAGTGGGGGCTTGCCGCGCTGGCGGTGACCCTGACGGCGATCGATCTCAAAAAATTCGCCCTGTTCTCCATGACCTGCTATCTGGCGATGGGCTGGCTGATCGTCATGGCCGTCCGGCCCGCGGCCGAGGCGCTCTCCCGGCCCGGGATGCTCCTGCTGCTCTGGGGCGGAATCGCCTATACGCTGGGCGCCGTCCTGTACGGGTTGGGGAAGAAGAAAAAATATCTGCACGCGGTGTTCCATGTGTTCGTCGACATCGGGTGCGTCCTGCACGCCGTCTGCATCCTCCGGTATGTGCTCTGACGCTTTGGCGGAAAACGGCTTTTTCCATGAAACCGCCGCCTCCGCCGGATAACTCCCGGAGAGGAAGCGCTTTTTGCCACCCCTCTCTTTGTCTTGGCATATAAGCCTTCCAACAACGCAATCCGACAAATTTGAGGCCGGTCTTTGCCCCCGAAGATTCGTCGGCGAACCGTTTCCCTTTCGCGAAAAATCGCCGCCATCCCCGATGAAAAACCGTTGGATTCATTTTATCTTCGAGCCTTCGACGGGCCCGTCGTTCTCCATCCGCGGCAGGCGGCCCCGTTCCCCTATACAAAAAAACGTGATTTCCCGATAAAAATGCCCGACCTTTTTGTCTGCGGCGGACCGTTTTTTCTGTCTGATAAAAAAGCCCCGAGTCCCTCCGGTGAAAAGGGCTCGGGGTTCTTTTTGAAATCGGATTCTCCTGTGGAAGCGTTTCGGGGGGATCGTCCCGAAAGCGCCCGACCGCCCGCGAACTTACGGCTTCTCGTTCAGATACAGCGCGCTCAGATCGAACCAGTAACTGACCGCATTGAGGCGGGTATCCACGCTGATGCTGACATCGCTGAAGACGAGCAGCACGGTGATCTCCGGGCTTTCCAGCTGCACGCTCATGTCCGCAAGGGTCGCCTCCGCAGTGCCTCCCACGCTCGGCGGAAATGCCTCGGTGATCCGGTCGATATATCCGCTCAGATCCTCCTCCAAAATCACGTCGTCGTTCAGCGTGATCTTCAAATTCGGGATGCCGTCCTCGTAGTCCTGCGTCCAATAGATCCGGTAGGTGCCCCGGTCGCCGTCGATGGTAACCGAGTCCTGTCCGGTCTCCGTCTTGTAGCCCACCGGGTTGACCGCCCAGCGATAGCCGCCGATGTCGACGGCCCCGGACGGCAGCGTCAGATAGGTCGACAGGTAGTCTCCCTCGTCCACTCCTGTGGCGTCCTCGTCCTGCGGCCATATCTGCTCAAAGCCGAACGTCTCCCGGAACACGCTGCTCAGGTTCAGATCCTCAACAAACCACGCCGGCAGCTTCGCATCCTCGGCATAAGCCAGAAAGCTGACCGTCTCGGTGACGGATTCCCGCACGGAACGCTCCGGCTCCGAGACGGCGGGAACGATCTTTCCATCCTCAAACATGCCGTTCTCGGTCAGCAGCCTCTCCAGCCGGGCGGTCTGTTCGGCCACCGGCAGCGCATGGTATCCCACCGCCGGCAAAACGGAGAACACGGCAACGGCACAGAGAACGGCCGCGATGATCGTATGGGCCTTTTCCCTCATGAAGATCAGCAGCACGGAGGCCGCCGCCGTCACCACCCAAAGCAGAAGGAAGATGTATTCGGTCGTTCTAAGGCCCCATTTGCCCAGTTGGACGGCCAGCGCCCACGCCTCAAACGCGAGGATCACCAGCGCGGCGATCGGATAGACCCGGCGGTAGAAGCCGGCAATCCCGGTTTCGTAGCGGGTGACCATGATGTGGAGCCAGATTCCTCCGGCCGCATAGGCGGCGGCGATCCCGGCGAGCTGCTCAAACGAGGGCCATGTGCCGGTCACGACGGTTTTTCCGGCCCAGAGCAGCAAAACAACCGTCAGGGCGAGCACGATCGGCACCATGATGTAGCCGAACAGAATTTCGATAAACCGCGGCTGCTTCTGCGCGGATTCCCGGTGCTCATCCGTCTCTCCCCTCCGGAAGTCGGGAAAATACCCGACAAAGACGGTGAAGGCCAGAAACCCCGCCAGCGTGCCGAGATCCATATAGACTTTTTCGCTCATATCCCGGTAGAGCAGCGCCTGCACGGCACCCGCGACGCCGGAAAAGCCGCCCATGAGCACCACGCCGTAAATCGCGGCGATAAAAAACGCCTTCTGGGCCATGAAGAGCGAACGTGAAAAATCGGACCG
>DAOSWK010000011.1:0-31737 GCA_035593545.1 Oscillospiraceae bacterium | reverse complement strand
TCCCTCCGGCGACAGATATTCCACGGCGTAGTCGAGCGGAACATCCTGATTGTTCTCCATCTCGAAATACAGGCTCAGCGGGCTGCCCTCGATCGAGCCGTCAAAGCCGAGGTACATGGCGCGCCCGGCGGTCTCGTTGTTATAGAAAAGAGGCGACGGGATGCCGCGGCGGAGATTCGCGGTGATGTCGGCATGGACGAAATTGTTCTCCGTGTAGACGGTATCCGGGAGCAGCGGATGCTCCAGATAGGAGTAGGCAAAACGCACTCCACTGACGACGGGGACATGCAGATTGCTCGGGATGCTGTAAAGGCCTTCCGCTTTCATCAGGCGGAAGCGCAGCCTGCACTGGCCGGCCTCGTACTCCTTGATGTCGTCCGGACAGATGAAGTGCAGCTCGAGGTCTCCCTGCTGGCCGCCGTTGAAGATCAGCGTGGAATTTTCGTCGCGGAGCAGGCGTTTCCACGCGTTCCCGTCGGAGAGATATTCAATGAGCACGTAGTCCGGCCAGACCTCCGGGATCTTGGCCTTCGGGACCTCGCGCTCCTTTTTCATGACGATCTTATAGTCGGTCTTTTCTTCAATCTCCGGAACTCTGCGTTCCAAGAGATCGAAACCGAGGCGGAATTTCATCGAGACGTCGGCGCCTTTTCTGGCCAGCACCCGCGGGCACTCGAATTCGCAGGCGGCAAAAAGCTCCGGCGGACTGCCGAAGGGATGAAATTGCTCGATGTTCTGGGCGATGCCGCTACTGAGGACCTCCTCCGGCGCAAATCCTTCCTGCCCGAACTGCAGCGCTGCGCCGCAGATCTGCACGCCGGAGAGAACTTTGGCATCCGCGACGATCGCGTAGCATTCCGTCCCGCCGAGGGAGATCTTCTGCGGCTGGAAGCTCTCCATCCGCAGATAGACGGCGCCCTTCTCATAGCGGACCCCGTCGAACGGCCGTTTCCGCGGATGATCCGGGTCGGCGTCGTCCGGCTCCAAGAAGGAAAAGACGACGTTCCCTCCGGTCATCAGCTCGCGGAAGGCTTCGGCGTTCTGATCGTCGGCCGGTGTGAGGCGCAGGCCGATTTCAAAATGATCCAGAAGATCAAAGGCGTTGGAAAAGAGGAAACAGAGTCGGTGGCCGGCACAGTTTTCGCCGTCAAGGCCGAAAGCCGTAAAGACGGCCTCCTCCGGAACGGCGCCGTCCGCCTCGCCGAAGACGCGGAGAATGGTGTCGGTTTCCTTTTCGACCGAATACAGAGCCTTGAGTTCGGCGGAGGTCGTGGTGATCGCATGGGTGGTCTCGTAGACCATCTCCTGATCGCCGCCGGCCGCCCGCGCGGTCAGTCTGGTGCCTTTGGGCACAAAGACCGGCTCGTCAAAGCCTCCGACCGGATCGAACCGCACATAGCTCTTCGCGGATTCCACCGGTTCCTCTTTCAGACGGTCGAAGAGGTTGAGGTACTGAATTTTGTGTTTATGAAAGATCTCCCCGTAGCGTTTGACGCTCTCGCCGCGCATGTCGTCGATGAGCATGGCGAGCACGGAACCGGGATCGGGGCTGATTTCCGTGAAGTGCCACTCCGGCACATAGGAGCCGGAAAGAGCCTTCAGCTCCCCATGGTTCCCGTAGTTGTCATACAAAGCCTTTCCCTCCTCCGTGCCTTACTCGATGCCTACGCCTTCGTAGAGATAATAGGGGAATACCAAGTTGTTGGGATTGTTGGTCGAGCGGACCGTATAGCTGATGCGGAAGATCACTTTTCCTTCGACGATGCCGGAGGAATCGATGTCGAGCACGATATCGGTGATCCGCGGCTCCCATTTGGTCAGCGCGTCGATCACCTCGTTCCGAACCAGATGAAAGAATGCGTCGTCGGGCAGCTCATAGATATATTTATGGACGGAGGAACCGAATTCCGGCTCCATCGCGCGCTCGCCCTTGCGTGTCATCAGGATGAGGTAGATGGACTGTCTGATGTCCTCCTCTTCTTTGCTCATCCGGAAGCGGCCGGTAGCCTTATCCACGCTTGGCGGAAAAGCAAAGCCTTTGCCGAGAAAATCCCGCGTATCTGCCATCTTGTTTCACCTGCTTTCCCAACGTATCCCGTTCCCGGGTCTATCCGAGCTTAATTAAACTGCCGCTCACCTGAACCATGGAGCTGGATTTCACTTCCACCATGCTCTGTCCTTCGAGCTTCGCCTGCGCGCCGCTCAGATTGACGGCGGTATTGCCCTTGACGTCGACCTGCTGGTTGGCGGTCAGGCTGATCTTATCCGCCTTGATCTCTACCGAGCCGCCCTGCCCGTCCATTGTGACGGTACAGGAGCCCGCCTTCAGGGTGATCTTCTTGTCCGCCGTCAGCTCGATAGCTCCGTTCTTGCTGTCGATCTTTAGCAGATTCTTGCCGTTTTTATCTTTGAGCGTGACGGTTTCCTTCTCATCCTCGATGATCTCCGTCAGCCCCTTCGGTGAGGCGATCGTCAGGCTCTGCTTACTGTCTTCGTCGGACTCCGTGTATTCAAAACCCTGTTTGAATTTATAATGACGTTTGGTATTCTCACTGATGAAGCTCTCGTTGACGAAGTCGGCGTTGGCCGGATATAGGCAGCCCAGAATGACCGGCTTCTGCATGTTGTTGCCGACAAAACCGACCAGAACGATGTCGTCCTTCTCCGGCTGGTAATAGAAGCCGTAATCCTTGCCCGCATAGGGGCGCAGAATCGGCACCGCTTCGATGTCCTTGCCGGCGCTGTCGTAGGAGAGAAGCGTGATATCGACGGTGCCTTTCACATCTCCCTTGGAGTTGTCCTTGACTTTGGCGATCAGGAGCGTGCCGAGTCCGGAAAAGAAGGAATTGCCGACGGAATTGTTGCTTAAAAGATCCGCAATCTCGTTCATAGGCTGTCTATCCTCGCTTCCAAATTGGTGACGAAGCCCTCTTCATCCAGTCGGTGGGCTACCTTTGTGATATAAAATGTCTGATTCATGTTGGCCGAAAAACCATCAAGCGTGATACTGCGGCCGGGAACAAGCTCCGGCATCCCCTGTAAGGACATCTCCAGCCTACCAAAACCGCCGTTAAACTCCGCGAGCAGCGTCTTGGCCCGCTCGTTCAGATCGGCCTTCGTCTTGGCATACGGATCGACGAAGGATTTGATGGAGCCGCCGATCATCTGTTTGCCGCCGCTCGCCGTGGAATATTTGCCGGAGGTCTTGGCCTCGCCCTCGATCATTTCATCCTTGGCGGGATCGATGCCCAGAACGCTGACCGTCTCCACCAGATGGGCGCCGCTCATCGTAAAGCCCGCCGACAGAAGGATCTCGTCCTGCATGTTGATGGTCATGATCGTCGATGCGGAGGACGGCGGATCCCGGAAATAGACGGTGCCGGCCACGATGAAAAATTCGCAGCCGAGGTATTTTGCCAGCTTGACGAGGTAGTCGTAGTCCGTCTCCTGATTCATGCGGAGCGGAATTTCGACCTGTTTGGTCACGTTGACCTCCTTGGAACCGAGATAGCCGGAGACCGGCGAGACGCCGAGCAGGGCGTTTACCAGCGTCGCGATATCCGTCTCCTGCCGTACCTCGATGCGCTGATTTTTCATCATCTCAATCTTCGCATCCACGCACTCGACATGGATCATGGGTTCCTCGTCCATATCGAATCGCAGCGTAACTTCGGAGATCAGGCCGCTGAAGACGGTTTCCAGCGCGATGTAGCCGATGGAAATTTCGACCTTTGCGCCGACTTCAAGGCTTGAGGCGGGGCCGTCTTTTGTAAAATCCGACTGTTCAAAATCGTACTGCTGAATCACGTTGAAGCTCGCACCGGAGGCTTCATACCCGGCCGTCAACTCGATGTGGAGATCCGTGACGACGCCGTTTTCCTTGGTGATGATGTCGGTGCCGCCGATCTTGATTTCCACGGTCGGCGCGTTGAAATTGTGATATTTCTTTTTCAGAGCGTCAACCGTCGTGCTGGAAGTCATCAGACTCACGGGCATTCACCTTCTTTCCACGGGCTTCGTCCTACTTGATGGAAGGTACGATATAATTTTTGGTGCTGCCGAGTTTTCTCGGATTGAGCACGTCGTTCGACTCGGCGATCACTTTCCACATCGCGGGATCGTTATATTCCTGATCTGCGAGCATCCAGAGCTGATCTCCTTCAAGAAGCGTGCGCTCTTTCGTGCGGTTCGGGGAGGAAAACGGCAGCTGCTTGATGCCGTTGATGATCTGAGCTTCCTCGCCGGCAATCGCGAGGTCGATCTTGACGCGGAGAGGGTTGCCGTTCGGCTTGAACATTGTGTACTCCGCGCTGCAGTTCTCCACCACGCCGATGAAATCCAGCGTACCCCAGATGAATTCGACGCGCTCCGGGTTGTGCGCATCCGGCTCGAATTTCGTCAGGGCCATGATATTGCTGATGACCATCTCCGGGTCTTTGTTGGCATCCGGAGCGCCCTTCCTGCTGAGCGTGCCGGCTTTGGTCGGATAGGCGCCGATCGCCGGGCCGGTCAGGGAATAACGCAGCGTATTTAAGCTGATGGTGTCGTAATCCTTTTCCAAATCGAAATAGAGGGCGACGGAGAAGTTGGTCTTTCCGCCCGCGACCGGACGGACGTTCTTCTGTTCCTCGTCTTTGCCGATGCCGGGGTGTTCCTTCGTCCGCATGCCCCTCGAAAGATGATATTCGGAGGGATTGAACTGCACGACGATCGGACCTCCGATCACCGTGAGGTCCTCATCCATCAGAAAAATCTTTGCCTTCTCAAGCTTCGGGCCGAAAATTGTTTCGGAGACCGCGCTCTTTGCCTTTGCAAAGCCTTCCTTGAGCTTTCCCATTTACAGGTTCCCCCTCCTGATCTTTTCGGAACGGAGCCTGGATTCCAGCTCCTGATAGACCTTATCCGCGATCTTGCGGATGCTTGTACTGCTCATCAGTTCCTCTTCCACCGCCGCGTGAAAGACCTGCTGCGGCTTGTCGGGAGAGGCCGACATGTTGATCGCCCGGTTGACGGTGTGCTCATGCAACTCCTCCGTCCGAGAAACGATTCTTTTCTTCGGCCGGGTTCTGGTTTCGATCCCGGCGGCGGCCATCCTATCCTCTATGTTGCCGGCCGGAACGGCTCTCTCCGCGGAAGCGTTCCCTTTCTGTGCCTCCCGGATCCGCCCCGCGAAGGCCGGATCGGCGCTTTGCCGCTCCGTCAGAATGGGACGAAACCGCTGTTCCATGGTTGCCGGGCGGAATTTTGCGGCGATCTTTTGCGACAGGCCGTCCGCCGGAACATGCGTCGGGACGGTTGCTACGGAAGTTCGTTCGGAATTTGGCGGCACGGACGGCCGTCTTGCCGGATTCGCCGTGCCTTCTGCGGAGGATTCCTCCTTCGACGCGGGCAGCACGGTCTCCGCCGGCGCAGGCGTATTCATCCTGCGAACCGCCGAAGGCTCGGTTTTGATAGATTCCTCCGTCTCCGGAGAAATGAAATTTTCGTTTTTATGGCCGGATTCCAGCGCTTTTCGGGTAGAAAAGGCCGTCTTCTCTTCGCCGGACCGCGCCTCGTCTTCCCCATTGGGAGCGCCGAAATTCATTTGAACCGGCTCAAACGGCGCCGGTCTCTGATGGAGCGCCTGTGGGCTGCGCGGGGCTTCCGGATTTTCTTCTGTGGGTCTCGTCCGTTCGGCGGAAGGAAAAGGCCTTTCTCCGGCGTCCGCACCCTGTCTCCGTGCGGAGCGACGTTCCGATGCGGATTTTTCGGGCAAGTTTTTCTCCGGAAGCGGGTTTCTCCCGGAACTTTGTAACCGATCTTTCGGTTTTTCCGGGGTGCGCTGTCCATAGACGAAATCCGTGGGCGCAAATTTCTCGCCCGCCCTCCTTGCGACGATCACCGGCTCGGCGGGCTCGTTTTGTTGCTCCAGCCGACGGGCCTTTAAAATGGGCTCCGGTTCGCCGCGCAAGAAAGATTCATGCGGCTCCGGTCTCTTTTTTTCCTCCTGAGCCGTCTTTTCCGGGAACCGGATCTTCAGCGGACCGCTCCGCTCTTCGGATTCCGATTCCGGCGTCTGTCCCTCCGACAGGATGAGATCTGCCGGTTCCGCTGCGGAGGCGGGCTGTCTGAACGTGCGGAACTCCGTCGGGGCTTCGTTTTCGGAAACATCGGAACGCCGGGAACGATCGAAGGATTCCGCGGCAGATTCCTGCTCAGAAAACTCCCTTACGGCAGATTCCTGCGCGTCGGAAATTTGTCCGGCAGGGGCCTGCAAAACCGGGCTTTGCCGGTGAAGGTCCGCGCCGTTTAAGGGCTCGGCTTTTTGATCCGTGGAATCCTGATCCGCCTCGTGCGCCGCCTCCGGATAGATAAAGGAAACCGGCTCCGCGGGCGCTGCCGGCATCCGAGTGGTCGGCTCCTGCAAGGCGGAATCCCGGGCGGCAGGTTCGTCTGCGGCGGGCTCCTGTTCGGTCGGTCCCTGCAAGGCGGACTCCCGTTCGGTAAAATCCCGTACAACGGGTTTCTCTGCGCCGGGGACCTGCAAAATAAGGTCCTGCGCAGACACCGAAAGGCGAGGCTCCCGGTGGAATCCGTCCTCTTCGGAAACGCTTTCATTTTTCGCAGTTCCGCCCGTAAGAGAATCTCTCTGCCCCGCGGCGGAGACGGTCTCTTTGCGGACGGCGCCGCTTCTGTCGGTAACTATGGTTGCGGCCTCTTCGCGTGGGCCCGCTTTGGCCCTTTCACCCGGAAAATCCCGGTTCGGCGTCTGCTGAGCCGTCTCCGGATAAACAAAGCCCGCCGCAGATGCCGTCGGAGCCTTTTTTTCGGGGCGGCGGCTCGGTTCAGCTTCGCCGCGCCCGGTTTGCTCTATATAATCATGAAATTCTTTAGTCAGAACTTCCTGCCTGTTTTCGATATTCTGAAGTTCGGCGCTTTCGGCGAATGCCTGAGGCGCCACAGGGGTCCCCCGGGAAATCGGTTCCTCGGCAGAATGCTGCCGAAAAGCCTCCCGTTCGTGCTCAAATTCCCGTCTCTCCTCGAAAAGGCCGGTCTCACGTTCTTTTAAATCGGAGGCGGCCCGTGCGGTTTCGGCCTCTTTGAGCACGAGGCGTTCCTGTTCTGCATGGAATCTTTCTGCCTCAAGCTGTTCTATCTCCGCGGCGGCCGCACCCTGTTCTTCGCCGACGGGAGCGTTTTTTTCAAACGTCAATTCGGATCTGAAAAATGCTCCTGCCGCATAGGGAACAGGCGGCTCTAAGGCTCTTTCCCTCGTATTTGCCACAGCCTGCGCCGCGGTCAGCGGATGTTCCGCCCCTTCCCCGGAGCGAAGTTTTCCGGAAAGCCGCTTTGTCTCCCTTTCGTCGACGGCGACGGTCTTCCCCTCCGTCTTGAGCACGGCCGGATGTCCGGTCATGGCGCCGGTGCTCGTATAGGTGCCCGCGATCTTCTCCACCGCGCCGGAGATGAGCTTTCCGACGAATTTGAGATCGATCTGTAACGGCAGCACCGGGTTTTCCGTGATGTACTGGTTAATATTGGTGATGTTCCGGATATTGGTCTCGTAGACCTCTTCGACCGGCTCCTCCGCAGGCTGTCCCTGATTCCGGAGATACAGCATCTCCGCTTCCGTGGAAATATTGTCGGAAAAGTTCATGTAGCGCGCGAGGATGCCTTGGCTGAAGGAATCTTCCGTCGTCATCCCGATCACCGTATCTCACCTCCCGACAGCATTCTGCGGCCTCCGGCCGGAATTTTTTACGTAATCAGTCCAAGTGCCGCCGCCGCGAGGCCCAACGACTCCGCTTTTTCGTAGGCGATCTCGAAAGTCTCAATCAAAGCGTCGCTGTTGCGGGCGTCGAAATCGGAGAGCTTCCATGACTTGACATAGCAGCCGCTCAGGGCAAAGACGTCGCGGACGTGCTTGCCGTTTTGATCGTGGACGATGATCAGCGTGTCGCAGGTGATACGCTTACCCGGCTTGAGGTTCCGCTCCGTCAGCATCGTGATCGCGCCCCGGGCGCCTCTGCCCCGCTCGAAAACCATCACGCGCTCCGACGTGACCGGCCTGCGGAGGGAATAGACCCGGTCGTTGACGCCGCCCTCCACAAGGGTATCCGTCTCCACGGAATCCTCGATGTTGGAGACCTTGGAAAAGCCAAATTTGAACGCGTCGAAGTAGACCGTGAAATTATACCCAACTTCAAGGTTTACCGTCGATTTATAGATCGCGTTTTTAATTGTGTTGATGTCCATCTCTATCCCTCAAAAATGTTTTTCGGAGCATTGTTGAGCTGTTTATGAATGGCGGAGATCTCTGCGCAGAAGCGCCTGCGCGTTCTGTGATCCAGCGTCATAACGGTCTCATAATCCCAGTGATTATAGTAGGAGAGGAAGCTCATCTCCCTGTAAAGCTCCTCCTCCGGATAGACCGCTATTCCGCTGAAGTAAAATTTACTTCTTGACGGAACTTATGTCCGCACTCGGGGCAGACGAACTCTTCGACGATGGGTTCGACGGCGTTGATGCGCTGATACATGCTCTGGAGAAAGGCGAGATCGGAAGAGTAGAGCTTCTCAATGACCTTGCAGTCGATACGCGGCAGATCGCCGAGCGAGGTGACGACCCTTGCCAGAAGGATAATGGTGAGATAGCCCGGATTCTGAACCACCCTCGGGTCGCGCAGCGGGATGATCTCGTCCGCTGCGGTCGCAAGACGCATCACGCCGTGCTTATGCAGCGTGCCGTTGCTGTCGAGATAGCCTTTCGGCAGATCGAATTCATATTCGGTGGCAAACAGTTCCTCCATGATGAGCTCCTCCTAACGGATATTGTCCTATGAATCAACGTGAAACCGGTTTCCGCGGAGGGCGCCGCAAAGAACGCCCTCCGCGAAGTTTTGGGATTACTGGAGACGGTGCATCTCTTCGTAGACGATTTCGACGCTCTCGAACGCAACCTCGGAGGAGGTGGCGTTGAAGTCCGGAGCGGTGTATTTGCTCGGCCACGCATTGACAAGCTCCCAGCTCGCAATGTCGTTGTGGGCGTCATCCTGAAGATAGATGGTCACGGTGCAGGCGCGGTCCTCGTTGGTCTTGGTTCCGTCGCTGATACCGGTGACCCACTCATAGAAGCTCATGTTCTCGGACATACCCCATTTCAGCGTGACGTTGCCGTACTTGGTGAGGCCGGGCATCTTGCGGGGGCTGTTGATCGCTTCGGTTCCCTCTCTGTATTCGATGACGTCGATGGACGCGTCGAATCCGGAAACCTCGGAGAAAGCCGCCACGTCGACTGCATCGATCTCGAGGCGGTAGTTAAATTTTTTATAAGGATATGTATTAGCCATGATTCAGGCCCTTCCTTTCGTAATTCTATTATGCCGGGATCCTAAGTCCGGGTTTTCGAAATCCGATTACTCCTTCATATACTGGGTGATGCGGAAGATCACGAACTCGGCCGGACGGCTCGGGGCGACGCCGATGACGCAGATCAGACGACCGTTGAGGATGTCGGACTGGGTCATGGTGTCGTGGCCGATGTTGACGAAGAAGGCCTCGTCCTCGGTGGAGCCGACCAGAGCGCCGGAACGGTACATATCGCGGAGGAAGGCCGTGATGGTGCGCTGAACTCTGAGCCACAAAACTTCGTCGTTCGGCTCGAAGACCGCCCAGTTGGTCTGGGACTTGATGGTCTCTTCGAGGTAGATGAAGAGTCTGCGGACGTTGACGTACTTCCAGAGGCTATTGGAGGAGCAGGTTCTGCCGCCCCAGACGCGGATGCCCTGTCCCGGAAGGGCGCGGATCAGGTTGACGCCGGCCGGATTGAGCACATCCTGCTCGCCCTTGTTGTAGAGGCAGGAGAGGCCGAGGCAGTTGTTGACGACCTCGTTGGCCGGAGCTTTATGGACGCCGCGGGTCTGATCGCTGCGGGCATAGATGCCGATGACGGCGCCGGACGGCGGGATGTAGGCCGGTTTCTTGGCGGCCATATCGTAGATCTGGAGCCACGGCGCATACATGGCGGCATAGTCGGAATCGACGATCTCGCGGTGCTTGAGCAGGTCGGCCGGTTTGACGGCGTCGAGCGGCATATCGAGCACGGCGAAACGGGAGGCCAGCAGAGAGCAATGGGAGACCAGAGCGAGCTGGACGGCCGGAGAGGTGATGCCCGGGATAGCCATGATAGAGACGTTGGTGATCTCCTCGAAGGCCGCAAGTCCGGTGCGTTTTCCCGGAGCGTCGCCGCCGCCGATATAGATGCCGTCGTCCTGTTTCTTGCAGTCGCCGTCAAAACCGCCGGCAAGAGAGAAGGTCGCGGATTTTGCTTCAGCGTCGCCGGCAATCGCCAGCATCGGCGGGCAGATCTCCTCAACCGGCTGGATCTCGACGTCAATCAGCGCGGATTTGCCGAGCTTGGTGCCGATATAGTCGGTGGAGGCGATGTTGAGGGAGACGTCGGCAAACTGCTCAACCTCGTCGTCGCAGATGATGTCGAAATCGATGTTGCAGGCGGCGATCACTTTCGTCGGAACCAGATTGGCGTCGACAAAATCGCCCTCGAGCTCGTTTTCAAAGGTGACGGCGTTGCCCTGCACTTTTGTGACGCGGTTGTAGCCGACGGTCTGATCGCCGTCGATCAGCGCGACGACATCGCCCGCCTCGAAGAAGGAGGCGTTCTTTGCGGTGTAGACGGTCGTGGTGGTGATGGCGTCGGTCTCGGCTTTCAGCAGCTGGGTTTTGCCCTTGCTGGAGGCACGGACCTTAACTTTGATGTTGTTGCCCCATTTGCCGGGGTTTTTGGCGGTGATGACAAGGGAGCTCATCGCAGCGGAAGCGGCTTTCGCATCCTTCGGGGCGACACGCATGATGTAGGCGCGGGAGCCGCCGTTGTTGAAGAAGGACTCCACCGCATACGGCAGGAAACGGTTGCCGCCGTGGGTGTTCTCGGAGAGATAGCCGCCGAATTTCCTGCGATATTCGGAAAAGCTGGTGATGAACTCCGGAGTGCCGACAACGGCGCCCTTTTCCGCCATGCCGACAAAGCCGGCCGTGCTCGTGGAGACGCCTTCCATGCCTCTCATGCCGGATTCAAATTCTTCCACATAGACGCCAGGGGAAAGATATTCTGCCATAGTTTGTTTGGGCCTGATTTCTCAGCTTCAGGCCGCTCCTCCTTTGTAATTTTTTTGCTTACTTTTGAGCTTTCATCTGCCCCGGATTGACGACCTGAATGACGCCGCCCCAGTTGCACATAAGTTTGCAGGTATTGTCGACTGCCGGCATCCCTCCTATCAATACTGTGGGGATTCCGGGCGCCCACGGCGCTGCAGTTGCAGGTACACAGGGCATCGGGGTAAGCACGCCCAACGCCGCTGCCGTCGCGGAAGCCACCGTCGGGTTCGCCATGCTGGAACACATTCCGAAGGGCATAATATTGACCAGCGGTTTGTTGTCCATGATGTTCGCCGTGGGGGTTCCCGTGAGCACCTTGTTGGCGGGAAGGACCATCAGAGTCGATGGAGCAGCGCCGAAACTGCATTGAAGCATTGCGCCGTTGCAAATCAGCATGCCCATGACTATTTCAGCTCCCTTCCCTCCAGAATTTTCGCGGGGTCTTTGCATACAAAGCCGGCCTCCACCGGCATAGAAAACATTCCATCTTCGCCGCTTATGGCGGTGAAGACCCTTGCCACCGGCTCCCCTTCCCTGTGGGAAAACGCAAACGCCCTGTCGATCTGATAGACGCCCTCCGCAAGCTTTTTGCGGATGACGAAGGTCTCGAAGGTCTTTCCGCTCCCGACACAGAACCGGAGCCCGACAAGATTCCTGACACTATAACCAAGAAGCCCTATTTTTGTCGCGCCGTTCTCCTCCGTTTCAATGGAACGAACGGAAAAAGACAGGGTTTCCGGAGCAGGCAAATACAGATAGGAACCGGGGACATGCCCCGATACGGTGAGCCATTCGCTGCCCGGGTAATATTTGCCCGGACGGCGGAACATCCTGACGGTGACATACCAATCCTGCGTCTCCAGTTCGGATTTCCGGAACAGGAAACGCCGCGGCCGATACCCCGGACAGTTCGCCGTCACGTCGTACTCCTCGGCGTCGACGCCGGTGAACACATAGAAGCCGTCCGGCTTCAGCATCGGTACGGTGCGCCTGCCGTTGACGACGAAACCGCAGCCCGGATCGATGATGATTTTCCCTGAAAATTCATCCTCCAGCAGCAGCGCGAAGCTCAGCAGGTTTTTAATGATCACGGAGTCACCTTCTTTCTCTGGATAAAAGCGTCATGAGAACCGGAAGCGGACGCAAAACGCCTTCGCTTCACCGGCTCAATTGCTCAACCTCGGTCTCGGTGGCAATGACACGGGCAAACGGCGTGGCTTTGCGGCTGGAGACCAAGATCGGCGAGACGCTGAAATAGAGGGCCACCTGATAAGGGGTGGAGAGCCCCTGCCAGATTTTCGTTTTATCCTCAAAACTGAGGTTGAGGAACGTGATCCCGGCGTCCTCGTCCTCCGGATAGTCGGAGGCGTGTATGGCGGCCACATCTATAAAAGGATCGTCGGAAAGCGCTTGGATGGCCCGCCCGAGGATACGCTGCTCCGCCTGCGCGCCGGAGGCAACCTGCGCGCGGCTGTTGAGAAAGAGCATGTAAAACAGCGACAGGGGTTTTGGCGGGAGCGTCTTGGTGCCGTTCGCATTGCGGATCGGCGCGGAAGAACGATACTCGCTCATCTCCCGGATGTCGTAAAGAAACACGCCGAGCTGGAAATCGCCGTTCTTATCGGTCGGCGCGGCGATCTGAACAGCCTCCGGAGACTGCATGGCCTCCGGGCAGAGCGCCTCCCGCAGCTTCTTGAGCACGGCTTCGCTCATATCGGCGATGATCGAAAAATCAGCCATTTTCCTTCCCCCTTCTACCGGATGATGAAATACATCAGCGTTTCCGTATCGCCGAACTGATAGCATGTGAGATAGGTCAGCTCGTCGGCGACATATTCCTTCCGGACGATCAGGCCGGCATAGTTAATACTGGAGACTTCGACCCGGAGACGCATCTGCTTATCCGCCTCATAGGTGATGTTGGAAAAAGAGGTCGGCTTTGCGGCGCGGATCATCTCGATGGCGACGCAGTCGGAGAGCGAAGGCGCTTCGGAGTTATCGTATTCCTTCGCGTCCGCCGGAATGGAAGGCTCCGCTCCGTTGAAGGCGATAACCGAGCTCACCTGAACAAGCGTCTTGTCGAGCTCCTCCTCCGACTGCCAGACGCCGCTGTCCACTTCATAATAGAGGACATAGGTCTTTTCGACAAAATCAGGAAGGTCATCCTCCTCCGAACTTTCCTCCTCGGAGGTATCGGCCTCCACGGTCTGGCCGGAGGATTCCCCGATCACAATCGCATCCGTTTCGCCAGCAGACCAGCCGGACTCCGCAAGTTCAAGACCGAAGACCGGCTCATTTTCGGAAGAAGATCCAAGCTTCCGGTACATTGCGCCGAGATCGAAGGCTCCTGTGCTCACGGCGCCGATCTCGATGGGTTCGCCGATCGGTTCCTGCCCCGCATAGCTCTCGGAGGCCTCGTCCGGCAGGAAGAAGTAGCCCGAGGAATCTTCGGTTTCCTCCGTGGTGTGATCCTGCTCGTACATCTTTACGGAACAGTTGAGCGAAAGGGCGGTTTTTGCCTCCGCATAGACGTAGACGCATTCGTTTCCGCAGTAGTAGATGACCGGCGTCTCGGCAAACATCGTTTCGATATCCGCAAGCGTCGCGTCGACCAGAGAGGCATAATTGATATAGCCCTGATACATCGGGCCCGTATAGACGAGCTTCCCGGAGGCGCTGTAGAGGCTGCCGGTGCCCTGCGGAAGCCCTTGGAAAAATTCTCCCTGATAGGTGACGAGGCCGTCGGTGGAATAGCTGGTACCCGTACCGTGGTAGAGCCCGGCAAGGAAGCCGCCGTCATAAATCATGGTGCCCTCCCCGTCGTATTCCTGCCCGGCGCCGCTGTAAAGGCCGTCCGCAAAGGTGCCGGAATAGACGAGACCGCCGTCTTCGTCGTAGAATTTTCCCTCACCATTATAGAGATTCGAGAGGAACTCGCCGCTGTATTTGATCTTGCCGGAGGGATAATACTCGGTTCCGGCGCCGCTGTATTCATTCTTGAGAAACGTGCCGTTATAGACAAGTCTGCCCTTGCGGTCGTAGAGGATGCCGTTTCCGGTCGCGACGCCGTTTGCGATGTCGCCGGTATAACAGACTTGGCCGTCCGCCGCGCGGATGTTGGCCGTGCCGGTGAAGCTCTGAAGATCCATGTCGTCGTAGTCGTAGGTGACGTCGGTGACGACGGATTCCGCCGCCTCGGTCTGTTCGACGGCCGGCAGATAGTTCCGGCAGACGATAAAGACGACCGCGCAGACGCCGACGATCAGCAGCAGAAAGAGTTTTTTGTAGACGTAGACCCTGCCGAATTTGTAGTAATCCTTCCAAGAATCCGGCCGCAGAACGATCAGGGATTTGATCTTCTTCGTCAGCGGGGCGATCAGCTTCGCCGTGATGACGTTGACGTTGAACATGCGCTGGATCTTGACCCACAGCGCCTGGAACGGGGCGGTCATGGCCGTGGTCAGGCGCTTGAATGCCGATGCCAGAAGCTTAAACACGGGCGGCACCTCCTTTCCTCAGAAGATCGTTACTCCGCAAGTTTCTTTTCGCAGTTGAAGATGTAATGCCGCGTGACATTGTCGTACTGATTCTCGCGCAGGACGACCGCAAAGAGATTCTTGGCGTCGTAATAGCGGCCCTGATGATAGAGCTCGACGGCCTTGTCGAAGGCGTCCTTCGTCTCGTTGATGCGGCGGGTGACTTCCGGCGAGCAGCAGTCGTAAAAATCATAGAGGCCGAAACGCTGGGCAAAAATCTCGGCCGGATAGCCGATGAAGCGGTTGTAGTAATGGGCGGTGTCGATGCCGTCGTAGGCGGCGGAGGTCACGATCAACCGCGAGGAGAGCTCACGGAAGACGTCCTCATGCGCCGTGATAAAGTCGAGCTCCTCGGAGACGGTTGTCGGAATGAGCCGCTTCTCGTCGCCGCAGATGCCGTAATAGACGCCGGCGCGGTGCAGCACAAACAGCACGTCGAGCCGATTCTGCACGAGATTCTTCGCGTTGCTGGCGTCGATCCGGGCGAGCGCCGAAAGCGCGGTGACGACGGCATTCTCCGGTCCGGCCGGGCAGATGATGCGCAGGCGCCGCAGGTTTGCGTTGTCCGTCATCAGCACGCCGCCGTTCTCGTCGCAGGTCTCATTGACGATGTTGAAGAAGCGGTTCGTCAGCTCCTGCGTCTGGGCGGAGGTATAGGCGCTGCCGTCGAGATTCAGGCTGACGGTCAGGACGTCGAATTCCTTCTCGACGCTGTTGCCGAGCTCGACGTCGGAGAGATTGTCTTTCCCCAACAGGTTGAAAATCCGCTGCGGGATGAATTTATAATAGGTATCGCTTAATTTCTGAAGGTTGAAGAGCTGGGCGTCGATGTCGTTCGCCATCATGTTGAACACGCGGATGATGTCGGAGAGCTCGTCGGCGGAGCTCGTCTGCAAACGGAAGGAGCGGTTGCCTTTTGCGAATTCCTCAAGGCCCTCCTTGACTTGATTGAGCGGGCTCAGAAGGCGCATAAAGCTGAGCGTCAGGATGACGCTGACGGCCAGGATGAAGATCACGGAGCCGATGATGAAGGTACGGAGAAAGGCGCCGGTATAGCTCTCCGCGTTTGCGACCTGAATGCCGGTCTCAAAGAGGAAGACCGTGTCTCCCGCCGTGCCGCCGATCGGTGTGACGCAGGCGATGCGGACGCCGTTTTCGTCGCTGAGTTTCGCCATCTGCGCGACGCCGGTATAAGCCGCCTTATGGTAGAGGTTGATCGCGTCGATATTGAGGCCGATTTCAAACGGATAGTAGCAGGGCAGGTCGTGGTCGACGCCGGTATAGAGCTTGCCGTCCTCGTAATAGGCGGAACGGGCGTAGATGTCGCGCGTGTCGATCTGCTGGATCAGATACTGGTAGGCCTCTCCCGAGTAATCAAACGGATACTCGATCTCCTCAAAGCTCTCCGTTCCGAAGAGCGCGGTCAGGAGGTTGCCTTCGTCCTCAACCTTCTTCTCCAAAGTCCCATAGATGGATTCCCGGTAGTTGTAATAAGAGACGCTCCCGAAAACCAGCAGCGCGACGAGCATCAGCGGCAGCGTGGCAAAGAGAAGCTTGACCAGCAGCGCCCGGTTGTTGGAGACGGTTCCGATCAGGGAACGAAGGAGGCCGATCAGCAGAAACGCGGCGAGGCAGATGCCGGCGGCCGTCCAGATAAACGTAAAGATGTTGGCGATCAGGGACGGCTTCACCTCCGAAATCACGGAGATGCGGCCGCCTTCCGCAAAGATCAGGTCGAATTTGTCGCCGTCGACGCTCGGCACCGCGGCAAAGAAGTCGCTTTCGTCCTTCATGGAGATTGCGACGATGTCGCCCGTAGCATATTGGCTCACGCCGGAGAGAGCCTCTTTTCCGGTACGGAGGGTCTCGGTGGCGCCGTCGGCGAGCGTGAGCGTCATCATGTCGCCGCTCACGGCCTCTCCGAAATAGACGCTGTCGCTGTCGAGCGCCGCCAGATAGAGCGGATAGATCAGTGTTTCGAGCTCTCGGTTCGGATAGACCTCGACGGCCTCGGCATTCTCGGTCGCATAAAAGATCTTCCCGGATTTTGTGAGATAAGCAACGGAGGCACCGGCCGGCACCGCGGAATAGATGCCCTCGTCCCGGTCGATATCGTAGGTCCAGCTGTTTTTGATGGAGACGGATTTCTTTGTGAGAAGATTGTCGAGATCAAAGGAGATGCGCTGAAGCGTGCCGCCGTCTTTGGTGACGCCCATCAGGGTCAGCGTGCTCGAAAGGTGGATCCAACGGTAATCCGCCGCGCCGTCGTCCAAGACAACGCTCTGGACGCGCTTCCAGAACCACTTTGACATATCGTAAATGTCAAGTTGCTGATATTCTTCGTCTCCGGTCATCCGGTCGCTCATCTTTTTGAGCACATAGATGTTTCCGTCCGCATCCGCCGCGGTATCGAGGATGGAGACGGTGTAGCCGTCCTCCTCCCGGGAAAACCGGACCGTATGCTGCCGGACGCCCTCTTCGTCGACCGTGCTCATGACCACGCGGTTGCCGTCGTACTCGGTGAGCACGGAGACGCCGTCTCCCGCATAGGCGAGATCGGCGACGTCGGTGACATCATAGGAGACAAAGACGAAATTGAGAAGCACCGCGGCGATCAGAGCAAGCGTACCTGCGAGCACCAGCATGATTTTTGTTGCATGACTCATTTCCTTTTCCTCCCGCGGTCAAATCTCTTCGTCCCCGAAAAACACGCTGCCGATCGTTTCCATCCCGGCGTAGGACGTGTTGTCCAGTTTCGACTTGTTTGCATCCCAGCGTATGTAGATCTGATAGAACAGGTAAAACAGGGTGATGGCCGCTATGGTGACGATAAAGATCGTCGTGGAGTGGTCCCTGCACCAGAAGTAGATATCCTTGAGCTGCTCGACGAATTTCCGCCACCCGGTCAGAAGCTCCCTCGGCTCGTCCGGCAGGTTCCGGACGAAAGCCAAAATTGAAGCAAAATTGCGGAAGTCCCGGTTTTCTGTTTTTTTATAAAAAACCTGAAGCTCGCTCGGATAGGCATTTACATCCTCGCCGAATTTCGGTTTGAACTTTCGCGCCAGCATCGCAAAGACCTTTTCGCCGAGCGCATGGTAGAACTGGGCGTCGTCCGCATCGGGATTCCAGTCCCTGAAATCCAGAAAATAGTTGAAATAGACGGAGCGGTCGCGCTCGACGTTGATGTTCCGCTCATGGAGCAGCAACATGCCGACCGAAGCGCAGACCTGTGTCTCCGCACAGACGACCAAAAGGTTCTCGGCCATCTGTTTTTCGTGGGCGAAGTTTTTGGAATAGAGGTCCTCATGGGTGGAGAGGCGGTTCTCGTTCCGATAAAGGAAGACCAGACAGTAGGCGTCCCCTCTGCTGAAGGAACCGATAAAGTCGCTGTTGCTCGCAAAAAGCCCCTCCGCGCCGATCTTTTCGGCGACTTTCTTCCGCACCGAAGGGGAATAGACCGAAACCAGCGTATAAAAGACGTCGGTCGGACGGTTCATGTCCTGGCAGACCGTGATCTCGTTCACGTCGTTTTTTAAGACGGAGCGGATCGGCTCCAGCTTCATGTTCAGCGCTTCAATCAAACTCATTCCCACCTATCTGAGAGGAATTTCGGGGAGCCGGCCTCTTTTTCCGGCGCGGTCAGACTTTGATCTTGGAGACATCTATCTCCGGGACCTCGCGCTTTTTCTGAGAGACGATCGCGAAAGCGTGCGTATAGATGCTCGGATCGCTGAGCGCCTCGACGCGGATCTCGTAGACACCTTCCTTGCTTGGGGCGGTGTAGACGCCGTTGTTGTCGATACTGCCGCCCTCGGCATCCAGCACTTTGTAGTTGCAGGCCTCCGTCGGCATATTGATGAAGACCGGAGAAATATGCGCCGTCGCTTTCGGCGGAAGAACGAACGTATCCGGATGGATCATGATCATCTTTTCGCCTTCGTGCTTCGGCTTGATCTTCTGGTTCACTTCGGTCAACTTGAAGGCATACCAGCGGATGCGCAGGCTGATCAGATCGGAGGCCTCGTTCGGACGGATGCCGACGATAAAGGTTCCGCGCTCCGGCAGCACCTTGACCGCGGCGTCGATGTTGTAGAGTCTGTCCTCTTCGGCCGCGTCTCCGGCAAAAATTTCAGCATTGCCGAGGATGATCTCGCTGGAGGTCTCCTTCTCGCCGGGGCGGATGAATTCGAGGCCGATGTCCACATAGACTGGGCCCTTCCCGAGGCCGTGCATGATCTCCTCGGAAAAGATCGGCTCATGCGGCACATAGCCGAGTCCGAGCGGAAAATCAAAGACCCCGCAGGAAGTGAGTTTCGCCGCATCCGGCTGGTTGGCCGAGGGCGCAAACCGAACCTGCTCCGCGCCGGCCGCATGGGAAGCCGGGGCCGCCGGAACCTCCCCACCCGCCTTCGGAAAATATTCCGAGAGACGGGAGAGATCCATCAGCTGCCGGGCGTTGTAGTAATACTGGCCGAACGGCGCCGGAGAGATGCGGTCGATGATGATCTGGTTATTCTGGCGGATCAGGTCGATCTTCGCGATCCAGAGGCGTTCATCGTAGCTCTCGCCGAGCGCCTTATCCATGGCCTTGCTATAATAATTACGGATATAATACGGGGCAAGTTCGCCCGAAACCGGCTTGATCTGCGCCTCCGCCTTCTGTTTCAGCGTGAAGGATTCCTGATTCTTCCGAACGGCAAACCCGGACATGGTGAGCGTGATGCTGCCGCTGCTGCCCCAGAGGTAGGCATCCGGAATCAGCCTTGTCTCAAAGAACTTGTTTTCCCCGCAGGAGAGACGCAGGTTGTTGGCGACCACTTCGGCGGAGGCTTTTCCGTCCGCCGCCTTGAAGCCGGGCGTCTCGAGGTTATAGGTGAAGGAATAGTCGCCGCTGCCGGCCGCGAGGCGGCGGATCTCCGTGCGGATCACGACGTCGCAGCCCTGCGGGATGACTTTCGGCGTATACTGGGCGATCTCGACTTCGCTGTCGGCAAAGATCACCTGTCGGGCGACAAAATCGTCGAGCGGCGACGGGATCTTTGCGACGACCTCCTCATCCAGAAGGACGAGCTTATAGGTTTCCCGGATCTTGTTATGCTGAACGCCGGAGCCCTCCTCGCTCATCACGGAGTAAACCTCGTCCACCGGCTGCTCGTCGTAGACGATGCCGAGGCAGGCGGAGGAGGTGGCAAGCTGGCTGTAGCCCTCGATCGTGGAAAGCTTAATGACCTGCGTCTGACCGACAACGATCTCGCGGCCGGATGCGTCGAAAGCACAGCCCGCCTGAAGAATGATGGAGACGTCGTCCGCCATGATTACGCCAAGGCCCGCAGCAATGCCGTTGGAACCCGTCACACGGTTGACAAACCTGCGCTTGTCGTTGTAATAGCGCTGTTCCGACTCAAAATCCTTCGCCGTCAACAGCTTGCCGAAATAGTACCGGTTGCGTTCAAAAGGAAAATATTTACGGTTTTGCATCGGTCATCCTGCTTTCTTTATGGAATTCGGTCCTCGATCCTCGTTTATCAACAGGCCTCTCGGCCGTCAGGTACGTTTCCTCCGCTCATTCCGTCGGAGCGCCGGGCTTGAGCTTTTTCTTTTTGGATTGGAGATAGAGAATGGTGCCGCCGCCCGCCGCGATGCCCGCCGCAACGACGCTGGCTGCAATCAAGGCGGTCTTATTCTGGCTGCCCTCCGCCTCCTCGTCCGGAACCGTCACGGCAAAGCGCCCGAGACTGTCCGTCTCCACATAGGCGATGCCGCCGGAACGTCTGGTCGAGAATGCCTCAACCGTACCGTTATCCTTGACCAAAGCAAGCTCGACGATGGAGTTCTGATACTCGGCGTCGATGGCAAGGCCGAACTCAAAGGTGCCGTTCGGCTCAACCTCGTCGCCGTCCTTCATCAGGCGGACTTCGTAGACTTTGACAACCTTGTAGCCGTTGATGTTGGTCACGCCGACCTCCTCGGCCGAGGTGATCGTGGACTCGGTGATCACCAAACTGGCGCCGGAATCAAGCACGCCTTTATCGGAATCGACAAGCGCGCCGTATTCGGTGTTGGTGAGCATGACGTCGGTGTAGGTCGGGCCGCTCTCGCTGTCGCTGTATGTTCTTCTGCTGGCAAGCCTGTCGGTGGAGGTACCGATCTGAGCCGAAGCCATATCCTCGGTCGGGTTCTCGTCGACCGGTACCCGTACCGTATAAGTCGCGCTGTTGACCGCGCTGTTGTGGAGATCATCCTTGACGGCGATCGCCTTGATCGTAGCCGGGCGCGTCACCGTGATCGGGCCGGAGTAGAGCGTCATGGAATCAAGATTCTCTTCACTCGGCGTGACGCCGGAGGTGGAGTAATAGACCGACGCGCCCTCCGTTGCGGTGGTGATCTCGACGGCGGTGCCCTGATCGACCTCACTGCTCGTGATACTGAATTCCGGAGCGGAAACCGTACCGGCCTTCGTATAGACAAACTGGGCGATGTCGCTGTTGGTCTTGCCTTCGACCACACAGACAGCCTTGATGACGACGGAATTCGTCAAGGTGATCGGATCTTTATAAAGATTGCTGGAGGTTGTCGGGTCGGAACCGTCGGTGGTGTAGTAGATCGCGCCCTCCGTCACGGAAAGCTCTATGGAAGCCCCGCTCATGAAGTAGGAGCCGGACGCGACGCTGGAACTCGGGGCCGCGGCCTTTTCCATAATGGTATAGGTGTATGTGGCGATAGTGCCGGGGTTTCCCTCGTCGTCGAAGATACAGATTTTGAGCACGACGGATTCTCCCGGATCTCCGTAAATCTTTACGGAGGTGCCGTCGTCGCTGTCTTCGGTCGGATTCTCCCCGTCCGTCGTGTAATAGATGGTGCCACCGACGCTCGAGGTCATCGTCACGCTGGTGCCGCTTGTGATCACGGAGCCGTCCGCCGGGCTGACCGTCAGGTACTGTGCACTGGAAGCAATCGTATAGCTATAATAGGAGACGTCGCTCGGCGTGGTCTCTTTGAGCATCGCATAGGCGGCGACGACGACCGTATCGCCCTCATCTCCGTTGATGAGCACGCTGCTGCCGTAAAGGGCCTCTCCCGCAGCGACTGCGGCGACCGGATCGGAGCCGTCCAACGTGTAGGCGTAGGTGATATTTGCAATCTGCGTGCTCGTAAACGTCTTGCTGAGCAGGCTCGACTCTCCCGTATCCAGATCGGTGACGGATTTCGTCTTCAGCGTCACCTTCGAGCCGTTTCCGACGAGGCTGCCCGTGGCAATCGACGCCGTCGGCGCGGAAAGCTGCGGCAGGGCGCTGTAAGTCAGCGACGTGGTCGCGCTGACCATGCGATTCTTGACCGCATACGTCTTGATCCTCGTGGTCTGGCTGATCGTGATGGTCTGTCCGGTCGTGAAGGTCATGCTCTCGTTCTGAACCGGCTCCTTGGGTTCGGTGCCGTCCGTCGTGATCTCATAATAGATGATCGCGCCGCTCGTGATCGTGTTGAGTGTGATCGTCGTGCCCTTTTCGACGCTCGATCCGCTCGGGATGGAGCCGTAGACCGCATTCACTTCCGCCGGGAGTTGGTAGAGGAATCTCGCATAGTCGCTGGTGGAATACTCCCGTTTGCCGTCTTCATCGGCCTCCATCGCGGCGACCGCAAGAATCGTATAGGTGGTCTTGAGCGTCGTCTTCATCGTGATGCCGGTCGAAGCGTCATAAAGCAGCGTAATGTGCGGGTTGGCTATGTCGTAGGCATCCAGTGCGGATGTCGCGTTGGTATATTCCTGATAGATTTCGCTGTCCGTCTCCGGAGCCGAGCCGTTTTCCGTAATATAGTCGTCATATGCGGCTTTGGCGGTTGTATAGGCCTCGAGATAAGGCGCGCGTTCATCGCAGATATCCGGATCCGGGATCGAGCCGTCTTCGGTATAGTAGATCCGGGCGCCCGGCGTCTCGCTGAAGAGCGAGATGGTCTGGCCGGGCTCCACGATGCTGATCTCCCCGTTCGTCTCAATGGTGGGAGCCACCGCCGTGACGGGAGAAGCCTGTTTCAGCTCATAGTCGAAGCGGTATTCGGTGCTGTCCGCATAGAGGCTATGCGTCACCATCGCATAGATCGTGAAGGTCTCGCTGCCGGAATCCGGATCCATCGGGATGCCGGTGTTCGGATTGTAGATCTTCGTCGCAAGCGTATCGGTACCGGCAACAGGATCATAGTCGTATTCGGTCAGGATGTCGTCCGGCGTGCCGTTCGCCGTATATTCGGCGATGGCGGCATCGAGGGCGATGCGCTCCGGATAATTCGGCAGCGTGCCGTTCGTCGTATAGTAGATGGTCGCGCCGGTGACGCCCGCGGTCAGGATGATCTTGTCGCCGCGCTTGAGGGTCGTCGGATCCGCCGTGGAGGTGGTGGGCGTCGCGGTGATCGGGCCGAGCTGGAGAAGCTCATAGTCGAAGCGGTAGATTTCGCTGTCTTCGTAAAGCCCGTTGTTATGGACCGCAATGGCATGGATCGTGAAGGTCGTGCTTCCGGATTCCGGATTCATCAAAACGCCGGTGCTGGAGCTGTAAATCAGCGTGGCAAGCGTATCCGTGCCGTCGCCGTCATAGCCGACCACGCTTTGATCGTAGCCGTTGTAGTATTTGCTCAGCAAGGTGATCTCGTTCGGAAGCAGGAACGCCGAGTCGTAGCCGTAATCCTCAAACTTGGCGATGGCGTCGTCGAGGGCGATCCTTGTATCAGGGTTCGGCATCGAGCTGTCGAGCGTGTAATAAATCGTCGTATTGGTGACGCTGGTGCTCAGATTGATCCGGCTGTTGCGCTTGATCGTGGTCGGCTCCGCGGTCGAGGTCTCAGGCGTCGCGGTAATCTCGCCGATCTTCGTCAGCGCATTGATTTTGAACAGGAAGTTTGCGACCGGGCTGGGCCCATAACTGCCGTACTCGCCGTCGTCGTCCGCATCCTCCGCGCTGACGATCATCGCGCTCACATACAGGGACATCTGGTTGTTTTTGGTGACGACCAGAGCTCCCGTATAGAGACAGGTATCCGGCTCCTCCTCGTAGATTCTGCTGTAATAATCCCGGGCGTCGTCGCTGTCGATCTGATAGCCGCTCCCGTTCGCTTTATTCTGCGCGAGCCAATCCGCGAACGCAATCTCCCAGTCGATGCGCTCCTGCGGATCCGGCGTGACGAGCGTCGTGCCTATTGTGTAATAGATATTCGCGTTGATGTTGTCGCCGGAGAGCAGGCGGATATAGTCGCCGACCGAGACCATCGTGTAGTTTCCGTCTCCATCCGGCGTGACCGGGTCGGAAGTCGGCGCAGTAGCCTTCGGACGTACCGTGAACTCGAAATATACCGGCGTGCCGTCGGAAACTTTGCTGTCGCCCGCGATGTCGTTGACCAGCACATAGTAACTTTCAACCGTACCCGACGTCGTGCTCATGGTAAACACATCCGCGCCGAGCACATTGCTTTCATATCCGTTGGACTGGATCTTCGGCTGATAACTGGTGTAGGTGTTATAAATGGTGCCGCCGTCGGTGTTGTATGAGAGGGTCGGAACCAGATAGGAGGCGCTGTCGAGCGTAAGCAGACTGTCGTCCCCGTCTCCGTCCTTGGTCGGATCCATTCCCTCCGGAATATCGTCGTCGTCGATCTTGAAGGCGATCTCCATGCCCTCCATCACGGTGATCTGGATACCGTCGGTGGCGGGATCCTCGTCGGTGAGTTCCTTGCCCGGGATCGCGTTTCCGTCATCGTCATAGTCGACCATACAGGCGACCGGATCGGAATAATAAGCTTCAAACTGGAGAGCAGCCGAAGCGACCGCCGGCGCCGTATAGATCGCGCTGTAAGTCGGAATGAAGATGGCTCTCACATACATCACCCCGGCTTGGGCGTCGATGTCGAGCGAAATCGTATCCCCTTTATTATATTCCTTAATATAAGTGCCGACCGTGCTGTTCGCATCAAGCGAGGTGGTTGTGTAGTTCTTTGTGGTGTAGAGAATCTTCCCGGCCGGTCCGGAATAGCCCTCCTCGAGGCTCGGATGGCTCAGCGTGACGACGGTGGAACTGCTGTCTCTGGAATAATAGGTTCCGCTGTTGAAGGCCGCGCCGTTGACCAAAATGGTGACCGGATCGATGCTCTGGCGAGTGCTGAAGGCCGCCGTACTGGCAAAGCTGACCGCCGCCGTCGACGAACTTGCGGTCTTGGCCATCGCGTTGACATACATGGTCTTCACCTGACTGCCGCCTACGGTCTCCGGGAACAGGAAACTGCCGGTGTATTGATACACCTTACCGGCTTCGAGTGTCATTCCGGAGGTATAATCCTCCGCAAGCGTGCCGTTGAGGGTGCCGTCCGCATTGAGCGGTGTGATCGGCTGAATCATAGAACCGCCGACCGTATAATAGGAAACGGAGAAATAAACGGTCGAGACGTTACCCGAAATGCTCGGGCAGCTGATCGAGATGTTTTGGTAGCTGCTGTCGATAGAGATCTTCGGCTGCGGCGTTCTGGTGCCCACATTGAGGCTGGCCTCGGCGGTGCTGTTCGTCTCGTACCAAGTGGTTACAACAATATCGTAGCCGGCGGCCAGCGTATCGAGGCTCGTGCCGTTGGAGGCGAGCTTCTCCGCCTTTCTCATCTCGTTAAAATTGAAGGAGAACGCATGGCTGCCGAATGAGGAACCTGTCCAGACACCGCCGTCGGTATTGCCGACAACCCCTTCCGGAGAGAAACGCACCCAGAAGTCCTCATCGTTTTCGGTCGTCGTCCAAGCCGTCACATCGGAGTTGACCGCCGCGGAATCACATTCCGAAGCGTCGCAGGTGTTGTTGCCGAGCTGAATGCAGACGACTTCGCTGGAATCCATCGAGCGTCCGGCGGAATCCGCTTCGGACTGCGCCCAGATGAATAGGTAGGAGTCGCCATAGGTGCTCGACCACGGATACGAAATACCGGCGGAAGTATAGGTGCCTCCGCTGACGGTGACGCCGTTCGTCTCTTTGGAGTTGTAGGTCGGCAGCGTCGGGATCAGAGTATCCAATTCGTCGGCGCTCTTGCCGCCGAGCGTATCCGAGACGCCGGTACCCGTGAGCACCGGGAAGTTGTTGGCCTCCGCGTCGGCGCTGGTGTTATGATAAAGGATATATCGGATCAGACGCTGCTCGGAGCTGGAAGAATAACTCGGGAAGCCGACTTTGATGTTGTAGCTTGCCGTATTGTCCTCCCCGATGAACCACGTCTTGTTGGTCGCGATCTGCGTCGGAACGGAATCACCGGTCGCGAGGAAGCGGTAACCGGAAAGAACATCCCCATCCTGCGCAAGAGCAAGGTACCCGGCTTCAGGCTCCTCTTCCACCGCCGTCCAACTGTAACTGTTGGAGACCTGAACGATGAACTGGAACGTGACCGTCTTGCCGGAATAGGCATCCGTCGCCTTTACTTGGAACGTGCCGTCGTATTCGGAGGGACCCGTGATCGTGTCGTCGTTCAGAATATCTTCATTCAGCGTGACCTTGTAAATATTCTTGTCGGTGACATCCTGTTCCTCGGATTCCACGTAATCCGAGATGGTGCCGTTGGTTCCGCTGACGATTGAGACGCCCTCCCATGTCCAACTCGCCGCCGCGGCGCTGGAGGTGACCTTGAAGGTCAACTCTCTGTTGCTGGTCGGAGTGACGGCGGAGGAATAGGAACTGAAGTTGCTTTGACCATTATATTTTATGTACTGGCTCAGCACCGGAATGACCGCATAGGTGAGGGTGACCGATTTGTTGGCCGAGGCGGTCGCTCCGGTATAATATGTCGCCGTACAGGTCAATGTAATCGAACCGGAGTAGGCGTCATAAGGAATCAGGTATCTCACCGTCGGCAAGGAGATGGTACTGTCGTCCAGCTCCACGCCCGTGCTGCTTCCCGCGCTGATGACCCATGCGTAGGATTTGGCCAAGACGAGGCTGCCGACCGATCCGGTCAGCGTGTCGCTGCTGCTGCCGCTTGTGGAGCCGTTCGGAATCGTTGCGCTGGTGGAGCCGGAGATACTGACGCTCTTTTCCGCGGTGTTGAACGTATAGGTCGCCGCGTAGTCTGTCAGTGCGGTGCTGTTGTTGTACGGCGTGACCGTCAGCGTCACCGTGCTGCTCGGGCTGGAACCGACCGTGACCGTCGTGGAGGAGCCGGTATCGCTACTGAGCGTACAGCCGCTTCCGGTGGAGAGGCTCCACTTCCATGCGGTCATATGCTGGGTGTCGATGTTGGAATTTACGCCGAACGCGAGCGCATCGCCCGGAAACGCATATTTGTTCCCCATCGCGCTGTTTTCAAAATCCGAAACCAGCCCCGCCCCGCCGTTGACCGAGGAAAGCTGAACGCTGGTGCTCGCATTGCTTACGGTCACCGTAAATGTGACTTTTGTGCGGTCCGTGCTCGTTCCATAGATTCCGGCGGAGGCATAGAGCTTATTCTGCGTCGTGGCCGTTGAAGTCGACGAAAGCTTCACGTCCCCGGTACCGGCTTTCGGCGTAATCGTGATCTGATAGGTGTTGTGCGCCGCGTCGGCTTGGGTGGCATTATACCGGAACGTGACATTCTTGGTATAAGAGGAACCGCTGGGGATGGTGACGTAGCTGGAGGCCGTGGTATCGGTCACGCTGCTGTCGACATAGGCGACGCTCCATGTCCAGTCGGCGGCGGCAAAGACTACATGGCTGCCGGTGAGCGTGTAGGTTCCGCTCTTGGTGCTCCCTGTCGGGACAAGCACCGTGTAAGAGCCGCTCGCGTCGCTGTTCGAATCCTGAATCCCGACGATCGGTCTCACCGGAAGGTTCTTCGTGAGCACAATCGCATGGTTCTGGTCGAACTGATTCGCCACCGTTGCCTGCACGACGATATAGCCCGGAAGGACGTCGTCCGTGTTGACCGAATAGGTTTCGGCGGAGGTGGAGGAACCGAATGCGCTTTCACCCGGACATTTCTTCTGCCAACTGCTGAGAGACGGTGTCTCGGTTGGGTTCCATGCGGAGCCCGAGACGTTTTCATAAGTATATGTATAGGAGCCTGCGGAGATGGAGAAGGTGGCGTTTGTGGTGCTGTCCTCCACGAGATTCTCCGGCGTACAGGCGATCGTATAGGACTTAAGCGGATTCATGACCGCCAGATAGAAGTCCTTTGTGGTCGGATCGGTGCCTTTGGTCGTAACTTTCAGCGTGAGCACGTTGTACTGAAGCGTGCTGTTATAGGTGCCGCGCTCGGTGGATGCCAGCGTCAGTACGCCGCTGCTTGCGTTGACCGAGGTGCCGGACGCGCTGTTTCCGGAAAGCGACCATGTGACGAGCCCGTCCATGCTGGTGATCCCGCGCGCCGTCGCACTGAACAGGTAGGTGTTGCCGGGATAGACGCCGTAGGAATCGTCATAAGTAGTCGGGAGCGTATAGCTGCCGGAGCTGTCCGGCATGATACCGGTGATTGACGGGATCAGCTTGATCTGTCTGGTGATGGATTTCGTCGTGGAAGCGCCGGAGATCGAAACCGTCACCTGCGCGCTGATCGTGACGTCGTAGGACTCGGTGGTGCTGATGGTCAGCCCGCTGGAAAGATCGAGGAATCCGTCCGGCTTTCCGTCCGTGCGGTTGGTCAGATAGACGTTATGGGCGGAATCCTGTGCCGAGAGCTCCACCGTCACATTACTGGTAGTGAGGCTGTCGAGATTCGTACCTTCGAGCTCCGCAGCCACGCGGTAATAGCCGCCGGTCTCAAGTTTCGTCGGCTCGGTATCGCTCAGCTCGACATAATTTTCATAGTCGCTCTCTGCGATCTTGCCGCTCGAGTCGGCCGGATACAGGCGGAGATTCACGCCGTCGACGGAGGTGGTGCCCGTCGACACGCTTGCGCCGGTAGCTTTTCCGAATTTGCCCTGCGTATAGAAAAGCACTTGGAAATAGAGCTTGGCGGAATCATAGAGGTCGGAAGCGATCCCTCTCACCGTAATCGTGCCGTCGGAGGCGCCGCTCGTCCAGCTGATGGTCGGATCCTGCGGCAGGGGGGCAAACCAACTCATCGTCAGTTTGTTGGTGGTGGAGAGTGTCCAGACGCTGCGGGCGGTGGAACCGTTCAGCGCGGAAACCGTGGCGCTGCTGTTGAGGTCGGAGATCACATAGGTGCTGTCTGTCACCGTACCCGCAGAGGTGGTGTAGCAGGAACCGGATGTACCGGTGGAAGAATAGGAATAGGAATTCACCATCTCAATATTGTTTGAGGAGACGCCGCTGAGCACCGCGCTTGTCATATACACATTGGACGGTGCGCTTGTATTGGTCATATTGTTGGCGATGGCCGACGCGAAAGATTTGCCGTCATATCTTATATATTGAGGAGCAAGCGTTCTGCAGCAGTTTTGTATAGATAAATAATTAAACATGTTCAACATATATTCCTCAATATATGCATTATCGAAAGCCTGCTGGTAACAGATGGCGGAAACGATGGGGCTCGCCACCGCGCAGTTGGAAATGGTGTTGCTCGAGGAATTTTCGCAGCTTCCCGCGATGCCGCCGGCAAGAACCTCCTGCCCGAAAATGAAACGGCTGATGGGAGAGGAGTTGTTTGTGCTCTGCGAATCGTTGCCGGAGGCCGAGACCGATGCGTTGGTATAGCAGTCTTTGATCGTCGTCCCGGATTTGCATATGCCCACAATGCCGCCCGCAAAGACGTCATAGTAGTTCTCGTTTGCATCTTCGGAAATATAGCTGCTCGCCGTGTTGTCCACATAAGAATAATGGGTATCGGAATAAACAATGGAAACGCCGATGTCAAATCCGGACCAGATTTCGGTGACCGAGCCGCCGCCGGATCCGCCCACCACGCCGCCGACGTAATAATCCGTGCGCTCGTTGCACTTGTCGGTTGAGACGCCCTTGATCGTGGTTTCAGTGAACTTGACCGAGCCGCAGAGAGAGGAGACCTTTTCAATCTTTGCCCCGTTTTCCATATAGCCGACCAAGCCGCCTATATAGAGAGAATCATAGATGTCGTTGCCGTCCCCGTCGGTACCGGTCGGATCGACGTCGTCAAAGCCCGAGGCATCCAAATAAATGGTCGTTTCGGCATCGTTTGTGAATGTGAAGTTCAAAAGCTGGAGCGTGCCGCCGTTCAGATAGCCGATAAGGCCGCCGAGACAGGCCTTTCCGCTGCTCAGCAGGCAGGCGCTGTTCGTCAGGAGGTCTTTGGAAAAATCGGCCGACGTACCGGAGGTTCCGGAATAGGAAAACGTGATCGTATTCATGTTGCCGGTCAGTTTTCCACGGAATTCCTTCAGCGAGCCGGTACCCCATGTCGCCGTGACGTCTCCGACCAGATAAAAGTTATATCCTTCTCCATAATCGTTCTCCAATGTTTCCGCGGTGGTGGAGTCGTCCTGATACCATTTATCTTCGTTGATGAACTCGGCAAAATTCGCCCAGCCGTCCTCGCCGATATAGCCGATTTTATTGGTTTCATCGAGATGAAAATACCGATATTCCGTATAGGCGGCCGCCTCTGTCTTTTCGGTGGAGACAATCGCCGGAATCAGGATGGCGGAAATCAGTAGCACAAATGCAAGAATCGTGACCAGAATGCGTTTTTTCATTCTATCCTGCTCCTTTCCGAAGAGAACATCATCCCGAGCTTCTGGGGAAACGCTTTTCCCTGTTTATTGTACTCGAGCCGCGCCGCTTCCACGACGTCGGCCATCGAAATGGGCCGTTCCCGCGAGGCCGCCAAGTATGCCGCATTGACCGCCGCATTGCGGATCCCCGCGCCGGTGAGCTCCAGATGATCGGCGAGGAGCCCGTAATCCAGCTCCTCTTTCGGCGCCTCCTCCGGGAAAATGTGTTCCCAGAGCGTTCGGCGCATCTTTTCATCCGGCACCGGAAAATAAACCATGTATCCGATCCTGCGACGGAAAGCCTCGTCGAAATTCTGGAAGAGGTTCGTCGCCATCAGGATGATTCCGTCGAACTGATCGGTTCGTTGGAGCAGGTAGGCGATTTCGGCATTGCTGTATTTATCCTGAGAATCCCCGGCGTCGCTCCGCCTTGAAAAGAGGGCGTCCGCCTCGTCGAAAAAGAGGACGCAGCCGGAATTTTGGGCGCTGTCGAAAATTCTGCCGATATTTTTTTGTGTCTCCCCAATATATTTGCTGATAACCTGAGAAATGTCCACGCGGTAGAGCCGGAGCCCGAGCTCGTTGGCGACCACGCTCGCCGCAAAGGTTTTTCCGGTTCCGGAAGCTCCGTAAAAGAGGGCGGAGATCCCGCGTCCGTACG
The DNA here is from genome assembly GCA_035593545.1 of Oscillospiraceae bacterium. Taxonomy (GTDB): domain Bacteria; phylum Bacillota; class Clostridia; order Oscillospirales; family Ruminococcaceae; genus UMGS1668. Next base: position 750 of record DAOSWK010000011.1, on the reverse strand, counting down.
GGATTTTCTTTTCAAATCCCCAGTCCCGGAAGACCCTGTACCGGGCCTTCGCGAAGGCGCAGATGTCGAGGATCTGCCGCTTCTGCGCCGGGGGAAGGATCAGGTCCTCCATCGTTTTATTGGTTCGGAAAAGCTGCGCGCTGCCGGCAAATTCCCGGCTGTTGGCGCTGCGGAGCTCTTCGAGTTTTTCGGCTTCGGAGAGATCCCGGCGGCAGAGCGTTTCGCCCCGGATCCGGCGGGCGGCCTCCATGATCTGTCCCGGCGTCATCGCATAAAAACGGGAGACCTTCTCCCACTCGGCGGACTCCCCGCCGAACCAGTACCGGAAGGCGGCGAGACGTTCCTCCGCCCCGAGATCGGGCAGTTCCCGCTCCAGCAGGACACACTCCCCCGCCGGGCTGAACCCCATGTCCTTTGTCGTCATCAAAAGGACGCCGCAGCGTTCCTCAAGGGAAGCAATCCATGACTCCGGGTACTCCTCCGCATCCGGAACCAGCACCAACGCATTATAAAGGGCGGAAACGGCGGCAGCGGTGCCGGGGTCCGTCTCCGTTTTTAAAATCAGCAGATTGCAGCCGCGGCGTTCCGCGAGCTTCCGAAAGGCAAACGTTTTGCCCTGCCCCGCCCTGCCTTTGAGCAGGATACAGGCCGGGTAGACATCCCTTTCCGCCGCGGAATCGAGAAAAGCCCCGAACTCCGCAGGCAGCGTCTCCCGAAAATACGGGCCGACCTCCGCGCAGGGATCGAGAT
>DAOSWK010000100.1:0-5889 GCA_035593545.1 Oscillospiraceae bacterium | reverse complement strand
ATCGCGGGGAATCCGGTCATGCCAAGGAAAAAGAGGCAAGATGGGGCAGGCCCCCGATTTTTTTAGGAAAGTGAAAGGAGTGTTTGGTTTTGAAACTGAAGACCAGGCTTAACGGAAAAACGTTTGAATTCCGTGATGTCAAGGATGTTTTAGCCAAAGCAAACGAACCGAAGTCTGCCGACAGATTTCAGGGAATCGCCGCCGAGACTGTCACCGAGAGAATCGCTGCCAAAGTCGTCCTCTCCAACTTGACCGTCGGCGATATCACCGAGAATCCGGTGGTTCCGTACGAAAAGGACGAGGTCACCAGAGTGGAACTCGATGCCCTGAACCACCGTATCTATGATCGTTTTAAGAACATGACGATCGGCGAGCTTCGCGAGTGGATCATGAATAGCCATACCACCGCAGACGACCTCTTTCGTGCCAGCTTTGCGTTTATCGGCGAGACGGTTGCCGCCGTCGCAAAGATTTGTTCCACCAGCGACCTGATTTATGGTTCCAGCAAAGCTTCCAATCCGACCCGCTGCATCACGCAGATCGGGCTTCCGGGTACGTTGAGCTACCGCTGCCAGACCAACTCCACCACCGACGACGTCGAGTCCATTCTTCTCGGCGTGATGGAGGGTATCAGTTTCGGTTCCGGCGACGCCTGCATCGGCATCAACCCGGTGGAAGATACCGTTGAGACCACGCGCCGCATTGCCGACAGTCTGTGGGCCTTCATGCAGGAGTGGAAAATCCCGACCCAGTTGACGGTCCTTTCCCATGTCACCACGCAGATGCAGTCCGTCCGCGAAGGCGCTCCTCTGTGCATGTTCTTCCAGTCCATCGCCGGTACCCAAGCCGCCTGCGACGACTTCGGCGTTTCCCGCGATCTGCTTCTTGAGGCCTACGACCTTGCCGCCCACGAATGCTACGGCACCGGCCCGAACCGCCTTTATTTTGAAACCGGACAAGGTTCCGAGGTTTCCATCGGCGCCGACGAAGGCGCGGATGAGATGACGCTGGAAGGCCGTACATACGGATTTGCCCGTTTCTTCCGTCCGTTCATGACGAACAATGTTTCCGGCTTTATCGGACCGGAGACCATTTACGACGGCAGAGAGATGATCCGCGCCAACCTTGAAGACCACTTTATGGCCAAACTCATCGGTCTTCCGATGGGCATGGCCCCTTGCTATACCAACCATACCGGCATCGACCAGAACGATCAGGAGATCGCTTGCCTGCTGCTCAACGAAGCGAACTGCAACTATTACATGGGCGTTCCGATGGGCGACGACGTCATGCTCTCCTATCAGGACGTGTCCTTCCATGACGACGCCACGATGCGTGAGCTGAGCCACAGAAAACCCGCTCCTGAGTTCCACAAATGGGCGATGGATCTTGGAATCATGGACGCTGACGGCTGCCTGACCGACATAGCCGGCAACGCTGCCATCTTCTTTAAATAAGGAAAGGAGGCTGCTAAAAAATGACTGAAACTGAGCTTATGGAAATCGTAAAAAAGGCCGTTGCCCAGGTATGCGGCGCAGATGAAGCAGCACCCTGCAAATGTGCCTGCGATGGAGAAGTTCCGGACCTGTCTGCGGTTGACCTCCAGAAACTTCTTCTTATTCCGAACCTGACGCCCGAGCAGACCGCGGAATATCTCCGCATGAAGGCCCGCACGGCCGCCCGTCTCGGTGTCTGGAGAGCCGGCCCTCGTCCGATGACCCAGACGCTTCTTCGCTTCCGCGCCGACCATGCCTGCGCGATGGATGCCGTCTTTGACGATGTTCACGAGGAAATTCTCGAGAGAAACCACCTGAAAACGTATCAGACTTCCTGCAAAAGCAAGGACGAATATCTGACCCGCCCGGACCTTGGCCGTATTTTCGACGACGACATGGCCGCCGAGATCAAAAAGGAATGCACGAATGATCCGGACGTCCAGATCTTTGTCTCCGACGGCCTCTCCTCCACCGCGGTGGAAGCCAACATCGACGAAGTTCTTCCGGCCGTTCTCAACGGTCTGAAAAACAGCGGCCTGAAGATCGGGACTCCGTTCTTCGTCAAATACGGCCGTGTCGGAGCCGAAGACTCCATCGCCAAGTTCCTGAACGCAAAGGTCACCGTCGTTCTGCTGGGCGAGAGACCCGGACTTGCTTCTGCCGAATCCCTCTCCGCTTACTGCGTCTACGGCGGCTATCCGGGCATTCCGGAGGCCAACCGTACTGTCGTCTCCAACATCCATAAAGCCGGAACTCCTCCGGTCGAGGCCGGCGCGTTCATCGCCGAGCTCTGCCAGAAGATGTATCAGAAAAAGGCCTCCGGCCTGGATCTCAAGGACTGATTGGACAATAATCAAAAAAGGCCTCTCCGTCATGGAGGGGCTTTTTTCTACGCTGAAATATTTCGGAGTCGTGCCGATCGGACAAAAATTTCCTTGGCCGCAGCAAAAAAAGAGCTCGGGCAAAATGATCTTTTCGTTTACATGTCGGCGGACGGGATTGTCCAATAAAGGACACCGGAGAAAAAAACTCTTTTTGTAGAAAACCTGTTTTGACCCGGCGGATGAGACCGACTGCGGGCCCGCTGCCGATCGGGCGAAACATTGCGGATCATTTTTGGCCTTCCGGGCGGCAGGAGGACGGAAATCCATGCCGGAGCATAAAAAAACGCCGGTTTGGCCGGCATTTTATTTATATAATTTTATAATGGCGCGCAGACGGCCCTTTTTCGTCTCGCTTTGGATCCCGGAGAAGAGAAAGCGCCCCTTTCCGCGGACGGAGACGATCGCGCCCTCCTGCGGATGGAAATCTGTTTTGAGCACGGCCGCTCCGTTGATGAGCACGAGCTCCCGCTCGATGAGCACGGCGCTTTCATTCCGGGAAAGCTTAAAGACCGCCGAGATCAGTGAGTCGAGCCGAGGCGAGGAGACGACGATCTCCGCCTCCTCCGGCCGGGGGAGCGCCTCCTCCGGGATCTCTTCCGTGAGCCGGCAGCGGATAGAGGTATGTCGGATCTCCCGGAGGTTTTCCGTGAGGTAGTCCGCCGCGGAGCGAAGACAGAATACATAGGCGCGGTTTCCGGCGGTCAGGATGTCCCCGGTCAGGCCACGCCGGATGCCGAGGGACATCAGCGCGCCGAGGCAGTCCCGGTGTGCGAGCGGCTCCGAGAAGCGCTCGGAGACGGGGGAGATCTCCAGACAGACAATCGGCCGCTCCTCTCCGGTAAACCATTCCGGCTCGCCGAAACAGGCAACCTTCCGTTCCGCGCTTTCGTAACCGCCGTCCAGAAAGAATCCGGAAGGCAGGGAACGGGAGAGCCGGGCAAGCTCCTCCTGTTCCGCCAGTGTCAGGAACTCGCTGTGCTGGGGAATTTCCCGGGAAAAAGCCCGCTCAGCGAGCTCTTGCCATCTTTTTTCTTCAAAATGATTGTCGTTTGTCATATCGTTCAATAATCGTCGAGGTCGATGGTGTTGATGAGATCGATCAGCTCCCCGAGGCCGCGCCCGGTGACGGAGCTCGTGACGACGATATGCCTTGCGCCGGCATTTTGGAGAAACGTGATCGCTTGGGAGGGATCGCAGTCCTCGGTGTCGGCCTTGGTGACGATGCCGATGACCGGCCGGGCGAAGGACATGGAGAACATCTGCGGCAGGCGGCAGACGTCGTTTCCAATATCGTGACAGAAACAGACAATATCGGCGTCGTAGGCCGGGCAGATTGCGGCGCCACGGCTGAAAAACGGCGTATCGGTGTATTCGCCGGGGGTGTCGATGACGTCGGCGTATGCTTCGATGGTCTGCGTCTTGTGGTAGGACATATCCTGATGGTGCAGGCGGCGGATCAGCGTCGTTTTCCCGCAGCGGGAACGCCCGACCAGAATAATTTTTCGCCCCTCGATTTTTTTGTCGATGTCGAGAATCCGGTGAAACGCCTCCTCCGGGATGCCGTTTTTCATCAGATCGTCGTTTTCGAGGATCGCCTCGTCCGTTTCCACAAGCGTTCTTTTTTCTTCCGCCATCGTTTCACCGCCACAGAAAAATTTTGGATACTTGTCTTATTTTATCCCGGAAAAAGTGGAAAGTCAACGAAATGCCTTCACACTTCTCCGTAAAAAATTTTTGTGGAAGGACATTGACGGACCGCTGGAAAGAGAAAAAAATTTCTACCCGATACGCGGGAACCTGCCGCATGTTTCGCAAAATTCCGCGCCGTTTCGGATACCCTGCCCGCGCCGAAGCAGTGCCACATATTTTTCGAGAGAGATCCGGGTCCTATTTTCCTGTCGCCGGAAGCACAAATCGGATCGGTTGCCGCGGCAGTCTTTCGATAGAATCTCTCCGCCGCGCCGCTCTTTTTATACCCGGAAATATGATATTCTAAAAAAGCTTTTCCTTGGAAATCTGCTTCCGGGGAAAAGCTTTTACGAAATCGGGCGGACAAATTTACATCTGCACGGTCTTTGTCGCCACGTTTTGACAAAATTCGCGGTCATGTTCCACAAACAGGATCGTGGGCTTGCAGGCGAGCAGCAGGTTTTCGATCTGGATGCGGGAGAGGACGTCGATGTAGTTCAGCGGTTCGTCCCAGATGAGCAGATGCGCCCTTTCGCAGAGGCTTTTGGCGATCAGCACCTTTTTCTTTTGCCCGAAGCTGAAATCGCGCATGTCTTTCTCGAACTGCGCCCTCGAAAAATCGAGCTTGCGCAGAATTGTTTTAAACAGGCTTTCATCGATCTGTTCTTTGGTGGCGTAGTCGGAGAGGTTTCCGTCGAGGAAAGACGGGTCCTGCGGCACATACGAGATTTTGAGGCCGCTGCCGATCAGGAGTTTGCCGGTATAGGTCGGATTCTCCCCGCAGATCAGTTTGAGGATGCTGGATTTGCCCGATCCGTTTCTGCCGCAGAGAGCGATCCGATCGCCGCGTTCGACCGTGAAGCCGACGTCCCGGCAGGCCTCCTTATCTCCATAAAAGATCGAGAGGCCCTCCAGCGAAAGAAGACGGTTTGCGTGGTAGGCGAGCTGCGTGACTTTGAGTTCTTCGGCGCTCTCGAGGTTTTTGAGCAGCTTCGATGTTTCCTCAACCGCCGTCCGCCGCCGGGTTTCGATCGCCTTGGCCCGCTTCATCATTTTCTTGGCCTTCGCTCCCTGAAGGGGACGCCTGCCGAGAGATTTCTCCGTGTGCGCCGGGTTGAAGCCGATTTTCCGCTCTTCCGCCGTATCGGACCATGCGGCTTTCTCCTTTGCGGTCTTTGCGAGCCGGCGGATGTCCTTCTTGAGCTTCTCGTTTTCCGAGAGCTCGAAATGGTCCTGCCGCTCCTTGTTGACGAGCCACGAGGAGAAATTGCCGCGCTGAATCTCGATATTGGTTTTGTTGATGGAGAGAATGTGGTCGATGCAGCCATCAAGGAAGGCCCGGTCGTGGGAGACCACGAGGAAGCCCTCCTTGCCGTTCAGGTAGCGGCTGACGATCTCCCGCCCGTGCATGTCGAGATGGTTCGTCGGCTCGTCGATCAGCAGAAAGCGGTTTTCTTTTAAAAAGAGCGCCGCCAGAAGAACTTTCGTCTGCTCGCCGTTCGAGAGCATGCCGAACGGGCGGTACAGCGCCTCCTCATCAAGCTCCAGCAGGGAAAGCTCCCGCAGAAATTCCCAGCTGGGCAGATCGCCGCCGATCTCCTCCACGACGCCGAGGGTGTCTTTATTCTTATCCGTGACCTCGAAAGGAAAATACTCAAAGGCGACGGAGGCCGAAATCGTGCCGCGGTAGGGGTATTTGCCGAGCAGCAGGTTCAAAAACGTCGTCTTGCCCCTGCCGTTTCTGCCCGTAAAGCCGAGCTTCCAGTCGGTATCGATCTGAAAGCTGACATTTTCAAAAATATTGTCGTGACTGCCCTCAT
>DAOSWK010000099.1:0-5933 GCA_035593545.1 Oscillospiraceae bacterium | reverse complement strand
GTGAAAGATATGGGTAAACGCAGACCGACGGAAAAAGCGATCCTCGGGGAGATCGCGAAGATGGCCTTCTCCCCGCCGGAAACGGAGGGCGGACTGAAGGCATCCGAAAAGATGAAGGCGCTGGAGCTGCTCTGCAAATGCCTCGGAATCGGCGATAAAGAGGAGGCTGCCGGAGACGATGGCTTCCGGCTGGAGGTGCGGGTCAGGGGGGATGAAAATGAGAAGCCTTGATCTTCCGCTGACGGAGAAGCAGATGCGTTTTCTGAAGGCGGAGGCGGACGAGGTGCTCTTCGGCGGAGCGGCCGGCGGCGGAAAGAGTTGGGGCCAGCTCGCGGACGCGCTGGTCTATGCCCTGCGGTACCCGAAAAGCAAACAGCTGATCCTACGCCGGACCTACCCCGAGCTCGAAAAATCGTTGATCCGGGTATCGCTGGAACTCTATCCGCAGGAGGTCTATCGCTATAATGCTGCAAAGCACACCGGGAAATTCCGGGACGGCTCCATTGTGGACTTCGGCTACTGCGACAACGAGAGCGACGTTTACCGCTACCAATCCTCCGAGTACGACGTGATCCGTTTCGACGAGCTGACGCATTTTACCGAGGGGATGTACCTCTACCTGATTTCACGGCTCCGGGGCGCCAACGACTTTCCGAAATCAATCCGCTCCAGCGCGAACCCGGGCGGCATCGGGCACCACTGGGTCAAGGCGCGCTTTCTCGACATCGGCGAGTCGGACGTCGTCCATGACTGCGGCACCGGAACGCGGCTCTTTATCCCGGCCGGAGCGAAGGACAACGGCTTTCTGATGGAGAAGGACCCCGGCTACCTGAAACGGCTCAGAAATTTGCCGGAGAAGGAGCAGCGCGCCCTCCTTTACGGGGACTGGGATATCTACGAGGGGCAGTATTTCACGGAATGGCGGCGGGATCTGCACGTCTGCCGGCCCTTCCCGATTCCGGCGGAGTGGCGGCGCTATTTCACGATGGACTACGGCCTCGACATGCTGGCCGGCTACTGGATCGCGATGTCGCCGGAGGGACGCGCCTACGTCTACCGGGAGATCTACCAGAGCGGTCTCATCATCAGCCGGGCCGCGGAACTGATTTTGCAAAATACAAAAGAGCCGGTCTACTGCTCGATGGCGCCGCCCGACATGTGGAACCGGCGGCAGGATACCGGAAAAAGTGTGGCGGAGCTCTTTGCCGAGCGCGGCATCCTCCTGAGCAAAGCCGAAAACGGCCGCGCCGCCGGATGGCTCGCGCTGCGGGAATGGCTGCGGCCGATGCCGGACGAGCGCGGAGACGTCGTTCCGTCGCTTCAGGTCTTTCCCTGCTGCCGGAATCTGATCCGCACGATGCCGGGACTGCTGATCGACCCGAACGACCCGAACGACGTCGCGCCGGAGCCGCACGAGCTGACCCATGCGCCCGACGCCATCCGCTATTTTATCGCCGGCCGGCCTTTCCCGGATCTGAAGCCCGCCGCGGACGACTATGAGGAACAGGCCGACCTGCTGCTCCGCTACGGGAACGCGGACTGACCGCCTTTTGAGGAAAAAGATCGAATTCTATGAGCCGGAGTATTTCGGGACATCCGTCTGCGAAACCGTCTTTGCCGAAAAGGCCCGACGCCCTGTAAGAATCGGAAAGAGCGGCGCCGTTTCCTCCAAAAGCGGACTTTTAAAAACAAAAACCGCCTGTGAAACGGTTCCCCATCCAAAAATATTGCGCGCACGCTGAACCAGCCGTGCGGATTTAAAGAAATAGACGGAAGAAGGACGGAAAATGAGCATCCTTTATCAAACATCCGGCTGCTCCGACCGAGACCCGGCCTATCTGCGCCGGAGGCTGAAAAAAGCGCCTCTGCCGCGCGACCTCAAGCAGCTGACGCTCGCCGTCATCCGCGGCTACGAGACGAGAAAACAACGCTATCTGAGCACGGGGCTCTCCTTCGATGAGCACCTGATCCGCGCGGTGGAACAGGCCATGCTCACGGTGGGCACCGACATCGCGGACGACCGGATCCGCGCCGAACTTCTCCACAAAGTGATCGACTCCCTGACGGAGGAGATTCCTTACTGCTACATGGGCGAGTGCTGGTGCGGCGAAAATAAATTCTATCAGTACCGGCGCGACTTCTGCCGGGAGGTGGCCTATAACCTCGGCGCGCTTAAACGCTCGGAGAAAAAATAGCTCTGCCGGAATCCGCGGAAAACGGAAATCTGAGGTAAAAAAATCTTATCCGTGCTCGGCCAAATTTCCGCCGGGAAGCGGCCTGCAACCTCGGCGCGCTCAAACGCCCGGAGAGAAATTGTTTTTTCACCTTCGGCCTTTTGCGCGCGGAAAAAAGTTCATCAGAACGCCCTATTTCCGGGCGATACCCTGATGCTGCCGGTGGGAGAACTCCCCGGGACGGTCCCAATCATCTGAATTTTGGCCGGCAGGGACAGCTCTCTCCGGAAAAGGAAAGGAGGCGGTGCACGACGGAAGCACTTTGTTTTGCGCTCGGCATGCTCTGCGGCATTCTGCTCTCGCGGCCGAAGGGAAACCGCGCGGGAGAAACTCCTGCGGGCGGCGAAACGCTCTCCCCGGAACTGCGCAGGCAGTACGAGGCGCTCTTCGGCTATGACGGCCGCCCGGAACCGGAGGAGTAAATCCTCCCCTCCCGGGCGAAATACAAGGAAGGAGATGGTGATTTGAACAACAGGATTACGCCCGGAACGGTCTGGGAGGAGTATCTCCGCGGAGACGGCTACAACCGGGCGGTCGATCTCTACGACAATGTCCGAAAAAACGAGGATTTCTATATCGGGGATCAGTGGAAAGGCGTGAACGCGCCGGATCTTGAAAAACCGGTGCTGAATTTTCTCAAGCGCGTGGTGGGGTATTTTATCTCCGCCATCGTGTCCGACGATGTGGCCGTGTCCCTCACCCCGGCGCGGCTCACCGACGACGGCGCCTTTACTTCGGATGTCCTGACCGGAGAGATCGACCATGTGATCGAACAGACAAAGGCGAAAACCATGGCCCGCGACATGCTGCGCAACTGCGCGGTCGACGGCGACGGCTGCTTTTATTTTCACTTTCTGCCGAAGGGCGGCGCCGACGGAGAGATCCGGTTGGAGAACCTCGACAACACGAAGGTCCTCTTCGGCAACCCCTACGACAAGGAGGTGCAGGATCAGCCCTATCTGCTGCTCGTCTGCCGCAGGAGCGCCGCGGAGGTCCGCGCCGAGGCAAAGGCCAACTGCTTCCCCGGACTGGATGAACATCGGCCCGGATACCCGCTCCCAGTACATGAACGAGGACTGCGACGCGGAAAACGACCTCTGCACCGAGCTCGTCCGGCTCTGGAAAGAGGACGGCACCGTACACTTCTGCCGGACCACGCGGGACTGCTTCGTGCACGCGCCCGCGGCTACCGGGCTGCGGCTTTACCCGGTGGCCTGGATGAACTGGGAACCGATCAAAAACAGCTACCATGGCAGGGCCTCCCTCACCGGACTCATTCCAAACCAGATTTTCGTCAACAAGCTCTGGGCGATGGCGATGGAGCACCAGAAACGCCTCGCCTTCCCGAAGCTCTTCTACGACATGACGAAGATCCGCGAGTGGACCAACAAGGTCGGGCAGGCGATCGGCGTGGCGGGCGATCCGAATACGGCGGTCGCCTCCTCCTTCCGCGCGGCGGACATGAGCAATCAGGTATTGGAGCTCGTGGAGCGGACCATCTCCTACTCGCGGGATTTCCTCGGCGCGAGCGACGCGGCGCTTGGAAACGTCAAGCCGGAAAACACCTCCGCCATCATCGCCGTTCAGGAGGCCACGGCCGCCCCGCTGGAGCTTCAGCGGCTCTCCTACTACCAGTTCTGGGAGGACAGCGTGCGGATCCTGCTTGACCTGATGCGCTGCTGCTACGGCGAGCGGGAGATCGTTTTCGACGCCGGAAACGGGCCGGCCTCGCTCCTTATGGACTTTGGCGCGGTCGATTACGACGGACTCGGCCTCAAGGTCGACGTGGGCAAGGCGAGCTACTGGAGCGAACTTTTGCAGGTACAGACCGCGGATAACCTCTTCCGCAGCGGCGTGCTGACGGACGCCGTCTCCTACCTCGAAAGCGTGCCCGACAAATATATCCGCAACAAAAACAGGCTGATCGCCGAAATCCGGGAACAGCGGGCCGCCCGCGAAGGGACAGAGGCCGCACCGGCGGTTTCGGAACCGGCCGTCTAACAGAAAAGGAGAATCCCCATGCTCTGTTCCGTCTGTAAAACCGCCATGCGGATCCGGCGCGTCCGCACCGGCACCGACGCCGAAGGAGCCCCCTGCTCCACGGCGGAATATTGCTGCGTCAACTCGAAATGCCCCGCCATGGGCAAACTCATCACCGTAGACCGGCCGCAGACGAACGCCGGCGCGAAAGGAGAAACAAGCGATGCCTGAACAAGAAACCAAAACGGCCGACGAGGAGATTTTTCCGGAGGAAGGGTTCCCCGTCGGCGGAAAAGAGCCCGAGCCCCCGAAACCCGAGCAAAATCTCTCCGACGACGGCGATCTGCCGTGGCTCCGCTTTCTCGAGCGGTTCCCGAAATTTAAAAACGAACCGCTGCCCGAGGGACTTCAGGAGGCCGTTGAAAAGGGTGAAACCCCGACGGAGGCCTATCTCCGGCTCGAAAACGACCGGCTTGAAAAGAACCTCCGGCTGCTGCGCGTAGAGAAGATGCTCCGCGAGACCTCGGTCGGCCCGGCAAAGAGCAGCTGCGCCGAGAATCCGGCCGACGAATTCGCCGAAGGGCTGCTTTACGAGTGACCCTGAGCGCCGCTTCCGTCCGGCCCGTTCGAAAGATATCATTCATATCGACAGGAGGATAAACTATGGCAGTCAATCTCGCAACCAAGTATGCCAAAGAGATCGCCAACGCTTTTGCCGTCAAATCCGTGGTCGACGGCACCACCAGCAAGGATTACGACTTCTCCGGCGTTAAAACGCTCAACGTCTACACGCCCGTCACCCAAGCCCTCAATAATTACCAGCGCACCGGCACCAACCGCTATGGCGCGCCGACCGAGCTTCAGGACACCTATCAGGAACTGATGCTCAAAAAGGACCGCAGCTTCTCCATCACGATCGACAAGGGCAACAACACCGAACAGGTCGGCAGCAAGGAGGCCTCCAAGATGCTGGCCATCGAGATGAACGAACAGGCTGTGCCCGAGATGGACCAGTATGCCCTCGGCAAATTCATTGACTATTCCGGCACGATCCAAGTCCTCTCCACGGCTCCCGATTCCGACGACATCGCCGAGAAGATCTCCGCCGGTATGGTCGCGATGAGCAACAAGAACGTGCCCGCCGAGAACCGCTATCTCTTCATCGGCTGGACCTGCTTCGGCGCGCTGCGGCTCTCGAGCCAGTTCCTCGGCGTCGAGGCGCTCGGCAAACAGATTCTCGCCAAGGGCGCGCTCGGCACCTTTATGGGCGCACAGGTCATCGTCGTTCCCGACACCTACCTCAAAAAGGGCAGCGTCCAGTGCTATTTTCTGATCACCCAGAAAAACGCCGTCATTCAGCCGAAAAAGGTACAGGATTACTTTGTCAAAGAGAATCCGGCGGGCATCAACGGCGCGCTGCTCGAGGGCAGGTTCATCTATGACGCCTTCGTGCTCGGCGCGCGCTGCGACGGCGTCTACGCGGCAGTCACCTCCGGCGCAAAACAGGCCGCCCCGACGCTCACCTATGATGCCGCCGACAAAGAGGTGGACATCGCCTCCAGCGGCGCCGACTTCCTGTTCTATACGACCGACGGCTCCGACCCGAGATATTCTCCGACCGCCGTGCAGGTGACCGGCGGCTCCGTGTCGGTTCCCGTCTCCGCATGGGCCGGCTCCTCCGTCACGGTGAAGGCCTCCGCCTTCGATGAAGCGCTGTTC
>DAOSWK010000098.1:0-5974 GCA_035593545.1 Oscillospiraceae bacterium | reverse complement strand
CGGTCAGGGCGATGATACGGGTGGCGGGTCCGTCGAGCGTGACCTCTTTGCCCGTCATGTCGGTGATGGTGATGAGGGGGGAGGATTCGGAGGACGACTCGGCCGGAAGGCTCTGTTCCGCGCTCGTCTCCGGTTCGGAGGATTCGGCGGGTTCGGTATTGCAGCCGGACAGGGCCGTCAGCGTCATCAGTACGGCCAGAATCATTGCAAAAATTTTGATGCGTTTCATGTTTTTTAACTCCTTCTGTTCTTTGTTAAAATCAGGAAAACAACAAAAAAAGTTGCTCCTCCCGATTGAGAAGCAACCCTTTTGCATAAGTCCATAATAAGCTTATAGCAAATTCACTCAATCCCAGGAGTTCTATGCACTGACAGGTCTCCCGGCTTAGCATCACTTTACTCGAGCGCCTTCCCATCCGAAGATAGTGGCATCTGCTCTTTCATCCGCATCACGGTTGCTGGTACAGCCCGGAATTTTCATCCGGTTCCCACGGCGGTTTTCCGCCGGCGTTCCACACGCATCAACGCACGCTTTATAGCTTTCTTATCATAACAAACAAAACGTCCGGTGTCAATTCGCATTTTGCATAATTCCCGAGAATTCCGCGGAAATTCCACACTTCCGGGCGCAAAAGCATCCGGAAAATAAGGAATCCCCCGCGCCGCTCTCCGGAGGGCGGGCTAAAACGGTTTTCCGTCGTCTTTTATTCCCGGCTCATTGGCAGCAGGGCTTGCTGTCGGCATCCTCAAAGGCGACGAGAACGACGCTCTTTCCGCAGGTTTTCTTGATTTCCTCCTGCAAATTGTTGATCTTTTCGATCTCCTCGGAACTGAGGTTTGCGACGTTTTCAAAGCTCATGGAATCCACCTCCTTCCGCGTTATTGTTTGCGTTCCGATGGAAAATCATTCAGGAACATTTGTTCGAATTTCTTCAAAAAACGGTTGCTTTTAAAAAGGAGTTCATTTATAATGGAAGACGTAAGCGAAGAATCATGCCTGCCCCGGGGAACAAATCCCGGCAGGCACACACGGAGGATGTGGCAGATATGGCGGATAAACAAAAGGCATTGGAAACGGCCATTGCACAGCTTGAGAAGCAGTACGGAAAAGGTACGGTCATGAAACTCGGCCAGTCGCCGGAGCTCAACGTTGAGGCCATTTCAACCGGGTCCATCTCGCTGGACTGCGCGCTCGGCATCGGCGGCGTGCCGCGCGGCAGGATCGTGGAGATCTTTGGGCCGGAGAGTTCCGGCAAGACCACCGTCGCCCTCCAGATTGTCGCCTCCGCACAGAAGGCGGGCGGCGAGGCTGCGTTCATCGACGTGGAGCACGCGCTCGACCCCGTCTATGCGAAGGCGATCGGCGTCGACATCGACGGCCTTCTCGTCTCCCAGCCGGACACCGGCGAGCAGGCGCTTGAGATCACCGAGGCGCTGGTTCGTTCCGGCGCGATCGACGTGATCGTACTGGATTCCGTCGCCGCTATGGTGCCGAAAGCCGAGATCGAGGGCCTGATGGGCGACACCCATGTCGGTTTGCAGGCGAGGCTGATGTCTCAGGCGCTCCGCAAACTGACCGGCGTCATCAGCAAGACCAACTGCGTCGCCATCTTTATCAACCAGCTCCGGGAGAAGGTCGGCGTCACCTACGGCAACCCCGAGGTGACTCCGGGCGGCCGCGCGCTGAAGTTTTATTCCTCCGTCCGCCTCGATGTGCGCAAGCTCGAGCAGCTCAAAAACGGCAACGAGGTCGTCGGAAACCACACGAGAGTCAAGGTCGTCAAAAACAAGGTTGCCCCGCCGTTCCGTGAGGCGGAATTCGACATCGTTTATGGAAAGGGCATTTCCCACGAAGCGGAGATCCTCGATCTGGCGGTCAAGCTTGACATCGTCGAGAAATCTGGCGCGTGGTTCTCCTATAATGGCCAGCGCATCGGGCAGGGCCGCGACAATGTCCGCCAGTATCTCTGCAACAACCCCGAGCTTGCCAACGAGCTGGATCGGAAGCTGCGCGAGAATATGGATAAGATCGACGAGATCTCGAGGCCGGGCAGCAAGAAGTCGAAGGTGCTGTCCGTGGAGCCGGTGTCGGTGGATATCGAGAACGATGAGGACGAATAAGCCCTTCGGCGGCCCCCTTACAAAGGAAGAGACACGGGAAAAAGCCCTGAACTTGCTCGAGTACAGGGCTCATTCACGTTATGAGCTTCTTCAGAAGCTGCGCCGGTTTACGGATGCGGAGACGGCCTCCGCGGTTTTGGACGAGCTTACGGAAGTCGGTCTGATCGACGACGAGGCCTTCGCCGTGCAATATGCGCATGATCTGATGGAGGAGAAACTCCTCGGCCCGATCCGGCTTCGGCAGGAGCTCGGCCGTAAGGGAATCGACGGCGAGACGGCCGAAGATGCCATCTGGCAGGCGGAAACGGAGCTCGGCGATGCCGAATCCAGACTGGACCGGCTCATCGAAATGAAATATAAAGAAAATCTGGCGGACGAAAAAAACCGCCGGCGCGTGATCAATGCCCTCTTTCGTCTGGGCTACGGATATGATATGATAAAAACGGCAATGAAAAAAGCCGGACAAGAAATGCAAATGGAGTGGTAAAAAAATGCCGGAAGAGACCAGCGCCGTGAAGGTGGGCTTTGTGGCCCTCGGCTGTTCCAAAAACCAAGTGGACGCCGAGCTGATGATGGGTGCGCTGAAACAGGCCGGGTTTGAAATTTCTTCGGACCCGGACGAATGCGAAGTTGTGGTGATCAACACCTGCGCGTTCATCGAGAGCGCCAAGGCGGAGTCCATACAAAGCGTTCTGGAGTTCTGCCGTAAAAAAGAGAGCGGGCATCCGAAGGTCGTCGTGGTGACGGGATGCCTTGCGGAGCGTTACCGCGAGCAGGTCGTGGAGCAGATCCCGGAGGCGGACGTCGTGCTCGGCATCGGCGCCAACGACGAGATCGTTTCCTCGATCAAAAAGGCTCTAAAGGGCCAAAAGGTAAGCAAGTTCTATGCGCCGGAAAATGTGCCGCTTAAAGGGTACCGCATTCTGGCTAACGCGCCGTTCATGGCCTATATCCGCATCGCGGAGGGCTGCGACAACCGCTGTACTTACTGCGCCATCCCGATGATCCGCGGGCGTTTCCACAGCCGCCCGATGGAGGACATCGTGGAAGAGGTGCGGGATTTCGCCGCGAAGGGCGTGCGGGAATTCAACATCATCGCGCAGGATACCACCCGCTACGGTGAGGATCTCTACGGCGGGCGGAAGCTGCCGGAGCTGCTCAAAAAGCTCTGCGCAATCGACGGCGTCAAATGGATCCGCGTTCTTTACGCCTATCCGGAGCGCATCACCGACGAGCTGCTGGATGTCGTCGCAAAAGAGGACAAGATCGTCAAGTATCTGGATATTCCGTACCAGCACTGCAAAGAGGAGATTCTGCGGAACATGAACCGCGTCGGCAGCATGATGGAGATCCTCGCCCAACTCAAACACATCCGCGAAAAAGTGCCGGGCATCACGCTGCGCACGACGCTGCTCGTCGGGTTCCCGGGCGAAACCGAGCAGGATTTCGACAGCCTCGGTGTCTTTGTTAAGGCGGCGCGGTTTGATCGGCTCGGCTGCTTTGCCTACTCCCGAGAGGAGGGTACGCCGGCGGCCGATTTCCCGGATCAGGTGGAGGACGAGACCAAAGAACGCCGTGCCGAGACCATCATGGCCGTTCAGACCGACATTTCGCGTTCCCTGCTGAAGAAACAGGTCGGTGAGATCCGGGAGGTTGTTGTCGAGAATTACGATCCGCTGCACAAGATGTTCATCGGCCGCAGCGCGGAGAATGCTCCGGAGATCGACGGCAGGGTCTATTTTACAAGCCCCTTCCGCCATAAACTCGGAGATTTTGTCTCCGTAAAAATTGAGCAATCCTCCGATTACGATCTCTGCGGCTCTCTGGTCGCAGATATTCCGGAAAGCGAGGCGTAAGATTGAACCTTCCGAACAAGCTCACCATTCTGCGGATGGTGATGGTCCCGCTCTTTGTGGCGGCCTTCCTCCTCAGCTTTGATAAGCATTTTCTGATCGCGCTGATCCTGTATGCGGCGGCGAGCGTCACGGATATTCTGGACGGCAACATCGCCCGGTATCAGAATCTGGTCACGGATTTCGGCAAGCTGATGGATCCCTTGGCGGATAAGATTCTTGTCACCTCCGCGCTCGTCTGCTTTACGGCGGAAGGGCTGATCTCCCCGGTGGTGACCATCATCATCATGAGCCGCGACCTGCTGGTGACGTCGTTCCGACTGATCGGTGCCAACAAGGGCAAAGTCATCGCCGCCGACGTCTGGGGCAAGCTCAAGACCGCCACGCAGGACATCGGCGTCTGCTGCATTCTGTTTTGGCAGGCGATCGCCGAGTGGAATAGCGTCTCGCCCGTGACGGAGGCGTTCCATTGGGCTTCCGAGGTGCTGGTGGTCGCGATGACGGTGCTGACCGTGATCTCCGGCTGCAATTATGTCCGCAAGAACTGGGATCTTCTGATGAATGAGAAATAAGGTAAAAGAATAAAGAGCGCCCGGCGGGAATCTTCCGTCGGGCGTTTTTTCTGTTTTATCATTTTGGTGGAAACGGGCCGCCGGTTCGGGACGGCCGGATCAAGGGCTTTTATAGAGTGCTTTTGAGATGTACGCGCTGGAGGGAGATTCGGTGGGCGGAGCGTGAGAACGATTCTTCCGCCCCATCCGGGAAATTCCCCGAGAGGGCGCCGGCCGTGAGCACGGGC
Organism: Oscillospiraceae bacterium; assembly: GCA_035593545.1. Classification (GTDB taxonomy): domain Bacteria; phylum Bacillota; class Clostridia; order Oscillospirales; family Ruminococcaceae; genus UMGS1668. Next base: position 1,201 of record DAOSWK010000098.1, on the reverse strand, counting down.
CGTGCTCAAAGCTTTTGCAGATCGAAAGGCGTCTCCTGATAGACGAAATAGTTGAGCCAGTTGGAGTAGAGCAGATGCGCGTGTCCCCTCCAGCAGTGCGGCGCCTCTTTCGAAGGATCGCCGCCCGGGAAGTAATGGGCCGGCGCTTCGATCGGCAGACCGGCGTCCCGGTCGCGGAAATATTCGTTTGCGAGCGTGTCGCGGTCGTATTCCGAGTGCCCGGTCGCAAAAAACTGCCGTCCGTCTCGGGAGGCGACAAGATAGACGCCCGCCTCATCCGAAACGGAGAGAAGTTCCAGCTCCGGCACCGCTTCGATCTCCTCCGCGCGGACCTCCGTATGGCGGGAATGCGGCGCGAGGAAGGTCTCGTCGAAGCCGCGCACCAACTTGTGGTTCGGATTGAGCAGATGGTGCTCGAAAATGCCGAAGCATTTATTCTCCAGCGGATATTTCTTTATTCCATAATGATAATAGAGGCCGGCCTGTGCGCCCCAGCAGATATGAAAGACCGACTGCACGTGGGTTTTCGACCATTCCATCACGGTGCAGAGCTCGTCCCAGTAATCCACATCCTCAAAAGACATCTGTTCGACCGGCGCGCCGGTGATGATGAGGCCGTCGAAACGACCGTCTTTCACGTCGTCAAACGTCTTGTAGAATTTTAACAGATGCTCGCCGGGCGTGTTTTTGGAGGTATGCGTTCTGGTCTGGAGCAGTTCGATTTCAACCTGCAGCGGCGTGTTTCCGAGCAGCCGCAGAAGCTGTGTTTCCGTCTCGATCTTTTTCGGCATCAGATTCAGAATAGCGATCCTCAGCGGACGAATGTCCTGATGCATGGCGCGGCTCTCCGGCATGATGAAAATGTTTTCTCCTTCCAATACCTTAAAAGCCGGCAGTTCGTTCGGAATACAGATCGGCATGAGGACACCTCCTAAAAAATAGATGTTCCTATAATAGCGCCGGGCGGCTGAAAATGCAAGTATGTGGAAAACTTTGCGGAAAATTCGATGTTTTCCACACGATGTGAAAGGTTTTTCACCGAACACCCGGAGACGGTGCAACTTTGAAAATTTGAGCCGAAAAACTGTTGACAGGAGAAAATCATGATGATATAATTACAAAGCTGTCTCGGAAAGAGGGAGCGACAGGACCTTGAAAATTGAACAGCATAGGAAACCCTTGAATTCTCAAGAGTAAAATA
>DAOSWK010000097.1:0-6030 GCA_035593545.1 Oscillospiraceae bacterium | reverse complement strand
GCTCTTTCTCTCCAAGACCTTCTACTCCTTTGCTCTGGCGGCCGTGCTGCTGATTCTCCCGTTTTCCTATCCGTTCGTGCCGATCCAGATGACGCTCATCGGCGTGCTGGCGACCGGCATCCCCGGGCTCACGCTCTCTTTGGAACCGGAAGAGATGCCCATCCCGAAACACTTTATGAGATCGGTGCTCCAATGGGCCGGCCTCGCGGGCATAACGGTATTTATCGGCGTACTCACGCTGCTGACGCTGGGCACCCACTTTCATATTTCGTTCGAAGAGATCTCCACCGCCTGCGTCTACTATACGGCCGTTTCCGGTCTGATGGCGCTGACGGCGGCCTGCATGCCGCTCAATCTTAAAAGGGCCCTGCTCGTGGGCTCCATGTTCCTTTTTCTGATCGCCGCCGCGGCGCTGTTCCCGGCGTTTTTCCTCTTCACGGCGCTCGGCGGAAAAACAATTCTGATTCTATGCTGCCTGCTGCCGCTGACATTCGCACAGGTGGTGATGAGGTGGTGTTCTTTACGGGAAACGAACTGATGCGTTTTGCCGCGCCGGACGACGCGGAACAGATGCTGGCCATTTATGCGCCTTATGTGCGTAAAACGGCAATCTCCTTTGAATACGAAGTTCCTTCTTTAGAGGAATTCCGGGGACGTGTGGAGAAATTCATGGAGCGGTACCCATGGCTCGTCTACGAACGGGACGGCGAAATTCTCGGCTATGCCTACGGCTCGCCGAACTACACCCGCGCCGCCTATAACTGGACGGTGGAATCTTCGATCTATCTCCGAGAGGACTGCCGCGGGGCCGGCGTTGGGCAAAAGCTCTACACCGCCCTGCTCGAGTGCCTGACGGCGATGAATTTCTATATGGATTACGCGATCATCAACGCCTCCAATGAGGCAAGCGTCCGCTTTCATGGGAAATTCGGATTCCGGGAATCGGGCCGCTTCATCCATACCGGCTACAAATTCGGCATGTGGCAGGATACCGTCACGCTGGAGAAAGTGCTCCGGGAGCCGGAGATTCCTCCAAAACCCATTCTGCCGATCGACCGGCTCGGCTTCGACGGCCAACATCCCTACATAATAGAAAAGAACGATTGACCCGAGCCCGCTGTTTTCGCTCCGTACCCCCACGGGACCGGAAAGGATACAGAGAATTGGCTTTCTGTTTGTCAATTTTGGTGCCCGCACGTTCTTAATCCCCCGGGAATCACGCATCGGAAGGGTTCCGACTTCCGGCGCGCGGCGGTCCGGCTCCTCTCGCCGTTCTTCTCAAAAAAAGATCACCGGTCAGACACCGGGGCGACAAAATCGCTCTTTTGGGGGGATTGTTCCGGTAGAAATCCCGTACGCGGAGCCCTGAAAAACGATTTTTTTACGGCTCTGCGCAGAAAAAAACAGGCGGAAAATCGTCGGTTTTTTCTTTTCATTTTTAAAAAAACAAGCTTCCGAACGGAGCTTGCTTTTTTTCGGCAATTTTTTAGGAAGCCGCAGGAAAACCGCCTGAATTTTCCACTTAACTTAAGGTGCCCGGTACGGGTCTCCCCAAGATATCCGTCCGGCGCCGAAGGAGCAAGTACCCTCCAGGCATGCGTGGAAAAAAGAAACGCCCTTATTGGCATAAGGACGTTTCACACGCAGGCCCGGGACCTGTTCGATTCCGATCATCAAATGTTTCCTTTTGATGCGGATTTCCGGCCAAGCTTCAAGCGAACGGCATCCGGATTCCGCCCGGCGGGCCTTCCGCTCCGTTCGTGCTCAGGCTTCGGCAGGGGCATAAAGCAAAACGCACCCACAGATGTGAGTGCGTAATTTGCATCCGGGCCGTGGCCCGATGGTGCCGCTGACCAGACTCGAACTGGTATGCCTTCAACGGGCAGCGGATTTTAAGTCCGCGGTGTCTGCCATTCCACCACAGCGGCGCGCGGGTATATTATAACAAATTGGCTTTTTCTTGACAAGTAGTTTCCTCGTTCCGCAGAAGAAGAAATTCATCCCGAACCACCTGAAATCCTTCTTTGCGTTCTTTGTTTTTAAAAAGAATTTAATAATTTGCGGTAGTGACTTTGTAGAACCCGTGTGTTATAATCCATACTGTAGAAATATATTCCAAATTTAGGAGGTATGTTGTGTGAAACTCTTTAAAAATTTGGCTGCGCTGTGCCTCGCGGCACTGATGGTTCTCGGCGTGGGCGGCTCTTTTCTGCCCGATGCGCTCGATGCCGTCGTGACCGCGAAGGCCTCCACCCATTATCTCACTATCTGGTACAAAGTCGGCGACGGCCCGGATGATGATGATTTGGAAACCGAAATAAAGTATTATGATGAAGATGATGTCGACGACGGCGTCGACATTTTGGAACCCGACGACGTCTGGGATGAAGACGACTACGACGGTTGGACGTTCCGTTACTGGGAATCCAACATTGACGTAGACGGCGACGGGGACGATGAGGACAAAGTCTATCCCGGCGACACAATCGACGACGCCGACGAGGGCGACGTGCTGAAATTGACCGCCGTCTGGAGAGAAGACGACGATGACGACGGCGATTACGAGATCACTTATAAGATCGGCGAAGCCGGCGACGCGGACGATGTCGTCAAATATACCGACGGCGACTTCACCGCCCCGAAAGTCAGCAAGATCTTCGATTCCGACGATTACGACGGCTGGGATTTCGACTGCTGGAAGATCACCAAGGGCGACAGCGATTACAAAGGCGAATACTACGACGCCGGCGATACGATCGATGAAGAGGCCTTCAACGACGACGATGAGATCACGCTGACCGCCCAGTGGGATGAAAACGACGATGTCTGCACGGTCAAATTTTCCTCCGGAAACAGCAGCGCCACCGGCACAAACCCCACGACCAAGAGCGTGGATTACGGCGACACCATCACCCTGCCGAGCAACCCCTACACCCTCAGCGGCTACACCTTCGCCGGATGGGATGTGGACGGCACGATCAAAAAGGCCGGCGATACGATCACCGTTAAAGACGACCTGACGATCAAGGCCACTTGGACCGCCGTCGCCAACGTGACCCTTACTTACAGCCCGGGCAAAGGCACCGGCACTTCCTATACGAAGACCTATACGGCCGGTACCACGATCAAGCTCGAGGCCAATAGCTTCACCCGCGACGGCTATACCTTCGCCGGATGGTGGATTGCCTCCGTCAGCAAGACGCTGGCCGCGGGCACTTCCGTGACGATCAACGGCAACGACTCCGCCACCGCGCAGTGGACCGCCATCGCCACCTCGGAAGCCGCCACCAGCGTGCCGGAATCCAGTTCCGTGCCGGAATCCAGCTCCGAACCTGAAGAGACAAGTTCCGAGCCGGAAGAATCCGAATCCGAATCCGAAGAGGAAACCAACAACACCCTTTCTTATACCATTTCCGGCGAGACCCCGGTCTCCGGGATCTCCGCGGTGCTCGATGACGACATCGGCAACGCCCAGCTTTGGGTGACCGCCATCAACGGCAGCAACGCCGACGACGACACCACCGCCGCGCTGATCAGCAGCGGCGACGCCATCGCTGCATTCGATCTCTCCCTTCTGGTGGACGGCAGCACGTACAGTGAACCTGTCTCCGGAGTCGCCTCCTTCGCCATGCAGGGCAGCATCGAAATTCCCGCCTCCGGATATGACGAATCCTCTCTTGCCATGGTCCATGTCACCACGCTGGATCAGTTTACCGGTGACGGTTACTATCTGCCGGACGGCAAGAAAGCGCTCTATTTTGACAGCGAATCCGGCGAGGAGAGCGAAGTAAGCTTCCTTGGCTTCGAAACCGAAAACGGTGTCAGCCGCGTTGTCATCAAGGACAGCACCGAAGTGCCGAACAGCTTCGCCTATCTCTCCGAGGCCGGCACCATCGTGGAGGTTCAGCTGGTCTCCAACACCAATGCCGAGACCTTCGATATGGATTTCACAAGTCTCTCTCCGTTCCTGATCGTCTGGCTGGAAGTCAATGAATCGGCCGGCGGCGGACTTCCGCTCTGGGTCTGGATCGCCATCGGCGGCGTTCTGATCTTTGCCATCCTCGTGGTGGTTTTGCTCGTGGTCCGCGGCAGAAATGCCAAGGAAGAACAGAAGGCGGCCGAGCGGCTGACTCGCCGGGAACCTTACCCGGAAAAAGCCGCGGCCAAGGAAGCCCCCGCTCCCGTTCCGCATTATTACAACGACAACTTTGAGTCCGCCTCCGACTTTGAGGCGAAAAAAGGATTCGACGTCGCCACCCCCGGGGACGAGGACGAAACTTACAGCAGTTGGAACAACTTTTTGAAGAAGGAATGACTTCTTCTCTGTAAAAACAAGCCTCCGGAGCCGTCCGGGGGCTTCGTTTTATCTTTGCGGGCCGGTCCGCGGTCCATCTGTTCTGTGGGAATTTACAAAATCGGAGGGATGTTCTTGTGAAAATCATACGCCGCTTTCTGGCCGTTCTTCTTGCGGCCATGCTGCTCTTTTCCACCGCGGCGGTCGCTTTCGCCGACAACTATACGATTACTTATGAAGCGGGAAGCGCCGACAGAAACGAAAGCGTGACCAAAGTCAGCAAAAATGTCGATGAGGGCGACTACTATACCATTCTCCGTCCGAGCGCCGTCTTCGACGACTATGACGAATATCTCGAGGATGAGTATGAATTCGACCACTGGGAGGACCAGAACGGCAAGGAATACGATCCCGGAGACACCGTTCAGTATCGCCGCTTTGAGGACGGCGCCCTCGAACTGACCGCCATCTGGGAGGACGACGATGACGATGATGACGACACCATCAGCTACGGCGTCACATACAGCGCCGGCGACGCGGGCAAAAATTCCGAGAAAAAGACCTATTCGGAGGACTTTGAAGCAGAGGACCCGGATTCCGTCTTTGAGGATTTCGCGGAATACGAGGAAGACGATTACCGCTTCGTCTGCTGGATGGATAAAGTCGGGAATACCTTTGAGACGGGCGATACGATCGACGTCAGCGAGGCGCCCTTCAACACGAGCTACAACATGACGCTGACCGCCGTCTGGATCCACGACGGCGATTATCAGGTCTTCTTCCGCTCCGGAACGACGGAGGCAAAGGGAACCGATCCGGACGACTTCTACGCAAAATATGACAAGACCTACACCCTTCCGGAGAATCCTTACACGTTCACGGGATTCTCCTTCGCGGGATGGGATGTCGACGGTACGGTCATGCAGCCCGGCGACAAATATACCGTGCGGGACGGTCTTGTCATCAAGGCGACTTGGACGGATGCCGGCGTCGAACTGACCTATCGGCCCGGCGACGGTCAAGGAACTTCCTATACGGAAACCTACCAGTCCGGCGAGACCATCACGCTCGCCGAAAATACGTTTACCAGAACCGGATATACCTTTGCCGGATGGCTGATCGGCTCCGTAAACACCGTGATCCCGGAGGGCACCTCCGTGGTGATCGCGGGCAACGACACCGCCACCGCCCAATGGGTGGCGGAGAGCGTCTCGGCGGAAAGCTCTGCGGCTGAGACCTCCGCTCTGACGGAAGAAACCTCCGAGGCCGTTTCGGAAGAGGAATCCGTTCCCGAAGAGATGGAACCCATTGCAGAGACGGAAAAACCGAAGACACTTTCCTATTCCGTCTCCGGCGACACGCCGATCTCCGGCATCACCGTGGAACTTGAGAACGGCGCCGACGATGCGGAGCTTCTGGTCAGCTCAATCACGGAGGCCTCCTTCACCGACGCCACAACCGCTTTCCTGCTGGAAAACGGCGATGCGGCGGCGATCTTCTACCTCTCGCTTCAGAGCGCCGGCTCCGAATATGTCGGAACAACTTCCGGCACCGTTTCCTTCGAGATGAACGGGGATACCGAGATTCCGGAGGCCCCGTACAAATCCGCCCGGATCGCCATCGCGCATGTGATGACGCGGGACGCGTTTGAGGGCGACGGCTATTACATGATCGACAACGGCAGGACGGAAGTTGTTCCGACATATTCGGAGCCGGCGCTCTGAAGCGAGAGGTAG
>DAOSWK010000010.1:27440-33203 GCA_035593545.1 Oscillospiraceae bacterium | reverse complement strand
CCAGTACCTCCGGCGGCATACCGGGCCCGTTATCCCGGACGGAAATTTTCGCATATTTTCTGGTCGCGGAAAGGCGGATGTCGATGCTCGCGCCGTTTCCTGAATATTTGAATGCGTTGAGCACCAGATTGAGCACGGTGCTTCGGAATTTTTCCGGGTCGGCATCCACATACAGAAAACTCTTCGGAATTCGGGTGCCGAAGGTCTTTTTAAGACGGACGGCGAAAAACTCCATTGCCTTGCAAAGCTCGCGCATCTCACGGCATACTTCGATTTTTTTGGGAAAATCCTGCTCCGTACCGGAGATGATCCGGCAATACTCCGCAAAATCCATATTGGCGCGAAGGATGTGATACGCATTCTCTGAAATGATCGAGGCTGCGGAATCGGCGTCTCCGGCGCTTAGATTGTGGAGGCTCCCGAACTGGCAGGCCAGAGCTTCCCGTACTTGAAAGGAAAGAGCATCCGCCATCTGGGAGAGTTTCTCCGTTCCGACCGTTCTTCCGCTTCTCAATCTTTTTTTTGGCATTTTCACCCTTCTTTATTTTTATCTTATACTCAAATTATAAAATATTTTTCAATGAATGCAAGGTTTCCAAAATGAATTTTTCCTTAATTTTACTTTACGGAAGTGCTTTCAAATTTTACCAAAATTATGACGGCACGGCTTTTATTTTTCAACACAAGAGGGAAAATCGGAATCTTTTCTTGCATGGGCGACCATTATAAGATAGAATAAGGCCATATAAAATTTCAATGGGAGGAATTTACTATGATTAAACTCGGTATCAATGGTTTCGGAAGAATCGGCAGACTGGTTTTTCGCGCTGCGGCCGCCGAGCCTGAGAAATATGAAATTCTCGGTGTCAACGATCCTTTTGAAGACGCCGAGTACATGGCTTATATGGTCAAATACGACACCGTTCATGGCAAATTTGACGGCGAAATTTACGCGAAAGACGGCAAGCTCGTCGTAAACGGCAAGGAAATCGTCGTCTTCGACCGCAAGGACCCGAAGGAGATTCCATGGGGAGAGATCGGCGCCGAATATGTTGTCGAGTCCACCGGCGTTTTTAAGACGATCGACACCGCCCGCGCCCATATCGAGGCCGGCGCGCGCAAGGTTCTGATCACCGCCCCCTCCAAGGATGCGCCGATGTTCGTCATGGGCGTCAACAACGATTCCTATACCCCCGACATTGAAATCCTCTCCAACGCCTCCTGCACCACCAACTGTCTCGCTCCGCTTGCCAAGGTTATCAACGATAACTTCGGCATCAAAGAGGGCCTGATGACCACCGTTCACGCCGTCACCGGCACGCAGAAGACCGTCGACGCCACCTCCAAAAAGGACTGGAGAGGCGGGCGCGCTTCCAACGGCAACATCATTCCGTCTTCCACCGGCGCCGCCAAAGCGGTCGGCAAGGTCATCCCTTCGCTGAACGGCAAACTCACCGGCATGGCGTTCCGCGTTCCGACGCTGGATGTCTCCGTCGTCGACCTGACCGTCAACCTCGAGAAACCGGCCACCTACGAAGAGATCTGCGCCGCGCTCAAGAAGGCCTCCGAGGGCAGTATGAAGGGCATCCTCGGTTACACCGACGAGGACGTCGTCTCCAGCGATTTTACGGGCGACTCCCGCTCCTCCATCTTCGACGCCAAGGCCGGCATCCAGATGAGCGACACCTTCGTCAAACTGGTCTCCTGGTACGACAACGAATGGGGCTACAGCTGCCGCGTGCTCGACCTGCTCACCTATATTGATTCCGTCGATAAGAAATAATTGCCCCGAAGCGGGTTTTGTCCCCTCCGTTTTCCGCGGAGGGGATTTTTTTCGGCTTTTCTTCCAAACCGGCGAACTTTCCGAAAAAAGCGCAGAAAAAAGCCGCCTCTCCTTTCCGGACGAAAAGGAAAGCGGTTTTGGAAACGGATTTCGGATGCTCAGCCGCGGAAGACGGAGGCGTTCAGAAGAACTCTGTCCCGGATGAAATAATCCCATATGCACAGGAGCGCAAAGATCATCCCGCCGAGGAGCACGTTGAGCGCGACGGTGATGATGATGTCGGTCATCCCGCCGTCGAAGGCCCGATAGACCTCCTCGTTGCCGGGCGCGATCGTTTTGCTGAGATTGAGGCGCCGGATGCCCAGAATGAGGTCCCAGACGCCCGCAATGATCGTGACACAGCCGAGAATCTGGAGGCTGCCGATGACGATCCAGAGGATGGCGGAGGTGCGGGTGTCGGTGCGGATTGCCTCCGCGATCTCCTCGGCGGAGGGTCTCGGCGGCCGGGAGGAGACATCCCCCCGCCCCAGTTTTCTTCCGCAGTTCGGGCAGAAGGCATAGCCCTCCGGGACTTCTTTCCCGCAGTTGGCGCACAACATAGGCGGTTCCTTTCGTGAATGAAAAATCGGCGTTCAGACGAAGGTCGGCGCGAGAAACGAAAAGGCCGGCAGATTCCGCAGAACGCCGAACGCCAGCACCGCCGCAAGGATCACCCAGAGCGGCTTTACCGGCACCCGGCAGGAGACGCGGTCCTCTCCGTACCGCACAAAACTGTATCCGACCGCGAGAAAATAGGCGGCCAAAAACGGAAAAAGCAGCGTGAACGCCGCATTGTACCGCAGCGCCTTATAAAACTGGAAGTGCAAAAGGGCCCGGAGCGCTCTGGATGCGCCGCAGCCGGAGCAGTACAGTCCTGTCAGCTCATGTACCAGACAGGGAAAGCCGATCCCCGTGCCGTCCGCGGTATTCCATATCCAAAAAAGCCCGGCGCCCGCCAGTACGCAGAATATGGCGGCAAAAGCGGCCCGCGCCCCGATCTTTCCGAAATCCGGGCGCCGGAGCCTGAACGATTTCATTTTCAATAATACCCGTAATATTCGTAATTCTCAATGTCGTTCGTGACATTCTCGAGTATACCCACGCCGCCGGAGAGCAGCCCGATGACGATGGTCAGAATGCCGACCGCAACGGTGATGATGATGCAGATCAGGGCCCGCTTGGCCGCCTTATCCGCCTCTTCATAGTTGCCCATTTTGTTGTTGCCGTTGATCTGGGCGGCAAAAATGATGGAAAGGACGCCTGGGATCAGGCTGAAGCAGGTGCATCCGCAGAGCAACGTGGAGACGATGGCAAGAACCAGATAAAGGGTGAAATTTCCGTTCGGCCGGCCGCCTGCATAGGACGGATCCTGACGAACCGGCGCGGCTTCCCGGTATTCGGAATACTCCGGCGGAACCTCCTGATACACATCGTCGCGTTTGCTGTCTTCCCGTACCTTTGCCCCGCAGTATCCGCAGAATGTCGCATCATCCGGCAGCTCTGCCCCGCAGCTTTTACAGTTCATACGATTCCCTCCCGTTCAAACAATTCGGACAAGCCTCTGAAAAGGCAAAAACCGGCAGAAACACATGCCGGACTCCGCTGTTGCTTTATAATGTATCTATTTTATCATAAAATTTTATTTAATCAACCGTTTCTCCGGGAATCCCCTTTTAAGAATTTCTTCCGTTCCGTTGCGAAAGCGAAACACGGATGGTAAAATAGATTCCGTACCCGGCCGCCTTCGGGCGTGTGAGTTCCCGCGGCCGGCCGAGATTTCCGGGCGGCGGACAAAGAAAAGGAGGGGCATTCCATGAAATTCAAAGCACTGCTGCTGGCGATTCTGATGGCGGTACTGCCCTGCCTTTCCGGCTGTTCCACCGTCAACTCCACCATGGGCTTCGACATCCGCGCCGCGCTCGACACCTATGATCCCCAGCTTGCCTCCGCCGAGTCCGCGCTTTTGATCATCGAAAACTGCTTCGAGGGTCTGCTCAAGAAGGACGAGGACGGCAATATTATCGGCGGCGCGGCAAAGGAATGGGAGGTCTCCGAAGACGGCCTCACCTATACGTTTACGCTCCGGAACAACCTCATGTGGAGCGACGGCGAAACCGCTCTTACGGCGGACGACTTTGTCTTCGCCTTTCACCGGTTGTTTGAGAAAGAGACCGGCGCGCCTTTGCGCAGCGATTTTATCGCCATAAGCGGCGCGGAGGAGATTCTTTATGAAAATGCCGACGTCTCAAAGCTCGGCGTCTCCGCGCCGGATGAGCATACCGTCGTCATCGATCTCGCCTACCCGGATGCGCTCTTCCCGGAGCTGCTGACGACGGCGGCGGCTTCCCCGTGCAATGAGGCGTTTTTCGACGGCACCCGCGGCCGATACGGACAGAATCTCAATTACATCCTGTTCAACGGGCCGTATTACGTCCGCAGAGTGAGTTCCTCCTACTATGTGCTCTCGCCGAACCCAAACTATCACGGCGGAAATCTGTTTTATCAGGATATCTATGTTTACGTCCGGGACGAGGAGGATTATGACCCCTATTCCCGGCTGACCGAAGAAAAAATCGACGGCGCCGTCGCCGATTATGCGGATCTTTCGGCCCTTTACGACAGCGGCTTCCGGATCGGCGGCACCGAGGATACGCTCTGGATGCTCCTTTTCAACGAGAACGACGACTATTTTTCCTCAAAGAACATCCGCCGCGCCTTCGCCTACGCCGCGGACAAGAGTCTGATGGAAGCCGACCTGCCCGGCAATTTGCGCATTGCGGATGCCTACGTCCCCGGCGCGGTCACGATCGGCGGCATCAGCTACCGGGAACAGGCCGGCGACAGCTTCGTCGGCTTCGGCTACGACGCCGATTTCGCCGGAGAACTGCTGAAAGATGGCCTTGCGGAGCTCGGCAGCGAGAATCTGCCGACGCTCTCGATCCTCTGTCCGGAGGAATTCCTCGGCGTCATGGGCTACCTGCAAAAGTCCATCCAAGAGAACCTCGCCACGTTCGTCAATCTCGTTCCGGCATCCGAGGAGGAGATCTCCGCCGCCGTCTCCTCGGGAACCTATCAGATCGCGCTCGTTTCCCGGACGCCGCAGTACAACAATCCGGCCGCCATCCTCTCCGGCTTTGTCGGAACGGACGAAACCGGCGCCGACGGAACCGCATCTTCCGACACAAAGTTCAGCGCCGCCCTGCGCGACGCCGCGGATTCGGGCAGCTTTGAGGAATCGGTGGAAAATTACGTCCTCGCCGAGGAAATGCTGCTTCAGGAGATGCCCGCGCTCCCCGTTTTCTACGAAACTTCCTACTTTGCCGGGTCCGGAAAAATCACCGGGCTCTCCTATTCCCCTTTCGGCGGACACATCCGTTTTGAATATTGCCGCTGACGGCCGAACTCTGTTTTTTGACGGCCGGAGGCCTGCTTTTCCGGGGCAAAATGCCCCGGATTTTTCTTGTCAATCTCTGCTATTACAAAATGTTAGTTTTTGTTAACTTCGCTTTAAACAGCGGTTACAACCATGTCACGATTGTTGACAAAGACGAAATCTCGGGTTATGATACAGAGGTGAACGTGCGGACAGGTTTTGAGTGACCCGGACCGTGTGTTTATCAAAAGAGCGTAAATGACAAAAAACGTAAGGAGTGTCACTATGAAAAAAATTCTGGCTATTCTCCTCGCTCTGCTGATGGTTCTTTCCTTCGCGGCCTGCACAGGTACCGAAGAGCCCGTTGAAGAACCTTCCAGCGAGGCAACTTCCGGCGAACCCACTCCGGAAGAAACTGGCGTCCATCTTGAGCGTGACGATTGGGCTGACGACGTCAAAGTCGCCGTCAACGATTTCGTCGATACTTACGGTGTTAATGGCGAAGGCTACGACGCCGACGCTCATCCGTATGTGATTTTCGACTTTGATAACACCTGCTCCATCTTCG
>DAOSWK010000010.1:0-27340 GCA_035593545.1 Oscillospiraceae bacterium | reverse complement strand
TCAACCGTGCTTCCCGTAAGATCACCGACGGCGGCGGCCTTGTTGCCGAAGTCGCGATCTACGAGAGAGATACCCTTGGTTATGATCTTGCTACCGCCAATGCCGCCGGCGATACCCTGTATGTCCTTCAGGGCCGCGATGAAAACGGCACGCGCACCCTTCGCAACAGCAACGCTACGCTGACCCTTGGTTCCACTGAAGAGAAGCTCTTTAAGAACGAAGACAACCAGACCGAGCTTCAGTACATGATCGACAATCAAATGACCGTCAAAGATATTTTCGATACCTTCTCGATCAAGACTGCCGCTGATGACGAAGGCAACGTCCTTGCCCTCAAGTATGGCTTCCTTAAAGTTTATAACGGCTATCATTCCCGTCAGTATGCGGCCGTCCGTGAGGATTGGGCCGACGACGTCAAAGCCGGCATCAACGATCTCGTCGCCTCCTACGGCAAATTCTCCGAAGGCTACGATGCCGACGCTCATCCGTATGTGATTTTCGACTTTGATAACACCTGCTCCATCTTCGACGTTGAAGAGCAGCTCGCTGTTTATCAGCTTCAGGTCATGGCTTTCGCTTTCACGCCTGAAGAGCTGCCCGCCATCCTTGAGACCGGCCTCGGCGATCTCCAGGAGGACCGCACCGATCTTGGCTACGGCAACGGCTGCTACCAAGATTGGATCGACGACATTACCACCGCCTATACGTACCTCTACACGACGTACGGCCCGTTCACTGCCGCCGGCCTTGATGCCGATCAGCAGGCCACCGTTCAGGCCGACACTCAGTGGCAGGAATTCGCCACCAAGATGCGCACCCTTTATGATGTCGTCTATGATGCCGAATCCGCCGACGTCGCCTATCCTTGGGTTCTGTACTGGTTCACCGGTATGACCGAAGACGAGGTCTACACGCTGGCCACCGCTTCTCACACCACCTACAAAGCTGTTGAGACCTCCACCGTTACCTGGAGCACTCCGGCCGACATCGACGCCACCTCCAAAGTTGGCCATGTCGAGTACAGCTGGACCTCCGGTATTCAGGTCTCTCAGAACATCGTCGAACTGTGGAAGACTCTTGATTCCAACGGCATTGATGTCTGGGTCTGCTCCGCTTCCGCGACCGATCCGATCCGCGCCGCTGTCGACGTCTTTGGTCTCCACGATTATGTCACCGGCGTGCTTGCCATGACCAACACTCTGGTCGACGGCAAATACGTCAACTCCTATGACTACACCAACGGTTATGCCTGGCTGAACGATGGAAACGGCGGCTGGGTCAGAGGCGATGTCGCCACCGAGTCTCAGACTCAGGGCATCGGCAAGGTCACCGCGATTGAAAACGTCCTTGTCAGCTCCTATGGCTACGGCCCGATCGCCGGCTTCATGGATTCCACCGGTGACTTCAACTTCTGCACCGAGTTTGCGGATCTGAAACTGGTTGTCTGCCTCAACCGTGCTTCCCGTAAGATCACCGACGGCGGCGGCCTTGTTGCCGAAGTCGCCATCTACGAAAGAGATACCCTTGGCTATACCGATCTTGCCACCGCCAATGCCGCCGGGGACACCTATTATGTCCTCCAGGGCCGCGATGAAAACGGTATGCGCACCCTCCGCAACAGCAACTCTACTCTGACTCTCGGCTCTACCGAAGAGAAGCTCTTTAAGAACGAAGACAACCAGACCGAACTTCAGTACATGATCGACAATCAAATGACCGTCAAAGATATCCTCGATACCTTCTCGATCAAGACTGCCGCCGATGCCGAAGGCAACGTCCTTCTTCTCAAGTATGGCTTCCTCAAAGAGTACGCCGGCTATCACAACATTGCCTGATTCCCCTTCGGGATTCAAAAAAGGCGGGACTTCGGTCCCGTCTTTTTTTGTCTTTATGAGGGCAGTTCCCCACATAAAAGAGGCGTCGCAACGAACAGAGAATCCTTTTTCCCTCCCCGCGGCATAAGTCCTTATAAGAAAGCTCCGTAACCGGTGGGGGGAAGCCTATCCCCGATGGAGAGCCCGATACGGAAGGCCGCAAACCCGTAAGGTTATTCTCCTGCCCCCGATCCTCGGCGGAGACGCTTCTCATAGGAGGGCGCGTAGAGGGGAAATCGCTTTTTCAGGCATAGGCCTATCTTCGCAGGCCTGTGATCCGCTGCCGACGACGGCACGGCGCACCCGACTTCTTCTTGATACGGCAAAGAAGAAAAACGATCCAAACAAAAAAGCCGGGACATAAACCCCGGCTTTTCCTTTTGAAATTTTATTCTTCCATCGAGAGGTAGCAGTTGGAATAATAGTGGAGCAGAATTTTTTTGAAGCTCCAGCCGTCGTTTTCCGCATAGTCGATTGCGCCGTACTGGGAAAGACCGACGCCGTGACCGTAGCCCTCGCATTCAAAGATGATCTGGTCGGTTGAGCTCTTATAACTGACGGTGAAGGCGGTCGATTTGAGCACGGTGGAACCGAGGCAGTTTTCCCGGAGCTTGCGGGCCGTGATGGTCGTATCGCCGAGCCGAATCTTGTTGATATAATCGCTGTCCTCCCAATAGCTGAGGATCTCGATCCAATCGCCGGGATCTCCCTCCAGATCGATGCCGAAGCTGTCGGAGACCTGTTCCGCAAATTCGTCCGCGTCCATCTTGAGGGTATAGGTCGAGGTGTCGTATTCGCTCTCCACGGAGAGCAGGTTGCGGTTCTCGTAACCCCAGACCCACTCCGCCGCAGCTGTGACGCCGCAGGACTCCGCGCTGTATACCGCGTAGATATAGCCGTCGGACTGGTCGTCCAGAATCACGCAGCCGATGACCGCCCGGACTGCAGCCTTGACGTCGGAGGTGACCGGCGTCTTGAGATAGGCAGTCAGATTGTTGTTGCACCTTTTTATGTACGTAAACGTGGCGACCGCGTGCGCCTTGATGGCCTCCTCCGGGCCGCCTCCTCCGATCTCCGCCATGACGATCTGGCAGACGGCGTCGAATTCGGTCATCTTTTTGCCGTTTACCGTGGCCGTGTTTTCGAGAGAGCTCTCATAATAAGGGCTTTCATCCTCGAGATCGGGAAGCTCGCTCTCCGCCTCGTCGTCTTCCTCCTCTTCCTCTACTGCCGAGGAGGATTCCGTCCTCGGAACTTTGATGGATACCGATGAGGACGCAGCCTCGGACGAGGATTCCGGCGCCGATGAGGACGCAGCCTCGGACGAGGATTCCGGCGCCGATGAGGATGCCGCTTCGGACGAGGATTCCGGCGCCGACGAAGACGCCGCTTCGGACGAGGATTCCGGCGCTGACGAGGACGCCGCTTCGGACGAGGATTCCGGCGCTGACGAGGACGCCGCTTCGGACGAGGATTCCTCTTCCGAGGAGGACTCCTCCGCAGAAAAAGATGCCGCACCGGAAAAACGTCCGCCGTTCAGGAAAGAATCAAACCACTCCTGCCCGGAATCCGAGGTAAAATAGACGGCGAAGCCCGCTCCCACGGCGAGCAGCAGCCCCAGCGTCGCAAGCAGGGGCGCGATTAGTTTATGTTTCCATTTACTTTTTAACAAACCGATCCCTCCTTTCCGACCACCGGGCTTCCGTCCGACGGAGGCTTTTCGCCGGTCCGGGAACGGAGCCGCATATAAGGGAAATCCCCGCGGTGGGAAGGCGCGGGGATATTTTTTTTATTCTTCTCCGTCCGATGAAGCCGTCTCGGAGGAGAGAGGAAGCCCGCTGCCGGACAGCGACCCGGTGGAGACCTCCGGCGCCGACGAGGATACGGGTGCCGATGAGGATGTAGGCGCCGACGAGGATGCAGGCGCCGACGAGGATACGGGCGCCGATGAGGATGTAGGCGCCGACGAGGATGTAGGCGTCGACGAGGATGCCGCCTCGGACGAGGATTCCGGCGCCGACGAAGATGCCGCCTCGGACGAGGATTCCGGCACCGACGAGGACTCCGGCACTGAAGACGATTCCGGGGCCGATGAGGACTCCGGCGCCGACGAGGACTCCGCCTTGGAAGACGATTCCGCCTTAGAGGAGGATTCCGCTTTGGAGGACGACGACTCTTCCTCTTCGCTCTCCTCTTCCTCGCTCTCCTCCGCCTCCGAGCTCGTTTCGGCCTCATAGACCGCATCGGAATCGGCGGCCTGATTCTGAGAAATGGCCGTATACCAAGCTTCCGGCATCAGCGGATTCGGATTATAGTAGGCGACGGAGGTGTCGATCGCGTCGACATCTTCGCCATCCCGGACCATTCTGGCAAGGATCACGAAGCGGGCGTCATTGAAGTCGTAGGAACAGGTCGAGAGCGTCAG
Source organism: Oscillospiraceae bacterium (assembly GCA_035593545.1). Lineage (GTDB taxonomy): Bacteria > Bacillota > Clostridia > Oscillospirales > Ruminococcaceae > UMGS1668. The sequence continues at coordinate 23,041 of DAOSWK010000010.1, read as the reverse complement.
ATAGGTGTCGCTCGTATTGTAATCGACGCCTGTCACGATCAGAGTGCGCTTTTCGATCTCGGAAAGGAACTCCTCCTTGGCGGTCTCGTTCTTCGCGTTGATGAAGTTGGTGTAATCCCAGATCGGGCCGTCTTTCTCGTAGGCGTTTGTGATGATGATGCCCACGACCAGCCAATCATGCTCTTCGTAGATCGTATCAAAGTGGATTAGCGGATGTTCTTTATAATATTTCAGCTTCTCGTAATTCAGGAGCTCACTGAACATCTGGCCGTCGTCGTAAATGTTGTGGCCGTAGATGATCAGGTTGTCGCTCATCTCATCCGGCAGGACGTCACAGCGGTAATCCAGAAACGGCGTGCCGTAGAGGGTATATTCGCTGTAAAAATCCCGGCGGAGATAATATTGGCCCTTTTTGCCGTCGTAGCCCGGCTCCGTCGTCTGCATGATCGGGTAATCCACGTTCGTTCCGTCGATGGAGAGATAGCCGATCAGATCGTTGTTGAGTTCATAAAGGGCGGCATATTGGGACAAACATTCGTAGCCGTTCGACAGTTCGACCGCGTCGCCCGTAATTCCGACCAGAGAGCGCAGATCGGAGGCGAGTTTCTTTTGCGCCGAGGAATCCAGCAGCTGGGAGCCCAGATACCCCATCGAGCCGACAAACACCAGCACGCAGAGATAAAATACGCCTTTTCTCAGGAGCTCGGCCTTGGAATCGCCCTTCATCGGGATGAATCTCGCGTACCATTTGCGCCGCGGCTGTTTGGAATGGAAGCGCGCTTTTCCGGAGATGGCGTCCTTGAGCGGAACCGCATCCGCCAACGTCTTCGGATAGGCGGAAGCCGCGGCCCGGGCCAGATGCATCAGGGTGAACTCCGCGGCGGACACGAGCGCCCCCGTGCCCTCCTTCGGCAGATCGACATGCTCGGTCCAGACGTTGTTGCCGATGGCCACGGCAACCTCCGCGCCCTTCTCCGGGGCATTTTCGGACGCTGCAATGGAAAGCCCGATTCCGGCATTGAATTTTTTGCAGGCTTCGCCCGCGAGCAGGGCCGCGGTCCAAGGGCTTGCGGCGCCGTATTTGCGGATCAGCTTCTCCGGGGAACCGAGACTGGCCGCATCCGGCGCCGCCGCGATAAACGGCGAGCCGTAGCGCCCCGCAGCGCCGAGACGCCGCAGCCCGGCAAGGGAAACTCCGTTGACGGCGATCGCCGCGGAGAGCCCTTTGCGGGAAAGCTCCTGTTCCAGCGCCTGACCGACGTTTTCCACGTCGATCCCGTAGACCGCTTTTCCGAGCCTTCCGGTGATCAGCTTGAGTCCTGCAAAGGCGGATTCTGCGGCAAGCTCCCGCGTCGCGCCGGTCGCAAAGATCTGAATGGCGGTTTCAGCGCCGTCGCCAAAGACCGCGACGATCGGATTCTGCTGGTCGAAATAGCGGAGCACCGCGTCGGAAACCTCTTTTTCGCTCATGCCGAGCGTGCGGACGCTCCGCAGGGAATACTGCCATCCGGCAAATTCGGCCAGATATCTGGAAACCTTATGGACCAGCAACGACGGAAGCGCTGCCGGATCCGACGGAAGTAAAATGATGCACTGGGTACCCGCAGAGATCGCGCAGCCGGAGATGCCGCCGAGCGGACTGCTGAGAATCGACGCGCCCTCCGGGAACAGCTCCCCATGCTTCATGACCGTGCGAAATCCGATGGCGGCGGAGACGGCGGTGACCGCCAGATTCTCCTCGGCATCCCCCATCCCGCCGGTCAAAATCAACACATTCACTGCGGACAGGGCCTCCGCGACGATTTTATGGATCGTGAGCTTGTCCGCAGGGACGATACTTTCCTGCGCGGCTTCCATTCCCAATGCGGAAAGTTCTTTTTGAATCAGCTCGATCGACCGCGAAAGCTGCTTTTTGGCATCTTCCCCGCGGCCGATCCCGATAATACCGGCACGCATGAAATCATCTCCCCTTTCTGTCTGAAAATGAGATTGGAAATTCTCCTCGCGGAGAAATTATACGCCATATTTGAGCCTTGTGTGCGTGACCGTGCAGCGCTCCAGCAGCGCCGGGATGTCGAGCACCCTTTCGGCCTCCTCGATCATTTCGATGGTCGGCCTCGTGCGCGGATGCCGCGGCGTAAACACCGTGCAGCAGTCCTCATAGGGCAGGATCGACGTCTCAAAAGTACCGATCCTCTGGGCGATCTCCACGATCTCCTGCTTGTCCATGCCGATCAGCGGCCGGAACACCGGGATGTCGCAGACCGCGTCGGTGCAGGCGATGGCCGGAAGCGTTTGGCTCGCCACCTGCGCGAGGCTCTCGCCCGTGATGAGGGCCCCGCAGCCCTCCTTCTCTGCGAGACGGAGCGCCACCCGCATCATGAAGCGCCGCATGATGACCGTAAACAGTTCCTCCGGACAATTGCGCTTGATCTCCTCTTGAATCTCCGTAAAAGCCGCGGAGAAGAGATCGATCTTGCCGCAGTAGTCACAGAGCTGCTGGGCCAATGTTTCGACCTTGAGCCACGCGCGCTCGCCGGTATAGGGCGGGGACTGAAAATGCAGCGCCTCCACCTCGAGGCCGCGCTTCGCCATCATGTAGCCGGCGACCGGGCTGTCGATGCCGCCCGAAAGCAGAAGCAGCGCCTTGCCCGAGGTGCCGACCGGCATGCCCCCCGCGCCGGGAAGCTGATTGCCATGGATGTAAGCGGCGCGCTCCCGGATCTCGACCATCACGACGATGTCCGGATGGTTGACGTCCACTTTAAGGTGAGGGAACCGCTCCAGCAAAACGCCCCCGAGCTCCCGGCTGATCTCCGGAGAGGTCATCGGAAAGCTCTTATCCGAGCGCTTTGCCTCCACTTTAAAAGTGCGGCATTTCGTCAGAATATCTGCAAGATAAATTTTTGCAGTTTCTGCAAGATCCGGAAAATTTTTTTCCGCCGCCGCGGCACGTGTCAGGGCCACAATTCCGAAGATCTTTTGCAGACGGCCGACCGTCTCGTCGAGATCGATGTCCTCGCTCTGCGGCTCGATGTAGAGCGTGGACTGGCTCTTTTTGTAGGCAAACTCGCCCAGATCGGCGATGCGGCGCCGGCAGTTGCTGAGCAGGCTGTCCTCAAACCCCGATTTGTTGAGACCCTTGAGCGCGATCTCTCCGCATTTGAGTAAAATGATCTCTTTCATACCGATGTTTCACTTTCCACTTTTCAGAGTCAAACGATTCCCGGCAGACCCTTTGCACAGCCTCCCGGACGGCTTCTGTGAGCGCATCCGCGTCCTCCGGGGTATTTTCCCTGCCGTAACTGATGCGCAGGGCGCTGTCCATCCGGATTGCATCCGTACGCTCCGGCGGCAGACCCATGGCCCCGGGTCTCTCATACCTTTTGTTCACCGGCAGAGCCTCTGCACGGCTTCCCGGACGGCTTCTGTGAGCGCATCCGCGTCCTCCGGGGTATTTTCCCTGCCGTAACTGATGCGCAGGGCGCTGTCCACCCGCTCCGGCGGCAGACCCATGGCCCGGAGCACATGACTCTTCGCCCCTTTGGCGCAGGCCGAACCGCTGGAGAGATAGATGCCCTTTTCCTCAAGGAAATGGAGCATGATCTCGCTGCGGATGCCCGGAACGGAGAGATTGATGATTCCGGGGAACGCATCCTCCGGGGAGTTGCGGAGAACCCCCGGGATCTCCTGAAGATCTTCGAACAGGCGGCGCTCAAACTCCTCCGCGGATGCCCGAAGCCGCGGCATATCCGCCTTGGCCTTCTCCGCCGCAGCGCCGAACGCCGCGATCAGAGGCACCGCCTCCGTACCGGCGCGGATCCGTTTTTCCTGCTCGCCTCCGAGATTCCGCGCGGCGACCCGGCAGCCCTTTCGCATCCAGAGCGCGCCGCAGCCTTTCGGCCCGCCGATCTTGTGCGCGGTGATCGTCACAAGGTCGGCTCCCAGTTTGTCGGCGCGAAACGGCAGCTTGCAGAACGCCTGCACCGCGTCGGTATGCACCGTGACCTCCGGATTCTTCTCTTTCGCGGCGGCGGCGATCTCCCGGATCGGATTGACCGCGCCGATCTCGTTGTTCATCAGCATGACCGTGACGAGGATCGTCTTTTCGCCGACCGCCCCGGTCACAATCTCCGGCGTGATGATGCCGGAAGCATCCGGCCTCAGATAGGTGACGGAGAAACCTTCGCTCTCGAGATATTTGAGGGATTCCATGACGGAGTCGTGCTCATAGGCCGAGGCGACAATCTCGCTGCCGCGGCGTCTCTTGGCCAAAGCGGTACCGATCACGGCGAGGTTGTTGGCCTCCGTGCCGCCGGAAGTAAAGACGAGGCCGTCCGCGTCCGCCCCGAGCGCCGCGGCGATCTTTCCGCGAGCCTTCGTCATGACCTGCTCCGCCTCGATGCCCTTTTTATGGAGCGAGGAGGGGTTGCCGTAGACCTCGGTCATCACCCGGTATGCGGCGTCGGCGGCCTCGGGATAGACCCGCGTCGTCGCGCTGTTGTCAAGATAGATCTCCCGCATGGTTTCCGCTTCCTTTTCGCATAAACTCCCATTATCTTTTGTATTATACAATAAAACCGTCTTTCCCTGCAAGGCCCCTCCCGGCAATATAACAAAACTGTATCCTCTGTCACGCCCGGGAAACAAAAAAAGGACGGTTTCCCGTCCTTTTTGTCTTTTTTAAGCGATTTTACTCGTTGGTTCGTTTCTGTTTTGCTTCCAGATCGGCGAGGGCGTCTTTTCTCGAAAGATTGATGCGGCCCTGGCTGTCGATCTCGACGACCTTGACCACGATCTCATCACCGGGCTTGACGACATCTTCGACCTTCTCGACGTGCTTGGTGTCGAGCTTCGAGATGTGGCAGAGGCCTTCTTTTCCGGGGGCGATCTCTACGAAGGCGCCGAACTGCATCAGGCGGGTAACTTTTCCCTTATAAATGGCGCCGATCTCGGGATCCTTGGTGATGGTCTCGATGACCTGAATGGCGCGGCGGGCGTTCTCGATGTCGATGCCGGAGACATAGACGTGGCCGTCCTCTTCGACATCGATCTTGACGTCGCACTCGGCACAGATCTTCTGGATGACCTTGCCGCCGGAGCCGATGACATCGCGGATCTTCTCCGGATCGATGACGATCGTGAGCATCTTGGGCGCGTACTTGGAAAGCTCCTCTCTCGGCGCCGGAATGGCCTTGAGCATCACGTCGTCAAGAATATGCAGGCGGGCTTTATAGGTCTTTTCGAGGGCCTCGCGGATGATGTCTTCGGTCAGGCCGTCGCATTTGAGGTCCATCTGGATTGCGGTGATGCCGTCCTTGGTGCCGGCAACCTTGAAGTCCATGTCGCCGAAGAAATCCTCAAGTCCCTGAATGTCGACCATGGTCATCCAGCGTCCGCCCTCGGTGACGAGACCGCAGGAGATGCCCGCGACCGGCTTTTTGATCGGGACGCCGGCGTCCATCAGCGCGAGCGTGGATCCGCAGACCGCGCCCTGACTCGTGGAACCGTTGGAGGAAAGCACCTCGGAGACCATGCGGATGGTATAAGGAAACTCGTCGACGGAGGGGATGACCGGCTCGAGGGCTCTCTCCGCGAGGGCGCCGTGGCCGATTTCACGCCGGCCGGGTCCTCTGGAGGGCCTCGTCTCGCCGACCGTGTAGGAAGGCATGTTGTACTGGTGCATATAGCGCTTCTCGGTGACACCGTCGATGCCGTCGAGCTCCTGTGCGTCGCTGATCAGGCCGAGCGTGGCGATGGTCAGCACTTGGGTCTGCCCTCTGGTGAACAGACCGGAGCCGTGCACTCTCGGGAGCAGGCCGACCTCGGCAGCCAGCGGACGAATCTCGTCGAGTCCTCTGCCGTCGGCGCGTTTGCCGTCGTCGAGCAGCCATCTGCGGACGACATATTTCTGAAGCTTATACATGGCCTCGTCGAGCTTCGCGGTATTGTCCGAGCAAATCTCGTCGAATTTTTCGTGGACGGCGGCGACGATCGGCGCGAGATTCGCGTCGCGTTCTTTTTTATCCGTGGTGCTGAGGGCCTCACGGACATCGTCCGCGGCAAACTCCTTGACGGCCTCGAACATTTCGGTCGGAACTTCAATCGACTGGAACGTGAACTTCGGCTTGCCGATCTCGGCGACGATGCCGTTGATAAAGGCGACCAGCTTCTGATTTTCTCTGTGGGCAGCCATGATGGCCTTGAGCATCGTCTCATTGTCGACCTCATTGGCGCCGGCCTCGATCATGACGACTTTCTCGGCGGTGGAGGCGACGATCAGATGCAGATCGGAGGCGGCCTCCTGCTCGGCGGTCGGGTTGAGAACAATCTCGCCGCCGACAAGGCCGACCTGGCAGCCGGCGATCGGGCCGTTCCACGGGATGTCGGAAATCGCGACCGCCATGGAAGCGCCGTTCATGCCGCAGATGGCATAGGGGTTATCCGGATCGACGGAGAGGGCGCTCATCACGATCGAGCAGTCGTTGCGCATATCCTTGGGGAAAAGCGGGCGCATCGGACGGTCGACGACGCGGGAATCGAGAATCGCGCGGTCGGTCGGGCGGCCTTCTCTTCTCGGGAAGGAGCCGGGGATGCGGCCGATGGAATAGAGCTTCTCGTCAAAATCGACGGAGAGCGGGAAATAATCGATGCCCTCGCGCGGCGTCTGGGAAGCGGTGGCGTTACAAAGGACGGCGGTCTCGCCGTAGCGAACCAGCACGGATGCGCTGGAGAGAGCGCAGAGTTTTCCGGTTTCAAAGGTCATTTTTCTTCCGGCGAATTCTGTCTCAAACACGCGGTAATTTTCAAACATAAAAGAAATACCTCCGTTTCATTTTTGTATGCAGCAAAAACAAAGCGGAGGCGGGAATGAGCAATTAATCCAAAATCCGGAACTCCGGGTCTTCGATTCACTGCTTATTTCCGAGGTCTGCCGTTTTACGCTGCTGTCTTTTTGATTTTTGGGCCTATATACTCAATGAAGTCAGGCGAGGTTTTGACACTCGCCTGACTTCGCAGAGACAAAGTTATTTACGAATGCCGAGTTTTGCGATGATCGCGCGGTAACGCTCAATATCTTTTTTCTGTAAATAGTTGAGCATATTTCTGCGGCGGCCGACCATTTTGAGCAGGCCGCGGCGGGAATGGTTGTCCTTTTTGTGGATCTTCAGATGCTCGTTCAGGTCGTTGATTCTTCTGGTCAGAATGGCAATCTGGACTTCCGGGGAACCGGTGTCGTTTTCGGCGAGGCGGTTTTCCTCGATGATGGCGGATTTCTCTTCTTTGCGAAGCATGTGTGTTTCACCTCATAAATCAATTTCCCTGTCTCAGCAGCGGGCCGGTGAACGCCGTGCGTGTCCCAAAGGACTGACCTAACGGCAGGATCCCGGAGCCGGGAGTGGGTTTTTGCGGGTCTGGAGACCAGCTTTTTGATTATATCATAGTCTTCCAACTTTGTAAAGCAAAAATACGTTGTTTCTGCCGAAAATTTCCTTTCTATCGCCTATTTCTCGCCCAGCATCGCGAGCAGGGCCTCCCCGTATGTATCGAGCCAGTTCCTCGCCTCGGCCTCCGCTTTTGAGGCGTCGTCGGCGATATGGGCAAAAAGCTCGGTCTCCGAACCGAATTCCCGTTCCTCCCGCAGATAGGTGAGGAAGAAGACCGGCACGCGCTCGCCGTAGAGGTCGCCGTTCCAGCCGATCAGATGCGTCTCCGCCATGACGGAACCTTTTTCCGAGACGGTCGGTTTTACGCCGACATCCGCCGCCGCCGCATAGAGCTTTCCGCCGGCCAGCGCCGCCGCCGCATAGACGCCGAATTTCGGTACGCAGTAGCCCGCCGGGATCGGCTGATTGATCGTGGGCAGGTCGTGCACGGTGCCGAGCCGCTCCCCATACACGACCGGCTGATCGATGACGAAGGGGTATCCCGCCAACCGAAACGCCGTGCGGGTGTCTCCGCTTTCGACGGCCTCGCGGATTCTCGTCGCGGAGATCGGCAGGCCCATATCGTCCATCTCTTCGATGACGGTGAGCTCCATGCCGTTTTCTCCGCAGAGCGCCCTAAGTTCCTCGACGCCGCAGGAGGCGTCTTTCCCGAAGCGAAAATCATACCCGATAAAGACTTTTTCCGCATGCAGGCGGCCCTTGAGCACTTCCCGCACGAATTCTTCACCGCTCATCCCGTGGACAGACATAAACTCCGGCGCATAGACGTGCCGGATGCCGCAGCCCGCCATCAGCCGGTATTTCATCTCCGGCGAGAGCAGCAGCGGGGCGCCCGCCTTCCGCTCCGGAAGCTGCCCGGATGCGAAGGTAAATACCCACGGCTCCAGTCCGGTTTGGGAAGCTGCCTCCAGAATTTTCCGGTGCGCCCGGTGAACCCCGTCAAAGATACCCAGCGCCACGGCGGTCTCACCTTCCGGCGGCTCCGTCGTCAGAAACTCATTTCTCATCTTCGTCCCCGTCCTCATCGTAGAATACGTCGTCGAGATACAGCCCCTCCGCCCTCGCGGTTTTGCCGGCGCGTTTCCGGTCCTTTGACGCGAGGATCTCCGGCAGGGCGTCCGCCTCAATCTTCCCGTCGTTGATCGCGAGCAGCGTGCCCGCCATGATCCGGACCATGTTGTATAAAAACCCGTCGCCGGTGACGGAAAAGGTAACCAGATGCCCCTCGCGCGTGACCGAGCAGTCATAGATCTCCCTTGTGGAGTCCTCCTGTTCGTTTTTTGCGCCCGCGAAGGCCGAAAAATCGTGCTTTCCGAGAAAATCCGTGCAGACGGCATCGAGCAGATACTCGTCCACCGGCTTCGGATGGTGAAGCGCCAGCCCTCTCCAGAAGGGACTCATATACGGCGCGTCCCAGATTTTATAGACATACCGCTTCCCCTTGCAGGAATAGCGGGCGTGGAACTCCTCCGGCACCTCTTTGCAGGCACAGACCGCGATGTCCTCCGGCAGAAGGGCGTCGAGGCTCCTCGCGATCCGCGCGCAGGGCATCGGGTTTTCCGTATGGAAGCTCACGCAGTATTTGTTGGCGTGGACTCCGGCGTCGGTGCGGGAGCAGCCCTTGACGTCCGGGCGCTCGCCCAGCAGCGTCTCCATCGCGTCTTGAAGCACTTCGCAGACCGTGACGGCGTTCTTCTGCACCTGAAAGCCGTGGTAGTTGGTGCCCCTATAGGAAATCGTCAGAAGCAGGTTTCTCATGCGATAAAATTCCTTTGTTGTTTCAGAGTTTCAGAACCGGCGGCCCGTAGAGATTCAGCAGAACGACGCCCGCGAATCCGACCGCGACGACCAGCACCGCAATCCAGTCCCGCGGGCCGAGCGAGAGCTGCTTCATCCGGGTGCGGCCCTCTCCGCCATGATAGCAGCGGCATTCCATCGCGAGGGCCAACTCGTCCGCCCGGCGGAAGGCCGATACGAACAGCGGGATCAGGATCGGCACGAGCGCCTTCGCCCGTTGGATGACCGTGCCGGATTCCATATCCGCGCCGCGCGCCTTTTGGGCCGACATGATTTTCCCGGTCTCCTCGACCAATGTCGGGATGAAGCGCAGCGCGATCGTCATCATCATGGCGAGCTCGTGCACCGGCACCTTGACCGCGGAGAGCGGCCGCATCAGGCGCTCGAGGCCGTCGGTCAGCGCGATCGGCGAGGTGGTATAGGTCAGGAGGGAACTGCCCGCAATCAGGCAGAGGATGCGCACGCACATCAGCGCCGCCGTCAGCAGACCCTCCTTGGTGATTTTGATAAAATAGAACGTCCAAAGCGGCTCGCCCTCGATAAAGAGGACATTGAGCACCGCGGTAAAGACGATGATCGGCACGACCGGCTTCATGGATTTGAAAATCAGCTTCGCCGGCAGTTTTGCAAGCGCGTAAAACAGCACCACAAAGCCGACGCCGACCATAAGCGGAATCATGCCGTCCGCCACGAACAGCATCGTGATATAGGCGAGCGTCAGGATCAGCTTGATGCGCGGATCGAGGCGGTGGACGACCGACGTGCCGGGATAATACTGCCCGAACGTGATGTCTTTCAGCATCAGACGCCGCCCCCTTCCCTGAGAAGGCGCAGAACGGCCTCTTTCGCTTCCCCGACGGTCAGCACGCTCTCCGGCACCGGGATGCCCCTTGCGGCCAAACCGGCGAAGACGCGGCTGATCTGCGGCACCTCGAGGCCCATCTCCTCAAGCTCCGCAACGCGGCGGAAGATCTCTCTCGTGGTCCCGTACATGGCGGCATGGCCGTGATCCATGATCAGCACATGGTCCGCAAAGCGCGCGACATCCTCCATCGAATGCGAAACAAGGATGATCGTGGCGCCGTAGCGGTCGTGATATTCGGCGATCTCGCCGAGGATGTGCTCTCGGCCTCTCGGATCGAGGCCCGCGGTGGGCTCGTCCAGAATCAGGACCTCCGGCCGCATGGCGAGAACGCCCGCGATGGCCGCCCTGCGCTTTTCGCCGCCGGAGAGCTCAAACGGCGATTTGTCGAGATAATTTTCCGGCAGTCCGACGAGCTCGGCCGCCTCGAGCACGCGCCCGGCGATCTCCTCCTCGGGAAGCCCCATGTTCCGCGGCCCGAAGGAGATGTCCTTCCTGACCGTCTCCTCAAAGAGCTGGTACTCCGGATACTGGAAAACGAGCCCGACTTTAAACCGGAAACGGCGGATGTTTTTCGGCTCCGCCCAGATATCCTCGCCGCCGATATAGACTTTTCCGGAATCCGGCTTCAGAAGGCCGTTCAGATGCTGAATCAGCGTCGATTTTCCGGAGCCGGTGTGGCCGATCAGCCCGAGAAATGTGCCTTTTTCCACGGAGATCGTGATGTCGTCGAGTGCGGCGCTCTCAAACGGCGTCCCCGCGGAATAGACATAGGAGAGGTGCTCCGTACGGATGATCTCGCTCATGCCGAAGCCCCCTTTCCGAAGAGGGCCGCGATGGCCTCGACGCATTCCCGCTCGGTCAGCACGCCCTCCGGCACATCGAGACCGGAAAGCCGCAGCTCATGGCAGAGCTCGGCCGCCTGCGGAACATCCAGCCCGTGCCGGCGCAGCAGATCGACCTGCGAAAACACCTCTTTCGGCGTATCGTCAAGCAGGATTTTCCCGTCGTCGATCACAACGACCCGGCCGCAGAGGGCGGCTTCGTCCATGTAATGGGTAATGAGCACAACGGTGATGCCGAATTCCTCGTTCAACTGCCGGATGGTGCTCATGACCTCTTTTCTTCCTTTTGGGTCGAGCATGGCCGTCGGCTCGTCGAGCACGACGCACTTCGGCCGCATCGCAATGATCCCCGCGATGGCGACGCGCTGCTTCTGCCCGCCCGAGAGCTGGTAGGGCGCGTGCTCGCGGTACTCGTACATGCCGACTTTTTGCAGGGCGTCGTTCACGCGCTCCCGGATCTCCTTCGGCGGCACGCCCAGATTCTCGAGCGCGAAAGCCACATCCTCTTCGACCACGGTGGCGACGATCTGGTTATCCGGGTTCTGGAAGACCATGCCGACCTCCTGCCGGATCTCGTAGAGCTTCTCCTCCGAGGCCGTGTCCATGCCGTCGACCGTGACTTTTCCGGAGGTTGGAATCAGGATCGAGTTGAAATGCTTGGCGAGCGTCGACTTGCCGGAGCCGTTATGGCCGAGCACGGCGACGATCTCGCCCTCGCAGATCGACATGCTGACGCCGTCCAGAACCAGCGGCGGGATCATCCCGTCGTAGCTCGGATAGGCGTAGCTGATGTTTTCCGCTTCAATAAACCTCTTTTTTGGCATCTTCTGTCCTTTTAAAAATTTATTCCTCACTTCGGAACAGCCAGCTTACGGTCTGCTCCGCAAAGGTAAATCCGAGTTTTTTCTGGAGCGCGCGGGAGGCCTCGTTCCCGACGACGACGTGGCCGTACGGGATTAGGCCTTTTGCGAGCATCCGGTTCGTCATCGCGCTCTCCAGCGCCGAGGCGACGCCCATCCGCCGGTATTCCGGGAAAACTTCGAGAAGGCCCATCGAGCCCTCCCCATGCACTCCGACGAATCCGGCGCAGGTCTCGCCGAAATAGGCGCCGATCATGCCGTATTTGAGGCGGCTTGCTATGTAGGCCCGGTCGCCGTCGGCATGCGTATATCGCTCCATCACCATGTCGAGGTCGCTCATGTGAAGGTCCCGGAGCTCCATGCCTTCCGGCAAAACGACCGGCAGCGGCTCCATCCCGAAATAAGCGCCCTGCCAGCAGCGCATCTCGCCGCAGAGACCGAATTTCCGGATGATGATCTCCTTACAAAAATCTTGATGAATTAAAAACATATCCGGGCGCTTTGCAAAATTCAGGATCCGCTCGGCGGCCTCGGGCGTCTCTGCGGTGAGCCAGTGCATATAGCCGGCCCTCATCCGCAGCAGAACGCCGTCCGCCTCCGCGTAGGCGACCCTGTTTCGGCTGTCGCGCAGGGCGGCGATCATGTCCGCATAAAAATATTTATCCTGATAGAAATGCGTTTCGATTTCTTCTTTTCCCAGCATATCAGCGCTCCGTTTTCCAGATTGCGGCGGAACCGCAGGGCAGCACCATGCCGGTCTCCTTGACCGGGAGGCCGATCTCGCCGGATTCGAGGCTTCCGCCGAAGGTCCGCAGGTTCGCGCCAAGGACGTATTCCATAGCGGAGGCCGAGAGTCCGGTCGTGTAGGAGTTCAGCATCACGAAGAGCGGCTTTTCGGTCAACACGCCTTTACAGAGCGCGATGAGATCGTAGATCTGATCCTCAAGCTTCCAGACCTCGCCGGCCGGTCCTCTTCCATAAGAAGGGGGATCCAGAATGACGGCGTCGTAGAAGCTGCCGCGGCGGATCTCCCGCTCGACAAATTTCGCGCAGTCGTCGACAATCCAGCGCACCGGCTTTCCCTCGAGCTTCGAGAGCGCGGCGTTTTCCCGCGCCCAGCGGACCATGCCCTTCGCCGCGTCCACATGGCAGACCGAAGCGCCCGCCTCGGCCGCCGCAAGGGTTGCCGCGCCGGTGTAGGCGAAGAGATTCAGTACCCGGATATTCCGCCCGGCGCCTTTGATCATCTGCTGGGCGTAATCCCAGTTGACCGCCTGCTCCGGGAAAAGACCCGTATGCTTGAAGCCGGTCGGGCTGATGCGGAAGCGCAGGTCTTTGTAGCCGATCTCCCATTCCTCCGGCAGTTTCCGGCGAAAGTCCCAGTGTCCGCCGCCCTCGCTACTCCGCAGATAGCGGGCATCCGCGCGCTCCCAGAGAGAATTTGTCTTCGGCGTATTCCAGATGACCTGCGGATCCGGCCGGATCAGCACATAGTCGCCCCACCGCTCCAGACGTTCGCCGCCGGAGCAGTCCAATAGCTCGTAATCCTTCCAGTCTTTACTAAAGCGCATAGTACCTCATTTCAGCAGATCCGTCAGCGTCCGCGCGCATTCCTCGACGAGAAGCATGATGCGTTCCTCGTTCTTTCCCTCCGCCATGATCCGGATCAGCGGCTCGGTGCCGGAGGCGCGGACCAGAATCCGGCCCTCGCTCCGGAGGCGCTCCTGCTGGATGTCGACGTAGGATTTCACTTCCGGATCGGAAAGCCGCTCTTTCATCTCCGGCGTTGCGTGGATATTGACGATATACTGCGGGTAGACCGTAATCAAAGATTTCAGTTCGGAGGCCTTTTTGCCGGATCTGACAAGCGTCTCCGCCAGCAGAAGGCCGGTCAGCTGGCCGTCGCCCGTGGGCATATAATCCAGAAAGATGACGTGGCCGGACTGCTCGCCGCCGAGGCTGTAGCCGTGTTCCAGCATGGATTCGAGCACATACCGGTCGCCGACCTTCGTCGGGTCGCAGCCGAGACCGCGCCCCTCCGCAAACTCAAAGAGCCCCATGTTGCTCATGATGGTCGGGACGATGGCCCGGTTCGCGAGCCTGCCCTCCCGGTCGAAACGGTCGGCCAGAATCGCGAGGATATGATCGCCGTTCATCAGATCGCCGTTTTCGTCGATGGCAAGGCAGCGGTCTGCGTCGCCGTCGAAGGCCACGCCGAGATCGAAGCCGTTCTCTTTTACGAAGGCGCTGAGTCCCTCGATGTGCAGGGAGCCACAGTTTTCATTAACGTTGGTGCCGTCCGGCTCGCGGCTGAGATAGACGACCTCCGCGCCCTTTTTATCGAAGATCATCTCCGCCGTCCGCGAGGCCGCGCCGTTTGCGCAGTCGACGGCCAGTCTGAGACCGTCGAGCCGTCCGGCCGCCGAAGCGATGTAATCCCCGTACATTCTTGCCGCAAGAGGATCGTCGCTGATCCGGCCGATATGCTCGCCGTCAGCCCGCGGATACGGTTCCTCTTCGGAGAGAACCGCCTCCTCGATGGCATCCTGCTGCGGATCCGTAAATTTCATTCCCTCGGAATTGAAAAGCTTGATGCCGTTATACATGAAAGGATTGTGCGAGGCCGTAATCATCACGCCGGCGTCCACGCCCAGTTTTTTCACGAGATACGCCACCGCAGGCGTGGCGACGACGCCGATGCGGACGACATCCGCGCCCGCGGAAGCGAGCCCCGCCGAGACCGCGGATTCCAGCATGCCGCCGGAGATCCTTGTATCGCGCCCGACCAAAAAGATCGGCGCTTTTCCTTTCATTTTAAACGCTTCCCTCGCGGCGGCGCCGGCAAGCGACATCGCAAGTTCCGGCGTCAGCTTTTCGTTTGCGATTCCGCGCACGCCGTCCGTGCCAAACAGAGTTCCCATCTATCAGTCCTCCAAACTTATCTGAGCAAATTCATCCGCCGTTCCCGCCTCTTCCGCGGGCACCTCCGCAGGGGTGAGGCCGAGATGCTCGTAGGCCAGCGCCGTCGCGCAGCGGCCTCTCGGCGTCCGGTTGAGAAAACCGATCTGCATGAGATACGGCTCATAAATATCCTCAATGGTCACGGTCTCCTCGCCGATGGCGGCGGCCAGCGTCTCCAAGCCCACCGGGCCTCCGGCGTAATTTTTAATCATAATTTCGAGCATGCGGCGGTCGATGGAATCGAGGCCGAGCTCGTCGACTTCCAACCGGGAAAGCGCCGACGACGCGATCTCCTTTGTGATAACGCCGTCGCCCATGACCTGCGCAAAATCGCGAACCCGCTTTAGAAAGCGGTTGACGATGCGCGGCGTGCCCCGGCTTCTTCTGGCGAGTTCGTAAGCGCCCGCCCGGTCACATTTTATGCCGAGAATCTCCGCGCTGCGCAGAGCGATCGTACACAGATCCTCCGGATCATAAAGTTCCAGCCGCGCGATCACGCCGAAACGGTCCCGGAGCGGCGCGGAAAGTTGACCGGCCCTCGTTGTCGCGCCGATCAGCGTAAATTTCGGCAGGTCGATCCGGATGGACCGAGCGGAGGGGCCTTTGCCGATGATGATGTCCAGCGCATAATCCTCCATCGCCGGATACAGGACCTCCTCGACGGAACGGTTGATGCGGTGAATCTCGTCGATAAACAAAATATCGCCCTCGTTGAGGTTCGTCAGCAGGGCCGCGAGATCGCCCGGGCGCTCGATGGCCGGACCGCTCGTGATCCGGATACCGACGCCCATCTCGTTGGCGATGATGCCCGCGAGCGTCGTCTTGCCGAGTCCCGGAGGGCCGTAAAGCAGCACATGATCGAGTGGATCGCCGCGCTGTTTGGCCGCCCGGATATAGATCGCCATATTTTCTTTTGCCTTGGTTTGACCGATATATTCATCCAGCGTCTTCGGCCGCAGATCGAATTCCGCGTCACGGTCGAGAGGCTCTTCCTCCGGCGTGACAATTCGGTTCTCAAAATCCATTTCGTTATGGAGCAAGGTGTTTCCTCCTTATCTCGTCGCGAGCGCGCGCAGAGCGGCTTTGATCATCTCTTCGACCGGCATCTCCTGCGGCAGCTTGCCGATCGCGGCTGCGGCTTCGGACGGACTGTACCCCAGCGCGCTCATCGCCGCGACCGCTTCCGCCGCGTTGCCTTTGATCTGAACGGACGGCCCGGACGGCGTACCGAATCCGTAGGCGCCGCTCGTGAGGCCGCCGGCCATCTTATCCTTGAGTTCCAGTACAATGCGCTGAGCCGCCTTCGGGCCGACACCTTTCGCTCTTGTAATGGCCTTCGTATCGCCGGAGGCGATGGCCAGCGCGAGCCCGTCCGGCGTGAATTCGGAGAGAATGGAAAGCGCCGCCTTCGGGCCGATGCCGGAGACGCCGTTGAGCATCAGGAAGCAGTCCTTTTCGGCTCTGTCGAAGAAGCCGTAGAGGTCGATGCCGTCCTGCACGATGTTCAGATACGTGTAAACGAAGGCCTCGGAGCCTGTCGGCGGCAACTGGGAAAGCGTCGTCACCGAGGCTCGGCAGAGATACCCCACGCCGCCGCACTCGATGACAAAAAAGCCGTCCTCGATGTGGCGGATCCTCCCGCTGAGGCTGTAAATCATTGGGCCGCCTCCTTATTTTTGATGTCGTAGAGCAGTGAGCCGGACGAGTAGCCGTGGCAGATCGCGGCGGCCAATGCATCCGCCGTATCGTCCGGTTTCGGGACGGACTCGAGCTTCAGGATGGTTTTGACCATCTCCATGACCTGCTTTTTCTCCGCGCGGCCGTAGCCGACGAGGGACTGCTTAATCTGAAGCGGCGTATATTCATAAATCGGAATGCCCGCCTGCACCGCCGCGAGCAGCACGACGCCCCTCGCCTCGGCGACCGCAATGGCGGTCTTCTGGTTACTATTGAAGTAGAGTTTTTCGATGCTCATGGCGTCGGGCCGGAGCTCGGCGATCACCGCGGTCAAATCGTCGTAGATCACCTTGAGGCGCTCATGGAACGGCATGCCCGCGGGCGTCTCGACGGCGCCGTAGCGCACCGGACGGAATTTGTTCTTTTCGTAATCCAGCACGCCGACGCCTACGATGGCGTAGCCCGGGTCAATGCCGAGAATCCGCAAGCCCTCATCTCCCCCCGTTCGACAGCCTATTTATAGTTTATTATAACACAGCGCCCGGACCTTTACAATTCCAAATCCAAAGATCCCGGATGCGGAGCCGGCGCATAAAAAAACACCCGCCGGAGCGGGTGTTTTATGGTGGACGATGAGGAACTCGAATCCCCGACCTTCCGCACGTCAAGCGGAAGCTCTACCAGCTGAGCTAATCGTCCAAATTTCAAGTGCGTTTATGATTATATTACAGCCCGTCCGAAAAAGCAAGAGGGAATTTTATTTTTCTACAAAAAATCAGCCGGCCGCAAAGGAACAGAAGGCCGCCGCCGGTCTCTTTTCAGAAGAGAACATTCTTCCTCATTATGGAATTCTCGACTCAAAATACAGGGCAAACCGCTCCCCCGCCGCTGTTCCATCTCCAGAATCAGCCGGCCGCAAAGGAACAAAAGCGCACCGTCAGCCCCACATCCGAAAAGACGGCTTTCTCCGGCGCCAGCGATTCCGCATTGAAATAAAGAAGGAATCCCTCTCCTTCGGCGGCGGTCCCCTCTTCGGTTCCGGTAAGCGTAAAGTTCCCTGCGGCAAGCGCGAGGATCATGCCCCGCATCAAAACAGCCGGATTTGCCTCCGGCAGAGCGGAGACCGGAAACGTCCGCTCCATGCCCGCATAGCGCAGCGCGGCCGTCTCCCCGCAGAGCTCCGTCTCCAGCCCCGCGACGGACTCCGGCGACTCGGCGGTCAGGAGATAGGTCTCTCCGTCCCTCGAAAACGCGCAGGCGGCGGTACTCTCCCCCAAAACAAACGTGATCTCTGCGGAAAAGGGCTGCCCATAATATGTCTGGACATCTTTCACCGCCGGCATCCCCACGGAACATCCGCCGAGAAAGAGAACCAAAAGCAAAATCACAGCCCGTTTCATAAAAACGCCTCCCCCGAAAACCGCTGTGACAAATATACGGCCCGGAGGAGGCAGATATGCTGTTTTTTGCCTGTGAAACCGCACGGCACGGGCTTTTTTGTCATCGTAAAAGCGGCCGCGTTTCCGTACGGGAGAAGGCTAAGGCGGCCGAACCGCGCCGGATGATCCCGCCTATCTGTAATGCGGCAGGAACGACGGCCCCGGAAGAGATTCCTCCGGACTTTGTTTCTCGCAGGAATTACCGGATCCCCCGGGGAACGGCGGCAAATTTTTTACGGGACGATTCTTTGTTCGGTAGAAGCGCAGCCGACGCGGGTCGGACTCTGCGCTCCGCAAAAATCGCAAAACGCCTTCCCGGCAAGCAGAGACTTTTTTGATTTATCAGACCGCTCCTTCGTGTGGAAAACACGCTGTCGGCGCCGTCAGACCCCGTGTTCCGCAAGGATCGCGCAGAATTCCGCCGGCAGATCGGTAGCGAGCACGCCCCAGCTCGAATATTTTTCCGCCGCGCGTTCCCCCGCGAGGCCGTGCAGCCAGACGCCGCAGACCCCGCAGGCCGTGGGATTCATCTTCTGCGCGGCAAAGGCCGCAACGATACCGGCGAGGCAGTCCCCGGAGCCGCCCTTCGCGAGCGCCGGGCCGCCGGTGAGGTTAAAATAGACGTCTCCGTTCGGCGAGGCCGTGACGGTGGAGGCATCTTTGAGCACGAGCACGGCGTTGTATTTTTGGGCGAAAGCGCGGGCGATCTCCACGCGGTCGTTTTGAACCTCCTGGATGGAAAGCCCGCAGAGTCTCGCCATTTCTCCCATATGCGGCGTCAGGATCACCGGGGATTTTGCAAGCAGCAGAAGCTCCGGATGGCCGGCAATCGCGTTGAGGCCGTCGGCATCCAGCACGACCGGACCCTCGGATTTCTTGAGCACGGTGAGCACGAGATCCCGGATCTCCTCTCCGCCGCCGAGCCCGCAGCCGATCAGACAGGCGGTGCTCTTTTCCAGCGCGGAGACGAGCGTTTCGGAGGCGGAGGCGGCGATGCGTCCCTCCTCATCCGCCGGAAGCGGCAGGAACGTCGCCTCAGGAATGCGCGGCAGGACCTTTGCGATCACGGATTCCGTGGAGGCGAGCGTCGTGATACCGGCACCGGCGCGCATGGCCGCATAGGTGCTGACCGCCGCCGCGCCGGGGTAATTTTCCGATCCGCAGACGGCGAGCAGCCTGCCGTAGGCGCCTTTGTTGCAGAAAAGCGGGCGTTTGCGAATGGAGGAAAACACCATCGCATCGTCCGCGCAGAAGCAGTCCTGCATCATCGAGGAGGCGACCTCCTGCGGGATGCCGATATCGACCTCGACGGTCTTTTTGGAAAACGCGCGGCCCGGCAGCAGCAGATGACCCGGCTTCCGGCAATCGAAGGCGACCGTGAAATCCGCGCGGATGGAATCCGGATCGGCCTCGCCGTTCTCCGCATTGACGCCGCTCGGAATATCCAGCGAAACGACCGCGGCGATCGCATTGCTCATCAGCGTGGTGATTTCCCGGTACTCGCCGCTCAAAACGCCGTGGAATCCGGTGCCGAACAGGGCGTCCACAACGACGTCGGCGGTGGAGAGATACTCCTTTGCCTTCTCGCGGTCCTCGTTCCAATCGAAGATCGCCAGGCCGGCCTTCACCGCGGAGGCATACATGAAGGAGGCCTCTTCGCTCTTCGGAATGCCCGCGCAGAGCACGACGATGACGTTGGCGCCCTCGGCGGCGAGCTTTCTGCCGACTACGAGGCCGTCTCCGCCGTTGTTGCCGCCGCCGCAGAAGATCATGAAGTTGCGCCCGGCGATATTGTCAAACGTCTTTTTGATAAAATTGGCGGCGGCGCTCCCGGCGTTCTCCATCAGCCGCGTGCTGCTGACCTCCATTTCGCCGCTTCTGCGCTCGGCCTCTTTCATCTGGGGTACGGTCAGGATTTTCATGGCGTGCGCCTTCTTTCACAGTTTCAAAATCGTTTTCGCCCGGAGACCGGACGAAAAGAATATTCTCAAATTGGAAAAAGTCTCAGGCAAAACTGAAACCCGGTTCCGCAAAAAGGAATTTTTCGACAGAATCTCGTTTTTACCCGGCTCATGCAGACAAAGTTTGGGCAAAAGCCGGAGTTTTTCCTTTGTAAAGAGAAAACACGGGAAGAGGCAAAACTACTTCCCGAAAATATAACTTCTGAAGGAGAAAATTATGGCTCGGGCGGCCGGAGCGCAACGGGGATCTGTCTCGCGAGGCCGGGCTTCAGATACGGGCGCACGGCGGCGAGCTCCCTTCCCTCCATGTTGAGGATCACCGCGGTTTTCGCGCCTTTGCCGGACCGGTTCTGCGCCGTCAAAAACCAGAGATCGTCCGATTTTTTGCCGTCGCAGGCAAACAGCACCCGGCAGCCCGGAAAATCGAGGCCGGGAAGATACTTTCCGAAATCCTCGGCCTCCCGGACGTCGCAGGAAAACAGGCGTTTCCTTCTGGCCCGGCCGCGGATTATGTCGACGTCCAGATCGCCGTTCGTATAGATAGCCTCGTATTCCACGCCGAGGAGCTTTGCGAGCGTATAGTTGCCGAAGACCGCTCCGGCGAGCACGGGTAGGAGGATCAGTTCCAGTCCCATCGTGACGAAAAATTCGATGAAAAATACCGCCGCCACGACCGCGAAAGCTGCAAAATAGACGACGGCCAGTTTTGCCCAGTCCGCGGCATCGGGCCTTTTTGCCACCATTTTTTCTACAAAAATGTCGCTCATGCCTCCGCTCCTTTTCGATATTTTCTTTAAATTATCATATCATATTTCCAAAGAGAAAAAAAGCTTGAAAAAAAGGCTTTGCTATGGTAGTATTGCTAATATCCGATATTGTCAGACGCTGGGACCGGGAGAGTAGGCTCCCAAAGTTCCGAAAAGAGAGAAAAGGCCGCCGGCTGAGAGCCTTTTTACGGAATGGGGAACCGAAGTTCACCCGCGAGCGTCCGCGCCGAACAGGGAATGTTCCATAAGCGCGGCCGGCCGGACACCGTTATCCGTCCACGAGTGCCCGGGATTTTGCCGGGAATGCGGGTGGTACCGCGGAGACTGCCGTCTTCGTCCTGATTTTGTGAGGGACGGGCGGTTTTTTTTATGATCTTTCGGCGGTTTTTTTGTCGGGCGGGGAGCATCCGCTTCGGGACCGCCCAAAGGCTGCGCCCGCCGCGTCGTCTTTCGGCATCCGACCGTTTACCATTGCAGATTTGAAACCGACCCGGGAAACCGGATCAAAAACAGGAGGGAACTATATGAAAGAGGCATTGGAGCAGATCCGCCTGAAAGCAAGGGAGGCCCTCGAAGCCGCCGGCGACGCCAAGACGCTGGAGGATTTGAGAGTGCGTTTCTTGGGCAAAAAGGGCGAGCTCACGGCCATCCTGAAACAGATGGGAGGCCTCTCCGAGGAGGAGCGCCCGGTCATCGGCCAACTCGCGAACCAGATCCGCACCGAGATCGAAAGCGAGATCAAGGCGGCCGACGCCCATGTGAAAGAGAAAATGCTGGAGGAGAAGCTCGCCGCCGAAACCGTCGACGTGACGCTCCCCGGCACGCCCTGCCCGACCGGCAAGCTGCATCCGCTCAACAAGGTGCTCGAGGAATTTGAGCGCATCTTCATCGGCATGGGCTTCAGCGTCGTCACGGGCCCGGAAGTTGAAACCGATTATTATAACTTTGAGGCCCTGAATATTCCGAAGGATCACCCCGCGCGCGACACGCAGGATACCTTCTATTTCAACCAAAATATCCTGCTCCGCACCCAGACCTCGGGCATGCAGGTCCGCACGATGGAAAAAATGCGCCCGCCGATCCGCATCATCTCCCCCGGCCGCGTTTACCGCTCCGACGCCCTCGACGCCACCCACTCCCCGCTGTTCCATCAGATCGAGGGCATGGTCGTCGACAAAGGCATCACGATGTCCGATCTGAAAGGCACGCTCAGCTCCTTCGTCCGGCAGCTCTACGGCCCGGATACGGTCGTCCGTTTCCGTCCGCACCACTTCCCGTTCACCGAGCCCTCCGCCGAGATGGACGTCCAGTGCTTCGCCTGCCACGGCAAGGGCTGCCCGGTCTGCAAGGGCGAGGGCTGGATCGAGATCCTCGGCTGCGGCATGGTGCATCCGAAAGTGCTCGCCAACTGTGGCATCGACCCGGAGGAATACAGCGGCTGGGCCTTCGGCATGGGGCTTGAGCGGATCGTGATGATGCGCTACGCCGTCACCGACATCCGCAATTTCTACGAAAACGACCTGCGTTTTCTCGATCAGTTTTGAGGGGAGGAGCCACACGAAATGAATCAGCTTTTGATTGTGGAAAAATCCACAAAATTTGAGACCCGCGCCCAGAATCTCTATCCCAAGCTCTTCTTCGGGATGCAGGATCATGTCGTCGCGCCGGAACTGCGCCGCTGCTCCGTGGATCTGCGGAAATGCGCCGAGACCGGAAGTTACTCCGACGCCTTGGAAAACGCGAGAAAGGTCGACTACCTGCTCGACGTCACCCATGAAAACCGCCTGATCACCGACGAGGTCTATGCGAGCATCAAGACCGACATCGAAGAGATCGTCATGATACTCGGCGAAGACGCCGCCTGTGCGGACGCCGCCGAATCGGAACCGCACGAATAAACGGAAAGAGGGATCGCCATGAATTTATCGCTCAGATGGCTCGCAGATTATGTCGAAACCGGCGTCGCGCCGAAGGAATTCTGCGACAGAATCACCATGTCCGGCTCCAAGGTCGAGGGCTTCGCCGAGGAAGCCGATTATATCTCCAATGTGGTCGTCGGCCGGATTCTTAAAATTGAAAAACACCCCGACGCGGATAAATTGGTCGTCTGCCAGATCGACGTCGGCCGGGACCGCCCGTATCAGATCGTCACGGCGGCGACAAACGTCTTCGAGGGCGCCCTCGTTCCGGTCGCGCTCGACAATTCCACGCTCGCAAACGATAAGAAAATCAAAAAAGGCAAGCTCCGCGGCATGCTCTCCGAGGGCATGATGTGCTCCGTTTCGGAGCTCGGCGTTACCGTCCACGACTTCCCCTATGCGATCGAGGACGGTATTCTGATTATCCAAGAGGATTGCAAACCCGGCGACGATATCCGCGACGCGCTCGGCCTCAACGATACCACCGTCGAATTCGAGATCACCT
>DAOSWK010000096.1:0-6143 GCA_035593545.1 Oscillospiraceae bacterium | reverse complement strand
GGAAGATTAGCCTTCAGGGGATCATCCCGGTGAATGGGCAGGTATTCCGCCATGCAGCCTTCCCCTTCTCCGATGTCGCAGAGACGCTTTTTTTGCGTCAGATACCGATAGACAAGCTCCGGCATCCGTTCCGCGGCGTGCGTGCCGAATACGATATCCACAAACGGATAGCTGCGGCGGAATTTTTCCGCGATGTGCTCCTGCTGGACCATGCAGCCGCAGACGGCGATGATCATATCAGGATTTTCACGGTGCGCTTTTTTGAGAATGCCGACATTGCCGAATACGCGGCGCTCCGCGTTTTCCCGGATGGCGCAGGTATTGAAAATCACAAATTCCGCGTCTTCCATCTTGTCTGCAAGGGAATAGCCCATCTCCAGCAGCATACCTTCGAGCTTTTCGCCGTCGGCAAAATTCTGCTGGCAGCCGTATGTGCGGACAAACGCACGGTGGACGCCGCCCTTCTCTTTCAGCAGCGCACGCACTTTTGCGGCGGATTCTTCCATTCCAGTCACGGGCGGCCCCCCTTTCGGACAATACTGACATTTTATCACGGCGATGCCGTTTTGACAATAGGATGGAATGCATAGGATCCTGCCCGTACATGCATGGGCCGCTTTCCGTGCGCGCGGGCAATGTCTTCGGATAATTTCACTGCCGACGTGATTATCCGTTCCCCCGCGCGGCAATACTATCCCTAAAGAAATAGGGAATATTGCCCTAAAAATGGGAAAGGAAGGATAGAATCGTGACTGTTAAACGGGGAGACATTTTTTACGCCGACCTGAGCCCGGTGGTTGGATCGGAACAGGGTGGCATCCGTCCGGTTCTCATTGTGCAGAACGACGTCGGCAACAAATACAGCCCCACCGTCATCGCCGCAGCAATCACCAGCCAGCGAGAAAAGACGAAACTTCCGACGCATATCGAAGTGGAACCTAGAAACTGCGGTTTGGCAAAGGATTCGATCGTTTTGCTTGAACAGATCCGCACCATCGATAAGCAGCGGCTAAAAGAAAAAATGGGCCGTCTGGACGATGGCGCCATGGAAAGAATAGACGAAGCCCTGTCGATCAGTTTCGGCCTTGCGGACAGCGCCGTCACTACATAAATCGTAGTGACGCGCGCTTGTGGAAATTCATGGACCTAAAAAAGAAACCCGTCTGTCTCCGGCCGGAGGCAGACGGGTGTTTTTGCAAATTGTATTTTCGGGAAAAGGCCTCGGAATGAATCTTATCCGGAGTAGGCCTTTGCCGCCGCGGAAACTCGTCTGGCCATCGCAAGCCGGATGCTCTCCGGGCTCACGACCTTCAGATCCTCTACATCGAAGCCGCAGAGCCAGCGAAGCGTGCCCTCCCCCTCCACGGCATGGATGGATACCTTGGACATCCCGTCGGGCATGGCCTCAAACCGAAGCCCGTTTCCGAAGCGCTTGACGACATCCCTGACGACGGAAGCGTCGACCAGAAGCTCGATATCCGCATCCGGCCCGGTAAACATGTTGACGTTCCGCCGCAGATAGTCGCAGATGGAAAAATCGCCGCGGAGCTCTTCGATCTCCGAGCAGGGCCGGACCGGCAATTCGCTGATCTCGACGTTGGTGATCATGTCCGCATGAAAATGCGTCAGATGATCGTGGCTCTTGCTGTTTCCGATCAGATAATATTCGTCCTCCGACCAGACCAGATAGTACGGCGAAATCTCATAGATATGGCCATTCCTTTTGAGTTTGATGCTCCCGTCCTCCGTCCGCTCATAATAACGAAACAGGATGCGGCGGCGCTGTTTGATCGCGGTGATGATTTTGTCGATATTGTAACGCACCGTCCGGTTGTCGGTCTTGATCTCCGGATCGATGATGGTCTGCTCTTTCAGGATCTCCTCCCCGGTCGGCGTCGCAAGCTGGGTCAGTTTTTCCAGCAGGTTTTCCGTATCCTGCTCCGTCAGAAATTTGGCTCCGGCAATCGCATCCGCCAGCATTTTAAGCTCATAATCCTCAAACGGCTGATCGGTCATATAAAAACCCTTTTTCAGTTCATCGCAGGAAATAATCGAATATCCGGCCTCTCTAAGAACGGAAATGTCCCGCGCAATGGATTTTCGCTCCGCGACAAGACCCTTGTCTTCCAGTTGCCTCAGAATTTCCACCGTATTGACCGGATGCTGCTCATCGGTTTTTTTAAGAATATCAAGGATATAAAGAAGTTTTTCCTTCGTCTGTCCCGCCAAAATTGTCCTCCCCCTTCTTGGTTAATTATACCAAAAATATTTATCAAAAAGTGGAAAAACAAAAATCTTCCTTGCTCTTTTTCGACCATTTTTCACTTTTGTATGAATGTAATTCATAGCTTTATTTATTTTATGAAAAACAAAAATATACTTCCTTATTATGGCAGACGGTTTTTGAATGAATGTCTTCATTTTTCTCGTCTAACTTCATAAAAAAATATCCCGCCTTTCCGGCGGGATATTTTTATGCGTTCAGGAATGGATAAAGCGCTTCAGGAATTCCCTTGTCGAATCGTTCCGCGGATGTACGAAGATCTCCTCCGAGGAGCCCTCCTCGCAGATGACGCCGTCCGCCATGTAGACGACATGGCTGGAGACGTCGCGCGCAAACGCCATCTCATGCGTCACGATCACCATCGTGGAGCCCTCCGACGCAAGGATGCGCATGACCTCCAGCACCTCGCCGACCATCTGCGGATCGAGGGCCGAGGTCGGTTCGTCGAAGAGCAGCACCTCGGGCTCCATGCAGAGGGCGCGGGCAATCGCCACCCGCTGCTTCTGGCCGCCGGAGATCTGCTTCGGCTTTGCGTTGATGAAAGGGCCCATGCCGACTTTGTCGAGGAAATACAATGCCTTTTCTCTGGCCGCGGCCTGATCCCTTTTGAGCACCTTGGTCATGCCGATCATGCAGTTTTCGAGCACGGTCATGTTGTTGAAAAGGTTAAAACTCTGGAACACCATGCCGACTTTTGCACGGTAGGATGAGACGTTAAAACCGGGTTGGAGCACGCTCTCTCCATGAAAAACGATGTCTCCCGAGGTCGGCGTCTCCAACAAATTGATGCAGCGCAGCAACGTGGACTTCCCGGAACCGGAAGCGCCGATCACCGTGGTGACGTCGCCGGGGCTGACGGAAAAATCAATATCCCGGAGAACCGTATTTTTGCCGAATTTCTTGCTCAGATGTCTGACTTCCAGAACAGGTTCGCTCATCATTCGCCCTCCTCTTCCGGATTCCGCCTATCCGGGAAATTGACCATGCCACTCGTGAACATCAGCGTATCGGTTGTGGCAAGATCATATTCCTCCGGACCGTCGAGCTTCTTTTCCCACCAGAACAGGAGCTTGGAAGCCGTGACCGTCATGACGAGATAGATCGCCATGGCGATCGTCATGGATTCAAAGAAGGTGTAATAGGTACCCGCGACGGACTTGGAAGCGAAAAACAGCTCCACCGTTCCGATGACGGAGAGAACGCAGGTATCCTTGATGTTGATGATCAGGTTGTTTCCGATCTGCGGCAGGATATTCCGCAGCACCTGCGGAAAGACGACGTACATCATGGTCTGGAAATGCGTCATGCCGATGGCTTTGGCGCCCTCCGTCTGACCGATATCGATCGAAAGGATGCCGCCGCGGACCGTCTCGGCCATATAGGCGCCGGTGTTGATCGAGACGATAAACAGCGCCGCGGCCCACATATTCATTCTCAGGCCAAGAACCTGCGCCGCGCCGTAATAAATAAACATGGCCTGCACCATCATCGGCGTTCCGCGGAACAGCTCAACATAGATTTTCAGGATGATGTTGACGATCCTGAAAAAGATCCGTTTGGGCAGTTTATCCCGTTTTCCGACCGGAATGGTCTGGACGATGCCGACAATAAAGCCGATCACGCAGCCGAAAAAGGTGGAGACCACCGCGATCACCAGCGTCGTTCCGGCACCTTTCAAATAAGAACTCCCGTACTGTTCAAACAGGAATACAATCCTGCCCCAGAAATCAGAAGGCAAAGACATGATTTCGCTCCCTCGTTATCGTTTGCTCAGTTCGTCAGCGGCTGGACGGAAATGGCTTCGTTCATCATTTCGTTGTAGTCGTCGACGGTCAGCGTGGCAAGAGCCTCGTTGATGCCGTTGAGCAGCTCGGTGTTGCCCTTCTGAACGGAGACGCCGATGTTGATCTCTTCTTCGGAAACCGCAAAGTTATCGTCGGTATCGGTGAAATCCAGCATCAGCAGGTTCGGATAGGCTTCGCAGGCGGCCATGGCGGTCGGTCTGTCGGTGACAACCACGTCGCAGACACCGGAGTTCAGCGCCACAAGCATGGACGGAGCGTTCTCCTGCGCGGTCAGAATCTCGGCATCCGGAATCTGCGGCAGGCAGACGTCATACCAGACGGTGTTGAGCTGGGAGGTGCAGGAGGCGCCCGCCAAATCGGAGATACCCTCGGCTGCGGCATACGGGCCGTTTGCATCGACCAGCGAGACAATGGAAGCATAATAATACGGATTCGAGAAATCGACGGTCTGAAGCCGCTCGGCGGTGATGGACTGTCCGGCGATGACACAGTCGACCGTTCCGGTTTGGACGGCAAGCGGGAGGGAATCCCAGTCAAGCTTGACGATTTCCAGATCCATATCGAGATAATCGGCGATATATTTGGCCATCATGACGTCGTAGCCATAGGCGTATTCGTCGCTGTCTTTGATCGGCACGGCGCCGTTGGAATCGTCCGCCTGGGACCAGTTATACGGCGCATAGCCGCATTCCATGGCGACGGAAAGCACGTTGTCGGTGAGAACGCCCTCCTCTTCGGCAGGAGCGGACTCGGAGGTGGAATCTTCGGAAGAGACGCTTTCTTCTTCTCCGTTGTTGGAGGAGCAGGCCGCAAATGCGAATACCATCGCGAGAGCCATAAGGAGTGCGAAAATTCTTCTTGCCATCGTTGTTTTCCCCTTTCAATCATAAAAATTCGATGTTTCAGCTTTCAATTTCTTTTCGAGGCACAGATAAAAAAATCGCCCTGTCTGCTTCCCTTATGGGAAAGCACACATGGCGAAAACATACAAAAATCATGTTTCTGACCAATGATAGCGCTCCACCCAAAGGGTGACAGTCCCAGAGATCTTATCTCCGGCCCCAACGGAAACACAGGCGGCCCCGCGTATCCATTTCGGCGAAAAGCCCTTTCCCTGTCGGCGGCAGCCGCGCCTTGCCAACAGATACTCTTACTTTCCGCGCCTCTATCATTGTTTAGGAGGTTGACCTCCGAAACAACGGTATGAAATTGTTGTGATTACCTTAACACGCTTTTGAAATCCTGTCAACACTCTTTTGAAAATTTATTCATCTGCGGCGGATTTCACAATCCGACACCGGGGTTTTCCGTCAAAGCGCACAAATTTTTATATGAAATGGATGCCGAAAGGGTGCTGCTTCTCCCCCGGACGCTCAGTTGTATCCGCGGAAGCCCTTGCCGATGATCTCGCTCGAGTTGGTGATCATCAGGAAGGCGCTCGGCTCAACATCCTTGATGAAGCGGCGGAGACGCACCGCCTGACTGCGCCGCATGACGGCGAGAATCACATATTTCTGTCGGTGGCTGTATGTGCCCTCCGCGCCGAAGATCGTCGCGGTGCGGTGCAGCTTCTCATGGATGAAGTCGCAGATCGGATCCGGCTCCGTGCAGACGATCGTAAAATACTTACAAAGGTTGATATTTTCGATCGCCCCGTCGATGACGAGCGTCTTGCAGAGCAGACCCGTGATGGAAAAGAGACCGGTCTCGATGTCGAACACGACGAACGACAACAGGGTGATGACGAGGTCGACAATGAACAGCCCGGCGGTCACATTCAAGGTCGTGTATTTTTTAATGATCATGGCCGGGATGTCCGTGCCGCCGCTCGACGCCTCCATATTGAAAAGGATGGCCGATGCGATGCCCGGAATCACAATGGCAAAAACCAGCTCCAGCATCGGCTGATCGGTCAGCGGAGCGTCCATCGGATAGATTTTTTCCATCAAAGAAAGGCCGAGCGTCGAGGTTACGCAGACATAGAGCGTCTTTTTTACAAACTCTTTTCCGAGCACGAGAATCCCGATCAGCAGCAGGGCGATGTTGATGATCAG
>DAOSWK010000095.1:0-6287 GCA_035593545.1 Oscillospiraceae bacterium | reverse complement strand
GGCGCCTATGTCCATACGGCGAGGCTCCAGTACGTGGAGTTTTTCGGCAGATTCTATGAGGGCGGCGGAAAGGCCTTTCGTCCGCTCACGGTCAACACAAAATATACGGAAGCCGTCATGGCTCCCTGTGAGGAAAAGGAGTAATGTTTTATGTCTGAATTGCTTATCAACTTTTTCAGTTCCGGCAACTTTCTTGCTTATCTTGGAGCGGCGGTCGCCGTCATTTTCTCCGGCATCGGCTCCGCGAAGGGCGTGGGCATGGTCGGTGAAGCGGCTGCCGGCGTCATCACGGAGGATCCGGATAAGTTCGGCCAGCTCCTCGTTTTGCAGGCTCTGCCGGGCACGCAGGGCATCTACGGCTTCCTGATCGGCTTCATCATCATGCTCCAGACCGGTATGCTGAGCGGCACCATGGGTGTTCTGACCGAGACGACGGGCGCTTCCATCCTTGCCGCCGCGCTGCCGGTTGGCATCGTCGGGCTGCTTTCCGGCATTCATCAGGGCAGAGTTTCCGCGGCCGGCGTCGGTATCGTCGCCAAGCGCCCGGATCAGGTCTCCAAGGCCATGATCGCCGCCGCGATGGTTGAAACCTACGCCATTCTTTCCTTCCTGATTTCCATGTTGATGATCTTCAACGTCCAGATCGAAACGATGGCCTGAAGAGGTGGATATAGTGAATGGGGTTTCCAATTTAAAGGATAAGATTTTGAAGGAAGCGCAGCAGAAGGCGTCCGAGACCCTTGCGGCCGCAAAGGCCGACGCGGAGGCTTCGTTGGATGCGAGCCGGCAGGAGGCCGAAAAAGCCACCGCCGCCATCCTTGCGGAAGCGGATCGGAAGGCCGGCAATATTGCCCTCCGCCTTGCCTCTCAGCGCGACATCGAATCCCGCAACATGCGGCTTGCCGCCAAGCGGGAAGTGGTTTCGAAGGCGTTTGACCGGTCGCTGGAAACGCTTCGCTCCATGGATAAAAAGACCTATCTCGGCTGGATGGCCGGGATGATCCGCTCTGTCCAGAAAGAGGCGGCGGAGGTGATCCTCAATGCGGAGGACCGGAAAGCGCTGGGCGCCGAACTGATCGAAGCCGCAAAGGGCAGCCTGCCGCTGACACTCTCCGCGCAGACGGGTACTTTTATCGGCGGATTCATCCTCAAAGAGGGCCTGATCGAAACCAACGGGACCTTTGAGGTACTGACCGGCGCCGTCCGGGAAGACCTCGAGGGAGAAGTCGCCGCGCTGTTGTTCGGATAAGGAGGCGTAAGGTTGAAAAAACTGATCGATACCGAGTTCCTTTATGCGTCCTCCCGCATCCGCGCCATTGAGAGGAATCTCCTGACGGCCGAGACCTTCCGCAAGATGGCGGAAGCCGCTTCGCCCGAAGAGGCTTTCAAGGCCGCGGCGGACTCCGGTGTCTGTTCCGGTTACGGCCCGGAGGATTACGAAACAGCGATCTCCGCTTCTTTGAAAGATGCCTATGCGCTGGCGGAGGAACTGCTGAAAGACAAAAAACTGGTCGGCCTGTTTCGGCTGAAGTACGACGCCCATAACCTGAAGGTGCTGGTCAAGAGCCGCGCCGCCGGGAAGGACGCCGCCTACCTGCTCTCCGATCTGGGAAATGCGCCTGCGGAGAAGCTGGCGGAGCGTTATGCGGCCGGAAGCATCGAGGGCGTCGCCCCGCAGCTCAAAAAAGCGGCGGAAGAGGCCGCAGACTATCTCGCGAAGACGAAAGATCCCCGCATGGCGGATATTCTGATCGACCGCGGCGCATATGAGGCGCTGGCCGACGGAGTAAAGGACTATCAAAACGACTATCTGCACGCCGTTGCGGACGTCAAAGCCGATGTCGCCAATATCCGCACGCTTGTCCGGATCAAACGGATGGGCGCCGATCCGGGCCTGATGAGACAGGCCGCGGTAAGGGGCGGAACATTTGAAGCGCAGGAGCTGGAAGAAGCCGCGGCGAAGAGCTGGGACGAGATCTTTGCGTTCATTCGCAGATCCCTTTATGCGAAGAGCCTTGAACCGGCTTTTGAGGATATGAAAAAGGACGAACGGCTCACGCGGTTTGAAAAACTCTGCGACGGGGCGGAGATGGAGGTGCTCAAAAAAGCACATTACATTCCGTTCGGCGCGGAGCCCGTGCTCGCATGGCTGCTGGCGAAGGAAAACGAGGCTCAGTGTCTCCGTATCGTGCTCAGCGGCAAGAAATCCGGTCTCGCGCCGGAGACCATCATGGAAAGGCTGAGGGATGCTTATGCGCAGTAAAATCGCGGTTGTCGGCGAAAAAGACAGCGTCCTCGGCTTCAAGACGGTGGGTTTCGATGTCTTTGAGACGGAAGGGGCGCAGGAGACGGCGGAACGGATCCATGCCCTCGCCAAAGAGGGATACGGCATCATCTTCATCACCGAAGAGGCGCTGTTGCCGATCAAAGAGATTCTGGGCGATTATAAAGAAGTCATGCTCCCGGCCATCATCCCGATTCCGGGCATTCATGGAAGCAAGGGCATCGGCCTGCAAAATGTCCACAGGAGCGTGGAACGCGCCGTCGGCGCAGATATTTTGTTTAAAGGGTAAGTTTGCAAAAGATTTTTTGAAGATTATAGAAGTAGGTGAAAACTATGGCCAATGCCAAGGGCAAACTGGTTAAGGTCTCCGGGCCGCTTGTCGTTGCCGAAGGAATGCGCAGCGCCAATATGTTCGACGTGGTTCAGGTCGGCGCGAACAAGTTGATCGGAGAGATCCTCGAAATGCGCGGCGACAGGGCCTCCATTCAGGTTTACGAGGAGACCGCAGGCATCGGACCGGGCGACGAGGTCGTCTCCACCGGTGCGCCGCTTTCCGTCGAGCTGGGCCCGGGGCTGCTCCAGCGCATTTATGACGGTATTCAGCGCCCGCTTGAAAGAATCAAAGAGATGACCGGCGCGAATATTCACCGGGGCGTCTCCGTCTCTTCCATCGATCACGAGAAGCTCTGGAAATTTGAGCCTGTCGCCAAACCGGGCGACACGGTTACCACGGGCGACATCCTCGGTACCGTACAGGAGACGCCGCTGATCGTCCATCGCATCATGGTTCCGAACGGCGTCGCGGGCGAACTGATCGACATCGACGGCGGCGAGCATACCGTTGTCGATCCGATTGCAAAGGTGAAGAAAGCAGACGGCACGGAGGTCGAGATCACGATGCTCCGCAAATGGCCGGTCCGTATTCAGCGCCCGTTCAAACAGAAGCTCTCCCCGAAGGCCCCGATGATCACCGGCCAGCGCGTCATCGATACGCTGTTCCCGATCGCGCAGGGCGGCACCGCGGCGGTTCCGGGCCCGTTCGGCTCCGGCAAGACCGTCGTGCAGCACCAGCTTGCCAAGTGGGCGGACGTCGACATCGTCGTCTACATCGGCTGCGGCGAGCGCGGCAACGAGATGACCGACGTGCTCCGCGAGTTCCCGGAACTCAAGGACCCGAAATCCGGCGAATCGCTGATGTACCGCACGGTACTGATCGCCAACACCTCGGATATGCCGGTTGCGGCGCGCGAGGCTTCCATTTATACCGGAATTACGATCGCGGAGTATTTCCGCGACATGGGATACGGCGTGGCCATCATGGCCGACTCCACCTCAAGATGGGCGGAGGCGCTGCGTGAGATGAGCGGCCGACTCGAAGAGATGCCGGGCGAAGAGGGATATCCTGCCTATCTGACGAGCCGTCTCGCCCAGTTCTACGAGCGCGCCGGCAAAACGATCTGCCTTGGTACCGATTACCGCGAAGGTACCCTGACCGCCATCGGCGCAGTTTCTCCGGCGGGCGGCGACCTCTCCGACCCGGTCGCGCAGGCGACGCTCCGGATCGTCAAGGTCTTCTGGAGTCTGACCGCAGATCTCGCATACAAGCGCCATTTTCCGGCCATCAGCTGGCTCCAGAGTTATTCTCTGTATAACGACCAGATCGGCGAATGGCTCCGCGACAACGTGGACCCCGACTGGACGAAAGAGGTCACCGAGGCTATGATGCTGCTTCAGAAGGAGGCCGAACTCGAGGAGATCGTCAAGCTCGTCGGCTACGATTCCCTGTCCGCGCCGGACCGCCTGACGCTTGAAGCGGCGAGGAGCGTCCGTGAGGATTACCTCCAGCAGAACGCCTTCGACGAGGTTGATACCTACACCTCTCTCCCGAAACAGGTTGCCATGCTCAAGCTCGTGCTCAAATATTACAACGACTCGGCGGCCGCCATGCAACAAGGCGCGAAGGCCGAGGATCTGTTCGCGATGCCGGTCCGCGACCGCATCGCCAGAACGAAATATGTCTCCGAGGATAAGGTGATGGAACATATCGCCGAGACGGAAAAAGAGCTTGCCGACCAGATCGCGGCCGCTGTTGCGAAAGGAGCGGAGGACTGATGCTGAAAGAATACCGTACCATTCAGGAAGTTGCCGGACCGCTGATGCTCATCAGGGATGTTGAGAACGTTAAGTATGACGAGCTCGGCGAAATCGAGCTGCCGAGCGGAGAGATCCGCCGCTGCAAGGTGCTGGAAGTAGACGGCACCAATGCTCTGGTTCAGTTGTTTGAGAGCTCCGCCGGCATCAACCTCGAAAACAGCAAGGTCCGTTTTCTCGGCCGGAGCCTTGAGCTTCCGGTCTCCGAAGATATGCTCGGCCGGGTCTTCTCCGGCATGGGCAAACCGATCGACGACGGCCCGGAGATTATTCCGGAGGACCGCCGCGACATCAACGGCCTGCCGATGAATCCGGCGGCGAGGGCCTATCCTTCCGAATTCATCCAGACCGGCGTCTCGGCCATCGACGGACTGAACACGCTTGTCCGCGGCCAGAAACTGCCGATCTTCTCCGGCTCCGGTCTGCCGCATGCAAAGCTCGCCGCGCAGATCGCCCGTCAGGCAAAGGTGCTCGGCAGCAACGAGAAGTTCGCCGTCGTCTTTGCCGCCATCGGCATCACGTTTGAGGAGGCCGACTTCTTCATCAACGATTTCCGCAGAACCGGCGCGATCGACCGCACCGTCCTGTTTGTCAACCTCGCGAACGACCCGGCCATCGAGCGTATTTCGACGCCCCGTATGGCGATGACCGCCGCGGAGTACCTCGCCTTCGACAAGGGCATGCACGTCCTTGTCATCATGACCGACATCACGAACTACGCCGAGGCCCTGCGTGAGGTTTCCGCCGCGCGCAAAGAGGTTCCGGGCCGCCGAGGCTATCCGGGCTACCTCTATACCGACCTTGCGACGATCTACGAGCGCGCCGGCAGAAAAGAGGGCTACACCGGTTCCATCACGATGATTCCGATCCTCACGATGCCGGAGGACGACAAGACCCACCCGATCCCGGACCTCACCGGCTATATCACCGAGGGTCAGATCATCCTCTCCCGCGAGCTCTATCGCAAAAACGTGCTCCCGCCGATCGACGTGCTGCCGTCCCTGTCCCGTCTGAAGGATAAGGGCATCGGCGTCGGAAAGACGAGGGAGGATCACGCCAACACGATGAACCAGCTGTTCGCGGCCTATGCCCGAGGCAAGGACGCGAAGGAACTGATGACCATTCTCGGCGAGGCGGCGCTTTCCGATACGGATAAACTCTATGCGAAGTTTGCCGACGAGTTTGAACGCCGGTATGTCTCGCAGGGCTACGACACCGACCGACCGATTGCGGAGACCTTGGATCTCGGCTGGGATCTGCTCTCGATCCTGCCGGTTACGGAGCTCAAGCGCATCAAGCCGGAGCTTGTCGAAAAGTACCTGCCCAAAAGAGAGCAGTAAGGAGTACCGGCCATGGCAGAAATGAACGTCAGCCCGACCCGTATGGAGCTTTTTCGCCTGAAGACGCGGCTCCGCACCGCCACCAGAGGGCATAAGCTCCTGAAGGACAAACGGGACGATATGATGAAAAAATTCCTTGAGCTTGTGCGGGAGAACATGGAGCTTCGCGAGAAGGTCGAGGAGAATATGAAGCAGGTCTACGGCGGTTTCCAGTCCGCGGCGGCCGTCATGAGCCCCGCCATGCTGGAGGAGGCCCTGATGCTCCCGAAGGAGAGCATCGAACTGGAGGTCGGTACGCGCAACGTGATGAGCGTCGAGGTGCCGGTCTTCCATTTCAGCGGCGCGTCCGGAGATCTCGGCTCCTACGGCTTCGCGGCGACTTCCGGCGAACTCGACGACTCCGCCGAGGCGCTGGGGAAGGTGCTCCCGGATCTTCTGATGTTGGCCCAGCAGGAAAAATCCGCCCAGCGTCTGGCCGAGGAGATCGAAAAGACCCGCCGCCGCGTCAACGC
>DAOSWK010000094.1:0-6312 GCA_035593545.1 Oscillospiraceae bacterium | reverse complement strand
AGATCGATCTCACCAAGCTGGAGCTCAACTACACCTCGGTCATCTACACCAAGGACGAGGATACCGGCGTCTATGTCGAGGATACCAAGCTCTACGGCGACAACGGCAAGCGCGTCTGGGTCAACTACGAGGATATTCCGGACTACGTGATCGACGTGACGGTCGCGGCGGAGGACAAGCGTTTCTGGGAACATCAGGGCGTCGACTTCACCCGCACGCTTTATGCGACGGTGAAATTCCTCACCGGCAATACGGACGGCGGCGGCTCCACCATCACCCAGCAGCTAATTAAGAACGTGACCGGCGAGGACGAGGTCCGCATCGACCGCAAGGTCAAAGAAATCTTCCGCGCCATCGCGCTCGAGAAACAGTACTCCAAGGAGCAGATTCTCGAGGCGTATCTCAACGTCGTTACGTTCGGCTACAATACTTACGGCATTCAAGCGGCGGCCAACATGTATTTCGACAAGGATGTCTCGGAACTGACGGTCGCGGAGGCTGCGGGCCTGATCGCGGTCACCAACAACCCGAGCATCTACGAGCTTTTCGGCCATGAGGAAAACAACGCCGAACGCCGCTGCTACATTTATTCCCAAATGGAAGAGATCGGCTACATCGACGAGGAGGAATACGAGACTCTGTGCAATACGCCGCTCTCCACCTCGCGCGGACAGATCAGTACGGGTGAGACAAGCGGCTATCAGTCTTGGTTTATCGACTATGTGATCGAGGAGGTCATCGCCGATCTGAGGGACGAATACGGCTGGACCTACCAGCATGCCGAGGAGGAGCTCTATAACGGCGGCTATCGGATCTACGCCACGGTCGACAACCGCATTCAGGGGATTCTTGAAGATTTTTACGAGGATTCGGACAATTTCCCACAGATGAAAAACGAGGTTCAGCCGGATTCCTGCTTTGTCATCCTGAATTACGACGGAGAGGTCGTCGCTATGGTCGGCGGCAGGGGAGAAAAAACCGGCTCCCGGCTCTTTAACATCGTCTCGGACGGCCGACGACACCTCGGTTCCGCCATCAAGCCCATCTCATCGTATGCGCTTGCCATCGAGCGTGACCTGATTACTTATTCCACCGTCATCAAGGACGAGGCGGTTCATTTCGCCGGCGAAGAGGGCTTCACCGCGGACTGGCCGGTCAACTACTACGGCAGCTATCTCGGCGACGTCACCGTCGAATATGCCATTCAGCGTTCCATCAATACGATTCCGGTCAAACTCGTCGAACTGCTGACGCCGCGCGTCGTCTTTGATTTTCTGAAGGATAAACTCCATTTCACCACGCTGGTCGAGAGCGGCACCAACAACGACGTCGCGGTAGCCCCGATGGCGCTCGGCTCGCTTACCGAAGGCGTCTCTCCGCTGGAGGTGGTCGGCGCCTACCAAATGATCGGAAACGGCGGCCTCTACATCGAGCCGCACGCCTACACGGAGGTGCTCAACAGCGACGACGAGGTGGTGCTCAAAGCCAATACCGCCCCGGAGCGCGTGATCTCCGCCGAGACTTCGACGATCCTCAATAAACTCCTTCAGCGCGTCACGAACGGCCCGAACGGCACCGGTACAAGAGCAAGCCTCAACAGCGTCGGCTATATCACCGCCGGCAAGACCGGTTCCGCAAGCGAGAACACCGACCTTTGGTTCGTCGGCATGACGCCGTATTATCTCGGCGCCACATGGATGGGCTACACCGAGGGTATGGAGGAGATCAGTTATTCCGTCTACCCGACGCCGATCATCTGGCACGACGTCATGCTCAAGGTGCATCAGGGCCTCGATACCGATAAGGATTTCCCGATCAGTAACAACGTGGTCTCCGCCGCCTACTGCACCGAGACCGGCGACCTCGCCACCGAATACTGCCCCTCCACCGCAATCGGCTGGTATAAGAAGGACAACATGCCGGGCTACTGCACCGAGCATTACTCCGGTTCCAGCGCGCAGGACGACGAGGATGAGGATGAGGATTCCTCCGACTCCGACCGCGTCATCACCGTCCGGGGCTGACGGCTTCCCGGCTCCGTATTTTGGATAAAAAGAAAGCCCCGCCTTTTTATGACGGGGCTTCTTCATAGAGATTTTTTCCGCATCAGGCCGGAGATTTTTCCGTACCTGCGGGTGGGTCACCGTTTCTGCTTATTTCTTAAGAGAAATCGCAGCGGCGGAGACAAGGGCGATCATGCCGAGAGCGATCACGGCGCTGATGGAGGAGGAAACGCCGGTGTTCGGGTTGGTCTCTTCTTCAGTATCGGTGTCGTCAACGGTGGTGGCGCCGGAGAGCTCGGTGTTGGTGATGACATACTGGCCAAGGGTGTCGCCGGCCTTGAGGTCGAACTTGACTTCGTCGTCGTCCGCAAGGTTGACTTTGTCAACATAGGTCAGAGCGCTGCCGTCATAGGTGTAGAGGTAAACGATCATTTCTTCGTCGTTGGAGGAGAAGCCGAAGGCCTCTTCGTCATATTCGTCGAAGTCGATGGTCAGGATGGCTCTGTTGGCGAGCTTGACGTTGCTGGTGAAGCTCAGGAATTTGAATTCGTTGTCTTCATACTTTTCGACGATCTCGTCGATGTCGACGGTGTTGCTGTCGAAGTTGATGCCCTTCTGGTCGGTGGTCTTGACGAACTTGATGGTGTAGCCGTCGAACTGAACGCTCAGGGAGTTGCTGCCTGCGGCTTCAAAACCTTCGGTCGTGATGACGGTGGCGGTGCCGGCCTTGACGGTCAGATCGTTTTCGACGTTGGCTTCGATGGTCTCAGGGGTGATCTCCTCGTCCATCAGCTCAAATTTGGCGATTCCGGCGCTGGTGGTGACGGTAGAACCGACAGCCACGGAAGCTTTGACTTGGATCTCAACTTCAGAAGCGCTGGCAAGGGCCAGATCCTTAAATTTGACGGTCAGCTTCGCGGTGTGCGCAGTGGCATCCACGACGGAGATGGAGTATTTCTCCACGTACTGTTTGCCGAGCTTGATGCTGGCAGAGTAATCGTCAAAATCGAAATCCTCGGAATAAGTAAACTCTATGGTTTCGGTGGAACCATACGGCGTTTCAACCGTATCGCCGAAATCAATCTGTCCTTCTTCGACGTCCGCGAATGCCACGGCGCCCATGCTGAGAACCAGCACCAGAGCGAGCATAACGCTGAAAAGCTTTTTCATCTGGATGACCTCCATTTTTTTATTTTGAACCTCTTCGGCTCTATTTCGATTATAGTTGCCAGAATGTAACTTTTCAACGCTTTGTTGTTACCAATTTGTAATACACGATCTTCCGGTTTTTCTTCCAAAAAAAGCATCTTTCGGAGCGGCGCAGGGAATATGCGCGGTTGCATGGCGCAAAATTCAATGGTATAATCTTCTTATATTATGAGGCCGGGCCGGAAAACGGCCGTCCCCGGAACGGAAAGGATGGTTTCATCATGAAAGTTACCCCGGAAATTGAAGAGCGCATCGACGCGTGGGTGGACGCCCATCAGGAGGAATATCTCGCCGATCTCGCGAAGCTCATCGCACACCCGAGCCGCGCGCCGAGCGGCCATTACGAGGGAGCTCACCCCTTCGGCGACGAATGCGCCAAAACGCTCGACGAGGCCGCAGAGATCGCGAAAGGCTACGGCTTTTCCGCGGAGATCCGTGATTACTACTGTTTGGTTCTCGGCCTCGGCGAAGGAGACGAAAAGGTCGGCATCCTCGGGCATCTGGACATCGTTCCGGCGAGCGGCTCGTGGCATTATCCGCCTTTTCAGCTCACCCGCAGGGAGGACGGTATGCTGATCGGCCGCGGCATCCTCGACGATAAGGGGCCGCTCTGGGCCTCCGTCTTCGCGGCGAGATGCCTCAGGGAACTGGGCCTGCTCCCGAAGCGCAAACTGGAATTCTTCTGCGGCTCCGACGAGGAGTGCGGCATGGAGGACATTGACTATTACAAAAAGACCTCGAAGAAACTGCCGGTCGTCGCCTTCACGCCGGACGGCAGTTATCCGATCTGCCACGGCGAGAAGGGCATCATGGATTTCACGCTGGATATTCCGGCAAAGGGCGCCAACATCGTCGATTTCGTCGGCGGCGCCGCGCATAACATCGTTCCGGATCATGCGGAACTGGTGCTTTCCGGCGTCAAGGCAGAGGACACGGCAGCGTGTTTTGCGGGCAGCAAATGGGTCACCGTCGCGCAGGAGGGCGAAAATGTCCGGATCACCTCTTCCGGCATCGCGATGCATGCCTCCACCCCGGAGGGCGGTGTCAGCGCCATCAAAAATATTGCGGACGGCCTCAAAGGCAGCTCCGTGCTGAACGCGGCGGCGGAGAAGGCGATCGCCTATCTTTCGCAGTGCCTCGCGGATTTCTACGGGGCTTCCATCGGCGTGCCATATGAGGACGAGCCCTCCGGCAGACTGACGCATGTGGCCGGCATGGTCGACATGGCGGACGGCGTGATTCACCTTCATATCAATATCCGGTATCCGGTCACCTGCGACGGAACCGACGTCAGCGGAAAGATCCGGGATCTGGCGGCAAAACACGGCGTCGGCTTCTCCGGGCTCCGGGATTCCAAACCGATCTATATTCCGGCCGAATCCGATCTCGTGCATCTTTGTATGGAGACGATCGGCAGCGTATTCCACCGCGACTGGCAGCCCTACACGATGGGCGGCGGCACCTATGCCCGCAAGATGACGAATGCCTATGCGCTCGGCCCGGAGGATCCCGATTTCGAGAGTCCCTTCGGCGTTGCGGGCGGCGGCGCCCATCAGCCGGACGAATGCGCCCCTCTCGGCCTGATGCTCGATACGATGAAGGTCTATGCGAGGCTCTTCCTCGGGCTCGACGAGCTGACCTTCTGAACCTATATCGGAATTCTTGTCCCGGACAAAATCCCCGGGAGGAAAACGCCTGTGCCCGGATTGGGCGAAACGGAGGCGGATTCCAAGCTTCTCTCCGGGTTCGCGCGGATGCACACCCGGGCATGAGCGGAACGGATTTGATGAAAACAGGGAGCCGGTGAGTCTTTTGAACTGCAAGGTGATCAATCTGGAGAAAGGGATGCCTCCGCTGGAAACGGCGCTGGCCGAGCTTTCCTCGGAGCTGCGCAGGGCAAAGGCCGCCGGCTTTTCCTATGCCAAGATTATTCATGGCTACGGCTCCGGCGGCAAAGGCGGCGCGATCCGGGACGGCGTGCGGAAGGCGCTCGCCGGTTACCGGAGAAGCGGCCGCATCCGGGCGTTTGTTCCGGGAGAGGATTTCTCCGCTTTCAGCGCGGAGACGCGGGAGATGGAGGATGCCTGCCCGGAGATTGCCCGCGACTCGGATTTTGCCCGCCAAAATCATGGCGTGACGGTGGTGCTTTTATGACACAACAGAAAAAACAGACCTCCTTCTTCGGACGGAAAACGATCGGTGAGGACTTCTTCTTGACGCGGCGGGAGAATCCGTCTTTTGCCCGCCAAAATCATGGCGTGACGGTGGTGCTTTTATGACACAACAGAAAAAACAGACCTCCTTCTTCGGACGGAAAACGATCGGTGAGGACTTCTTCTTGACGCGGCGGGAGAATCCGTCTTTTGCCCGAAAGAGCCACGGCGTGACGGTGGTGCTATGAAGCGAAAAGAAAGCCCCCCGCTGTTTTTTAAAGAACAGACGTCCGGGCCAAGGACGGCGGAAGAAAACCCTGATCCGACGCAGGAGACTTCCTGCGAACCCTGCGCGGAGAAGCCGTGGGAGAAGCGCCTCTGTCTTTTGACCGTGCTCATCCTGCTTCCGGCGGCGCTGGCCCTTCATATTGCGGCAAAATTGAGCACGCCTTTTGCCGACTGGTACGCCGAACGGATCTATCCTGTGCTCGCGGGGCCTGTCGGCACGGTTACCGGCGCGGTTCCGTTCTCTCTGACGGAGGCGGGCCTCGTTCTGCTGGCGGCATTTCTCGTCTTTCGGATCATCCGCGCGGTGCGCCGAAGGAGACAAAACCGAGGCATAACCCGGCGGAGCATCCTTCGGCTGCTCAAAAGGCTTGCGGCAGCCGCGTCGGTGCTCTATTTTCTGTTTGTCTGCAATTTCGGCATCAACTACTGCCGCAGTTCCTTTGCGGAGACGGCCGGCCTGCCGGTACAGGAATCCACGGTCGGAGAACTGAGGGCTCTCTGTGCCGGTCTGATCACACGCGCAAACGAACTAAGTCTGATGCAGGAGCGGGACGATAACGGCATCACGATCTATGACGGCGGCGATTTTCAGATGGCGCGGCGGGCAAGGGACGCCTATGCCGATGTCGCGGAACTCTATCCGCAGCTCGCGCTCGGCG
>DAOSWK010000009.1:0-35160 GCA_035593545.1 Oscillospiraceae bacterium | reverse complement strand
CGAGATTCCGGCTCTGGAGGATCTCCCGGTCAACGCCGGATCGCTCGCCTATATCGCCAAATACGCCACCACGATGACCGCTCAGCGGGAAATCGACGCCTCCGCCGGCCTTGAGGAATTCGGTCTTGCGGACAGCGATGACGCTCCCGTCGTCACG
Source organism: Oscillospiraceae bacterium (assembly GCA_035593545.1). Lineage (GTDB taxonomy): Bacteria > Bacillota > Clostridia > Oscillospirales > Ruminococcaceae > UMGS1668. Next base: position 35,003 of record DAOSWK010000009.1, on the reverse strand, counting down.
GTGAAATATACGGACGGCGCCGAGGTCACGCTCCGCATCGGAGACGAGGTTCCGGCCGCCTCCCCCTCGAGCAACTACGTGCTTTTCGACGGGAAGGTCTATACGATGTACCACGCCCATCTCAAATATTTTCTGATGGAGCCGAAGGAATACCTCGACACAGATATCACGCCGACCTCCTCCGATTCCTCCACCGGAAACTACCTCTATGAGCTTGTCTCGATGACCGTGGGCGGCCGGCGTCTTGAGGAACCGTTCACCGTCTACGCCGCCGACACGGACAGTTCCTCCGCTTCCGTCTTCACTGCGGATGTGATCTCCGCCGGCGGGGAGACCTATTCGATGGCCTCCGCCACCTGCCTCAAGCTGATCTACTCCCCCTTTGATCTCGATGCCGCCGACATCGTCTCCTACTTCTCCACCGACGAGGATCTCGCCGCCTGCGGGCTCGACGATCCTTGGGCGACCGTCGATCTTCAGGCGACCTACATCGGAGACGGCACCGAGGAGGAGACACCTGTACATTTTAAGCTCCTTGCCTCCGAACCGGATACCGACGGCCGCGTCTGCGTGATGATCGAGGGGGTCCCCGTGATTTACGCGATCGACGAGCCGACCGGCGACTCGTGGTACTGCGCCGATTACCGGGATTACGTCAGTTCCTACATGCTGATGCCCTCGGTCTCCGACGTCGACGAACTCTCGCTTGAGACGCCGGACGGCGATTTCGTCTTCGGCATTCAGCATGGCGAGGCCGGTTCCTTCCTGACGGCGGACGCATGGTCCTCCTATCCGGGGACGCCCTCCTCCGCCGTTCTCTCCGATGCGGAGACTTTCTCCGTCTTTTATGAGACGCTGGTTGGCGCCGAGAACGACGGCTGGGCCGAGGTTCCCGCCGACACGGAGCTCGTCTCCGTGCTGAAGGTGACCTACCGCTACGCCGACGGCGAGGACACGCTCGAATTCTTTGAGGGTCCGGCCCGTCAGAATTATGTGGGCGTCAACGGAACGGTGCACTTCGTGATCCGAAGCTCCTATGTGGAATCGGTGATCGCCGCCGCAGCCTCCTTGATGACCGGCTCCGAGACCTCCGAATCTTCTTGAAAAAAGTATTGACAAAGCCCTTCCCGATAGAATATAATGTTACTCGTCCCTGTGAAGGGACGAATATGGCGGCATAGCTCAGTTGGCTAGAGCATTCGGTTCATACCCGAAGTGTCGATGGTTCAAGTCCATTTGCCGCTACCAGGCCCGGTGGTCAAGCGGTTAAGACACGGCCCTTTCACGGCTGTAACGTGGGTTCGATTCCCGCCCGGGTCACCAAAAAAGGCATCCTGATCTTCAGGATGCCTTTTTATTTTATTATCTCAGGCCCCCTTAAAAAGCTTCTATAAATTCGAATGAATTTGTAGAAGCGCGGCTTTTCTCCCCGGCCGAAAAGCATATCGTGGGTTTTAAACCTGATTTGTGAATGACGGATAATGAAAATTTCGGAATCTTTCTAATGGAGCTCTCTTTTACAGGAACAAGGAAAGCTTGCGCGCAAAATCCGTTCCCGTGAAGCGCAGGAAGCAGAACAGAAACGGCAATTTGAGCTGCATCGCCAGAAACGTATGGAAAAGCACGAAGGGCATTGACGCTCTTTGTGCTTTTTTTGGTTATGTCGTTCAGGCCCATAAAATGGTTTTCTTCTAAGATAAGGAAAATGGATTTTCAAAAAATTCCCTCAGAATTCACATTTTGTTTATCAAAGTTTCTCTTCGCTGCGATATAATTGCATCCAGAAAGCGAGGGATCTATCATGTGGCAAAGATCGAGACTGAAAGAGGAAGCAAAACGAATTCTCCGCCGGAATTACTGGATGCCCTTTCTGGTGACCTTCGTGTTTGCCCTGTTTTCCGGCGGCAGCGGCGGATTTTTTTTCGGAATATCCAACACCTCCTCCATCCGCAGCTTCTTCAACAGTTTTACTCTTTCTTCCGGAACCGGAGTCGGCGCCTTCCACTCGTTCTGGGAGAACCTCGGCGGCCGGCTCGAGCAATATTTCGATAATCCGGCGGTAGCGATCTCGGTGACCCTGATGATCGCCGTGGTTGTCCTCGTCGTGATGGCCGTCTCCTACGGATATATGGCCTTCGTCGTTATGCCGATGGAGGTCGGGATGCGCCGCTACTTCATGGAGAACCGCGGCTTCAAATCCGCATTCGGACGCCTTTTCTGGGCATTTGGCCACGGCAGCTACCTGCATATCGTCAAGATCATGTTCGTCCGGGAGCTGAAGATTTTTCTCTGGTCCCTCTTGTTTGTCATTCCGGGCATCATCAAATCCTACGAGTATTATATGATCCCGTATATCCTCTCCGAAAACCCAAACATCTCGATGGACCGCGCGTTTGAGCTCTCCCGCCAAATGACACAGGGCGAGAAATGGGAGATCTTCGTGATGGAGCTCTCCTTCATCGGCTGGTATGTGCTCTGCGCCTTCACCTGCGGCATCGGCATCTACTTCCTGATGCCCTATCTCGAAGCCTCCAGAGCCGAGCTCTACGAGGTCATGCGCGAGAAAGCCCACGGTCTCGGCTTCTCCGATCTCAGCGAACTGCCCGGATATATGCCCGGCCAATATTAAGCCCCCGGCACATCGGGCTTTGCAATTTCCTCCATAATCAAAATGAGCACCGTCGAAAAGCGGTGCTCATTTTTTTATGAAATCCATATTTATGGGGAAACCGGCTCCTCCGCGCTCTTTTTCTTTCCGGCAAACAGCGACCCCACGAGGATCAGCAGAATGCCGGCGGCGGATAGGGCCGTCATCGGCTCATGCAGAATGACGACGGAGATCATCACCGCCATCGCCGGCCCGGTATAGATATAGAGGCCGGAGGTCAGGATGCCGAGGTTCCGCACCGCGATATTCCAAAGGATATAGCAAAACAGCGAGCAGAACAGCGAAAGATGCGCGAAACATAACAGGTTTTCCGGCTGGAGGAATCGCTCGGCGCCGATCCGGAACTCCGTGAACGGGAGGATCGGCAGCATGAAGACGATGCCCCAGAAAAAGGTCCGGCGAATCAGCGCGATCTCCGGATACCCCTCCTCGCCGACCTTCCGGTTGAGGGCGCTGTAAAGGGCCCATGAGAGCGCGCCTCCGAGCGCCATCAGGTCTCCCGCCGGGCGGAAGTCCATCGCGCCGCTTGTCTCCACCGTGACGATCACGGCTCCGGCGACCGCCATCAAGCAGCCGGCCACAAACGGCGACGTAAAGGTTTTTTCCTTATAAAAGACCCGGTTCAGCACCGCGATCATCAGGCCGCAGATGCTCATCAGCACGCCGACGTTCGACACGGTTGTCAGGGTCAGCGCGGTATTTTGAAAGAAGTAGTAGGCGGTGACGCCGGTGATGCCGAGACCCATCAGCGGAAGCTCTTTTTTCCAGCCGCGGAAGGGGATGCCCCGCGGCGCGATCAGCCAGAGCAGCGGATAGGCCAGCAAAAAGCGGAAGAAACCGAGCTCCATCGGCGTGAAATCCTCGAGCAGCACCTTCGACGAGAGATAGGAGGTGTTCCAGAAAAACATCGCCGTCCCGGCACAGAGATGGCCGAACCACCTGCTCCCCTGAAAATCGGGCTTATTCGACATGAACGGAATAGTTCGGCGCTTCTTTGGTGATATAGATGTCATGCGGATGGCTCTCGCGGAGGCCGGCGTTCGTGATCCGGACAAACTGCGCCCTCTCCTGAAGCTCGGTAATCGTGCGGCAGCCGCAGTAACCCATGCCCGCGCGGAGACCGCCGAGCATCTGGAAGACCGCCTCGGAGACGGTGCCTTTGTACGGCACGCGGCCCTCGACGCCCTCCGGAACCAGCTTTTTGTTATCCTCCTGGAAATAGCGGTCCTTGCTGCCCTTCGCCATCGAGGCGAGACTGCCCATGCCGCGGTAGACCTTGAAGTTCCGGCCCTGATAGATTTCCATCTCGCCCGGCGCCTCTTCGCATCCGGCCATCATGGAACCCAGCATGACCGCGTTTCCGCCGGCTGCCAGCGCCTTGACGATGTCTCCGGAATATTTGATGCCGCCGTCGGCAATGACCGGAATGCCGTACTTCTGCGCGGCGCAGGCGGCGTCATAAATCGCCGTGATCTGCGGTACGCCGATGCCGGCGACCACACGGGTGGTGCAGATGGAACCCGGACCGATACCGATCTTGATCGCGTCGGCGCCGGCCTTGATCAGATCTTCCGTGGCCTCGGCGGTCGCGACGTTTCCGGCGATCAGAGCGATCTCCGGGAAGGCGGATTTGACCATCTCGACACAGCGGATGATGCCCGCGCTGTGGCCATGAGCGGAATCGAGCACGAGCACGTCGACATCCGCGTCCACCAGCGCCTGCGCGCGTTCGAGCACGTTACCGGTGACGCCGATCGCGGCGCCGCAGAGCAGTCGGCCGTCCTTATCTCTTGAAGAATTCGGATAGCGGACCGCCTTTTCGATATCCTTAATCGTAATCAGACCCTTGAGCTTGCCCTCTTTGTTGACGAGCGGCAGCTTTTCGATCTTATGCATGCGCAGAATCTCCTGCGCCTCTTTGAGCGTCGTACCCACCGGGGCGGTGATCAGGTGTTCCTTCGTCATGACTTCTTTGATCTTGACGTTGAAATCGCTCAGGAAGCGCATGTCGCGGTTCGTGATGATCCCGACGAGATAGCCCTTCTCATCGCAGATCGGCACGCCGCTGATGCGGTATTTGGCCATCAGCTCGCTGGCGTCGGAGGCCAGATGCTCCGGGGAAAGGAAAAACGGATTGACAATGACGCCGTTTTCAGAGCGCTTCACCTTGTCGACCTCGTCGACCTGCGCTTCGATGGTCATATTCTTGTGGATGATGCCGATGCCGCCCTCCCGCGAAATGGCGATGGCCATCGCGGATTCGGTGACCGTATCCATGGCGGCGGTCATGATCGGCGCATTCAGCTTGATGTCGCGGGCAAGCATCGTCGTGACATCGACCTCTTTGGGCAGCACGTCGGACTTCGCCGGGATCAACAGCACATCGTCGAACGTGAGCCCCTCTTTTACAAACTTGTTTTCGTAATTCGCATTCAGCATAAGATTCCCCTTTTTATATGAAATTATGGAAAACGGACCTTCGAATGTATATTTAAGTTATTTTATCATTTTGCCTTTCTTTTTGCAAGAAGGAACTTCTTTTTGTTTTTTATTTTGCAGGATGAAATTTTTTTCTCTGCCCTTTTCCCCGCTTTTCTCTCCTTTTTCTCGCCATTAAGAACATATGTTCTAATAACGTTCCATGTTCAAAGCCAAAAAAACCGTCTCCGGCGGATCTTCGGCAAGCGGATGTCCGAAACAGGTATCGCTTCGGCCTGCCGGCGACATTTTTTCTCTCCGCCGGCGCTTTTGCCGATCCCGCCCGCGAAAATTCTCCACCCTTCGTATGAGAAGGACTGCCGCGACATCGATGGTATTCAAGAAATGTTGTAAAAGCAACAAAAAGGGCAGGCTCTTCGCCTGCCCCGGAAAAAGGTATGCTGTTTTTATTTGATCAGATCGGCGCCGATATATTTGCGGAGCGCCTCCGGAATGGTGACGGTGCCGTCGGCGTTCTGGTAATTCTCGAGGATGGCGGCGGTGGTTCTGCCGATGGCGAGACCGGAGCCGTTGAGCGTGTGAACGAAGACCGGTTTCTCGTTCGGGCCGCCCTTGCAGCGGATCGAAGCCCTGCGGGCCTGAAAATCTTCGAAGTTGGAGCAGCTCGAGATCTCGACATATCTGCCGTAGGAGGGCATCCAAACTTCGATGTCATAAGTCTTGGCGCTGGAGAAGGTGACGTCTCCGGTGCTGAGGACGACGACGCGGTACGGCAAGCCGAGCCCTTGTAAGGCAAGCTCCGCCTCGTGGGTCAGATCTTCGAGTTCCTCGTAGGAGTGATCCGGATCGGCAAATTTGACGAGCTCGACCTTGTTGAACTGATGCTGACGGATCAGGCCTCTGGTATCTCTGCCCGCGCTGCCGGCCTCCTCGCGGAAGCAGGCGGAGTACGCGCAATACTTGATCGGCAGCTGGCTGCGGTCGAGGATCTCGTCCCGGTGCAGGTTGGTGACCGGCACTTCGGCGGTCGGGATCAGATAGAGATCCTCGTTTTCGATCTTATACATCTCTTCGGCAAACTTCGGAAGCTGACCGGTGCCGATCATCGAGGCCGCATTGGCCATATAGGGCGGAAAAACCTCGGTATATCCGTTGGTGGAATGAAAATCCAGATAATAATTCACGATTGCGCGCTCGAGTTTTGCGCCGAAGCCGCGATAGAAGTGGAAACGGGCGCCGGTGACCTTCGCGGCGCGCTCCGGATCGAGGATGTTGAGCGCGGCGCCGATGTCCCAATGCGCTTTCGGCTCGAAATCGAAAGCTCTGGGCTCACCCCAGCGGCGGACTTCCACGTTGTCACGGTCGTCGCGGCCATAGGGGACGCTTTCGTGCGGGATATTCGGGATGCGCAGAATGATTTCACGCTGTAAGTTTTCGAGTTCGGAGAGGCTGTTTCCGAGCTCCCGGGATTCGTCCGCGAGCTTTTTCATCTCGGCCATGATGTCGGAGACGTCTTCCCCGTTCTTCTTCAGAACCGGGATCTGTTTGCTGGCGCGGTTTTGTTCCGCTTTGATCTGATCGACCTGCGTATTGATCTTTCTGCGTTCCGCGTCGATCGCAAGGATCTCGTCGACGTCGGCGTCCATATCCTTATTTCTTCTTTTACAGGCATTTTTTACCGTATCCGGGTTCTCCCTGATAAAACGAATATCGAGCATACTCTTTTCTCCTTATGTCATTGAAATATTTTTTTATTGGCCAGACGCTCGCAGATCTCCGCAAGCTCTTTTTTGTTATAAAAAGGAATTTCAAGGAATCCGCCCTTTTTGCCCTCGGTAATTTTAACCGGACGGCCGGTTTCCTCGGTCAAGGCAATCTCCATTTCCTTGTACCAACTGTCTTTGGGGAAGGCTGCCGGAGCGGATTTCGGCGGTTTTTCCTTTTTAGAAGCGAGTTTTTCCGCCTCCCGTACGGAAAGCCCTTCCGAAGCGATCTTTTTAGCAAGAGCGGCGCGTTTCCCCTCCTCGGCGGAGAGGACCGCCTTCGCATGTCCGGCGCTCAGGGCGCCTGTCTCAACGAGTTTGACGACCTCGTCGGGCAGAGAGAGCAGCCGCAGCGCGTTGGTGACGGCCGGGCGGGATTTTCCGACCGCGTCGGCGACTTGTTCCTGTGTCAGGCTGTATTTGTCGATCAGCTGGCGGAAGCCTTTCGCCTCTTCGACCGCGTTGAGATCCTCGCGCTGAAGGTTTTCGACCAGCGCGGCCTCGGCGGCCTCCGATTCGCTGAGCTCCCGGATCACTGCGGGCACCTCGAAGAGCCCTGCCATCCGCGCGGCCCGCCATCTGCGCTCGCCGGCCACGATCCGGTACATGCCGCTCGCGGTCGGACGGATCAGCAGCGGCTGAAGAACGCCGTGGGTTTCGATGGATTTTGCGAGTTCGGCAAGCGCATCCTCATTAAAATCTTTTCGGGGCTGAGATCGATCCGGCTCGATCTCTGAGATCCGAACCATGCTGACGCCGCCCGTCTCCGACCCGGTGTCGGCAAACAGCACGTCCAGTCCCTTTCCAAGCCCGCCTTTCCGTTTTTCCAATCTATCCCTCCGTTCTGTTCTTTTCCAGAATTTCGTCCGCCAGCGCGAGGTACGACTGCGCGCCTTTTGAGGCCTGATCGTAATACAGCACCGGCGCGCCGAAACTCGGAGACTCCGAAATTCGGACATTGCGCGGTATGATGGTATGGAAGATTTTCTGCGGGAAAAACTTTTTAACCTCATCCACAACCTGCACCGTCAGGTTGAGCCTGCCGTCGTACATGGTGAGCAGCACGCCCTCGAGATCAATCGTGCCGTTGTAGAGGCGTTTGACCTGCCGAACCGTCGCCATCAGCTGCGAGAGGCCCTCCAGCGCATAATATTCGCACTGAATCGGCACAAGGATCGTGTCGCAGGCGGCAAGGCCGTTGATCGTGATCAGCCCGAGGGACGGCGGGCAGTCGATGCAGACATACTCGTAGCGTTCCTTGACGGATGCGAGCGCCTCGCGCAGTTTCATCGCGCGGTTTTCCATCTCGACGAGTTCGATCTCGGCGCCGGCGAGGTCGATGCTGGAAGGAATCAGATCGAGATTCCGGAACTTTGTGCGGATGATGCTCTGTTCCGCCGGGCAGGCGCCCGTGAAAATATCGTAGATAGTATGCTTCATTTCGCGCTTGTTGATACCGACGCCGGAAGTCGCGTTGCCCTGCGGATCGGAATCCACAAGCAGCACCCGGCCCGGGCAGCGGTATGCCAAAGAAGCGGCGAGATTTACCGCGGTGGTGGTCTTTCCGACCCCGCCTTTCTGGTTGGCGAAAGCGATGGTTTTTCCCATTTCTGCCTCCGTAAATTTCCGTATGATATTCAAATTATATCATATATGCGCTTTTTTTCAAGGAAAAGCGGGAAATTCGCCCTCTGTTTTTGCAAAAAGGTCTTTCGGATGTTTCACGTGGAACTTTTTGCAAAAGTAGAAAAGGCCGGCGCAGGTTTCGTACGGAACAAGGAAAAGCCCTCTTTTTTCGTTATTTTCGATAGAATGGTTCCGGTGGCGCTGAAAATATGCCTGTTCTTCTCCTTCCGGAATATACCGAGGCCTGTCGTCGGAGCATGAGGAGACCGGTTGCCAATGGAAAGAGGAGGAAAGCGGCCCTATAAAAACGCCGCGTCCCATGATTTCCTATGGATGTTCCACGTGGAACAAAGGAAGGTCTTCTTGTTTTTCCGGTAAGTGGCTTCGGCGGCGGCGAGAACATGCATGTCTCTTTCCTTTTTTTGAGCATCAAGGGCCTGTATCGCCGGAACATAAAAAGGGATACAAACGGGAAAAGAAAGAAACGCGGCCATATAAAAGCTCTTTCTTCCCATTTTTGTATAGGCCTTATGCGGAACAAGGAAAGGAAACGTTCTCTCCGTTTTTCCGTCGGGCTATATTCGGCGAGAGCCGCATATTTCTTTCATTCCCGGAGCGCGTTAGCCTAAATTTTAACTTGAAAAGTTAAAATTTGTTATTGCTATCATTGTCAAAGCCATATGCGCACGTATGCGGCTATATATGCGCCGTAGATCGGACATCGGGCGGGGCGCTCCGAAAACAGAACGGGCCATAAAAATGCCCGCAGGCAAAAGTGCCTGCGGGCAAAATATATTTGTTGACCGACGCCGTATCTCCTCTGCCGCTTCCTTTAAATCTTTGAACGAGTTCCCGCTCGTGCCGCAGGCAAAGTTCTCCGCTTTCGGGCTGCATATCAGGGCAGGTAATCTATGGGGCATGGGGTTTTCTCCGCCGTATGGATTTCTCTCGCGCTTATTTAAGAGAAAGGGACCCCATCCCCTGTTTCCGGAGTGAAGGCGGAAGCGTCTCCGCCGAAAAGACAGAGGCGGTCGTCCATCCTTTCTTCCCACGCCTCCGGAAGAAAAAAGTCTGCTATTCTTTTGAGCACGGAGTTCTTTGCCTTATTTTCCGGCGTTTCTCCCGTATCCGGCGTCGTTCAGCAGGTCGGCCAGCCGGCTCATGCGCTCAGAAATCAGTTCGTCATCCCGGGAAAGCGCATTCGCAAACAATCGGATATCCGTATCCAGCATCGGGCTTTGATCGCAGACTTCCACCGTCATGGCGCTCCCCTGCAGGCCGATGCGCGCGACCAGCGGATTTTTCTCGTCATAAAGTTTCGGAAACCGGTAAGAGTCGGCGAGAAAGGCCTTTGCCTCCGTGATCAGCAGAGCGAGGTCGAACACGCGATGGATCGGCAGTTCCTCCGACTGGCGTGACCAGCGTTCCCCGCTCTTGCGCCAGACCTTGGCCGAAATATCGAGATTGCCGCGGTCGTTCCACTGCGCGAGTCCGAGCGAGAGACCCTTTGTCTCCGAATTTCCCGCCTCCCGTCCGTCCACCTCGTCGTAATCCGGGCAGAGAAACACCGGTTTATGCTTTAAGTTGATCGGAATTTCCATCTTGATTGCCTCCAAATATTCAGTAAATTACTGAAATAGTATATTACTAAATATCAGGAATGTCAACCATCCCTGCTTTGTTTTTGTTCTCGTTTTTGTTTTTTTCAAGTTTTTTACTTTTTTGTTCTTTTTTGATGGCACTGTGCTCGTTTTCTCCCTATCCTGAGCAGGTTTTCTCTCCCGGCGGAACGTTTGGGCATAAAAAAACCGCGTGTCTCTTCACGCGGCCGGGTTCTTGTATCTTCCCGAAGCGGATACCCTCGGAAGGCCCGTTTCACGAATTTTCCAGATATTCCTCTTTCGTCAGGGAGAAGCAGCGTTCATCGCGGACGCTTCCATCCCAGATTTTCCATGCGCGGCGAAGCGTCCCTTCATAGTGAAAACCGCATTTTTCAATTACGCGGCCGGAGGCAAGGTTCTCCGGGAAGTGATATACGGTCAGCATGGTGAGGCCGCCCTCCCGGAACGCCCAGTCCATCACGGCATGTACGGCTTCCGGCATCAGGCCCCTGCCCCAGCACTCCCGCGCCAACACATATCCGATTTCGCGGATGTCCTCTCCGGCGCGTTTTTTGTCCGGATGCAGGCCGATGGAACCGACCGCCTTCCCGCTCTCCTTGAGCACGATGGCGAGCACTTCTTCCCCCGCGATGAATTCCGCCAGCTTCGCCGCCGACTCCTCCATGCTCGCGTGAGGCTTCCATCCGGCTTTGGGGCCGACCTCCGGGTCCTTTGCGTAGCGGTAAAAATCTTCAAGGTCCCCGGTTTCCCATCTGCGCAGAACCAGTCGTTCCGTCTCAATCCGTTCCGGCAGATGAAAGTTGTTCTCTGCCGTCAAAGTTCCTGTCTCTCCGCCGCGTGTCATACGCCGCACCTCCCGAAATTTTGTCTTGCAGCCATAAATTATGGTATAATAATCATTAATTAGGAGTATATCAGAAAACCTTATGTTTCGCAATCTGCCGTCGTCGATTGTCGTCCGCAGACTTGCGCCGTCTTTGCGAGAAATGCGCAGAAAGGACCTTTTTATGAATCTCTTTTCCCATAAACTCCGCACTTCCGGAGCGCAGTCCATGACAAAAATCACGGCGTCCATCCTCGCCGATCTCCGGGAGAGCGGCGCGCAGGAGGGCATTGCCGTCATCTGGTCGCCGCACACCACCGCCGGCATCACCGTCAACGAGAACGCCGATCCGGATGTGGTACGCGACATGCTCTACGGCTTTGAAAAAGCCATTCCATCGAGGGACCCGAACTATCGCCACGCCGAGGGCAACTCCCACGCGCATATGAAAACCACGTTGTTCGGCCCGTCTCAGACCCTGATCGTTACAAACGGCAAGCTCCTGCTCGGCATCTGGCAGGACGTATATTTCTGCGACTTCGACGGCCCCCGCGACCGCACCTATTATGTAAAAATCCTCGAAGGATGAGCACGCCTGCGGATGGACATGATCCCACACAAAAAGACCGCTCGGGAGAAGCGGTCCTTTTGTGTTTTCAGGGGAATGTGTCTGATATTACTGCAGGCGTGCATGCGGAAAACACGCCGTCACAGTCTTGGAACAGTCAGGCGCCGGTGCAGGTTCCGACCGCGCTTTTCGGCATTGTCATAACCTTTTTTTCCGGAACCCGGATGGTGTAGCAGAGATAGCCGTCCTCCCGCGTCATCGTGCTCATGGCTTCGATGCCCGCGGATCTCATCACCTCGACGGCATGCTCAATCGTATTCTGAAAGACGCGCACATCCCGGATCAAGTATCGGGTCTGCGCGGGAGGACGCTTCTCCTGCCGGCGCCGGAGAATCGCATCCACATATGTTTCCGCTTCCTGAACGCTCAGAGACGCTCTGACCATATGGTCGGCCGCCTGCATCTGGCTCGCGTTGTCAGGAATCCGGAGCAGAGCTCTGGCATGCCGTTCCGTCAACCCTCCGGAACGGATTTTAGCCCTCACTTCTTCCGACAGGCGAAGCAGGCGGAGCTTGTTGGAAAGCGTCGAGGGGGCGAGGCCCAGTTTCCGGGCGGCCTCCTCCTGCCTGACGCCCCAGATGCCGATCAACTCGGAGATACCCTCCGCTTCCTCAAAAAGATCGAGGTCGGAGCGCTGCAGATTTTCCGTCAGCGCCCAAAGCGCCGCCTCGCGGTCGTTCAGATCATAAACGATCGCGGCAATCTGTTTTTCTCCGATTGAGGCGGCAGCCCGCAGCCGGCGCTCCCCGACGATCAGCTCGTAGCCGAATCCGGTCCTTCGCACCGCGATCGGCTGGATCAGCCCGTTTTCCCGGATACTTTCCGCAAGGGAGGCGATCTCGGCGGGATCAAAACTTTTCCGCGGCTGGGCGGGATTCGGATGCACTTGATCGACAGGCACGAAAACAACCCTGTTTTGATTTTTCCGAAAATCCAACATACCCAAGGCATCGCCCCCCTTACATCAAAAAGCATAACATGGCATTCCAGAAATTTCCAGATAAATCGACCGCAAAAAATACGCCGTTTCGTCTTTCTCCGGCAAAAACTCTGTCTGCGAAGAAAGAAAAAGGCGTTTTTTCAAAGAAAACGGTTCTGTTTTGCGAACTCTTTTTGTTGCAGATCGTGCCCCGCGTGCATATGCTGATAGGTTCGCCGCGAAGGGTTTCTTGGCGCGGCCGCTTTTGCTTCGGTGGGGCGAACGTCCGCCATGCTTTCCCCGGATTCCGCAAGAATCTTTTCAGCAAGATCCGGTTCTCGCGCAGATGCCGACAAGCTTGCCGCGGAAGGGTTCTCTCAGAGCGGCTGCTTCGCGATTTTGGCCGAACAGCGCGGATAGGTTCCCGGCGTGGGCGCGATTTTTCGGACGGCGATCAGCGTGCGGCCGTCCCCATTCGGGAGGCGATAGCTTGTCTGTTCCGGTTCCGCACCACCGAGCACCCGAAGCGCCTTTTTTGCGGCGGCCACTTCCTCCTCCGGCTCCGGTCCCTTCATCGCCGCGAAGACGCCTCCGCGCTTTACGAGCGGCAGGCAGTACTCCGCGAGCACGTTCATGCCCGCAACCGCCCGCGCGGTGACCAAATCGAACCTCTCCCGGAGTTCCGGTTTCCGGCCGGCCTCCTCCGCGCGCAGATGCAGGCATTCCGCCGAAAACCCCAGCTCGCCGAGCAGCGCCTCCAGAAACGTGATGCGCTTGCCGAGCCCGTCGATCAGCGTCAGGCGCAGATCCGGCCGCGCGATCTTCAGAACGACGCCCGGAAAGCCTGCGCCGGTGCCGACATCCGCAACCTCGGCGCCCCGCGGCAGCTCCAGATACCGGAGCAGCAGCAGCGAATCGAGAAAATGCTTGACGGCGATGCCCTCGTCGTCGGTGATGGCGGTGAGGTTCATTTTTTCGTTCCATTCTCTGAGCACGGCGGCGTAGGTCTCCAGCCCGGCAAGCGTTTTCTCATCGGGCGAAAGGCCGTATTCCGGCAGCAGCGGCCGTAAAATCTCGGTAATCATCGTTCCCTCCGGGTCCGGTCCGGCTCCGCGCACTTCCTGTTCCGACGCGGGGCCTTTTCCTGTTTATTTCATAAATAAAATCGGGCGGTTTCCTCAGCCGGCGTGTAGGTTTGAGCCTCTTCCGGGTGCCTGTTTTTCCCCAAGGCGTGCTCAAAAGCCATACCGGAGAAATCGGCTTTTTCCTTCCCGCGCGGCCCTGCTCAAGAGCCTCTCTGGAGCCAGATCAGCAGGACGGAGATGTCCGCCGGGTTGACGCCCGAAATGCGCGACGCCTGACCGATACTCTGCGGACGCACGCGGTTGAGCTTCTCTTGGGCCTCAAGACGCAGCCCCTTGATCTCCTTGTAATTCATATTCTCCGGGAGTTTTCGTTCCTCGAGCCGTTTCATCTGCTCGATCTGCAAAAGCTCCTTTTTGATATAGCCTTCGTACTTGATTTCGATTTCGACCTGCTCGACCACGGCTTTCGGCAGATCCGGGCAGCCCGGATCGAACGGCGCGAGATCGGCGTAGGAGACCTGCGGCCGGCGAAGGAGCTCGCAGAGCCTCGTTCCTGTCGTGACCGGCGAGGTACCCCTCGCCTCGAGCATCGCGTTGAGTTCCGGCGTCGGCGGAATCGAATGGGAAGCGAGGCGCTCCAATTCCTCGTCGCGCAGGCGCTTCTTCTCCAAAAAACGCGCGTAACGCTCGTCGCTGATGAGGCCGATCTCGTGGCCGAGCGGCGTCAGGCGCATATCGGCGTTGTCCTGCCGGAGCAGCAGCCGGTATTCGGAACGGGAGGTCATCATGCGGTAGGGGTCCATCACGCCCTTGGTGACGAGGTCGTCGATCAGCGTGCCGATGTAGGAATTTGAGCGAGAAAAGATCACCGGCTCGAGCCCTTTAACGGCGCGGGCGGCGTTGATGCCTGCGACGAGGCCCTGCGCGGCGGCCTCCTCGTAGCCGGAGGTACCGTTAAACTGTCCCGCCCCATAGAGCCCGCGCACCGCGATAAATTCCAGCGAGGGCTTGAGATCGAGCGAATCGCAGCAGTCATATTCGATGGCATAGGCGTTGCGCATGACCATGACGTGCTCAAAGCCCTTGACCGAATGGTAGATGGCGAGCTGCACGTCCTCCGGCAGCGACGAGCTCATGCCCTGAAGGTACATCTCCTCGGTGTGGAGGCCCATCGGCTCGACAAAAACCTGATGGCGTTCCTTATCCGGGAAATGCATGATCTTGTCCTCGATGCTCGGGCAGTAGCGCGGGCCGATGCCTTCGATCTTTCCGGAGTAGAGCGGCGAACGGCCGATATTGTCCCGGATGATCTGGTGCGTCTTTTCGTTGGTATAGGCGATGTGACAGACCTCTTTGTTGACGAGCGTCTCGGTCGTCTCGAAGGAAAACGGCACAACCTCCTCGTCGCCGGGCTGTACCTCGAGCTCGGAAAAATCGATGCTCGATTTGAGCACGCGCGCCGGAGTTCCGGTCTTGAAACGGCGCAGCGGCACGCCGAGCGCCCGCAGGCTTGCGGAGAGGCTGTCGGCCGGGCGGCAGTTGTCCGGTCCGCTCTCCCATTTTCGGTCGCCGACGTAGATAATTCCTTTTAAGTATGTGCCGGTGCAGAGGATGACGTTCGGCACCTGATAGAAGGCCCCAAGATGCGTCATCACGCCCGCGACGCCGCCTTTTCCGTCGCCGCGGACTTCGACGATCTCCGCCTGTTTGATGTCGAGATTTTTCTGCTGTTCGAGCGTGTGCTTCATCAGCAGATGGTAAATCGCCCGGTCCTCTTGCGCGCGGAGGCTGTGGACGGCCGGCCCTTTGCCGAGATTGAGCATGCGGCCCTGAATCAGCGTCTTGTCGGCCGCCTTACCCATCTCGCCGCCGAGCGCGTCGATCTCCCGCACCAGATGTCCCTTCGCCGTGCCTCCGATCGAGGGGTTGCAGGGCATGTTGGCGATCTGGTCGAGCATCAGCGTGAAGATCACCGTCCTCGCACCGAGCCTTGCGGCGGCAAGCGCGGCCTCAACGCCCGCATGTCCGGCGCCGACCACCGCGACGTCGTAGGTTCCCGCACAGTATGTTTCCATGTTTTTTAGCCTCGAATCCGATGAAAAAATCAAAATTAAAACCGTTCTGTTTTTTGCTTTTCGGCAGCGGAGCCGTTGATTGTCGGCGGCCTGCCGGCGGTGTTTTATCCGATTTGTTTTTGTGGGTACCAAACCGTTTTATCGTGTCATCCGTTGCTTATCGACAGCGGTGTTCTTCCCATGCCTCACCGCTACCCATGCAAAACCGGTTCCGTGTTGTTTATTACTTACCGACAGCAAAACCGTTTTGTGTCATTTATTACTTACCGACACAAAACTGGGCAAATACCTCGTCGATCACGATGTCGGAGGCCTTTTCGCCGGTCAGCTCAAACAGACAGTCGAGCGCCGATTCCACGCAGATGCCGACCGCGTCGAGCGTCATTCCGGTGTTGAGCGCGGCCTTGGCGTCGGCGACCGCAAACGCCGCGCGCCGGACGCAGTCAAGCTGCCGCTCGTTCGCCGCCGCCGGTGCGGAGGGATCGAAATCGCAGGCGCCGAGGATGCTTTCGAGCGCGGCGCGGAAATCCGCCATCCCCGCCCCGGACTCCGCCGAAATCGTCACGCAGCGCGCCGCCTTCGCCGCGATCAGGACCGTATCCGCTTTCTGCTCAAGATCGGACTTGTTGACGACGGCAAGGGAGGGCCTTGTGCCGAGTTCGTCCAACAGGCGCAGGTCGTCCGCGTCGAGCGCCCGGCTCGAGTCAAAGACGGCGATCAAGAGGTCGCAGCGCGCGATCTCCGCATTGGCGAGGTCGACACCGATGCGCTCCACCGGGTCCGTGGTCTCCCGCAGGCCGGCCGTATCGAGCAGTCGCACCGGGATGCAGCCGATCAGCACCGATTCCTCGACCACGTCGCGCGTCGTGCCGGCAACCTCGGTGACGATGCTGCGGCTGTGGCCGGAGAGCAGGTTCATGATCGTGGATTTGCCGACGTTGGGCTTTCCGGCGATGACGACCGCGGCGCCCTCCCGGACCATTCTTCCGGTGTCGTAGCCGACGATCAACTTTTTGAGCACGGCGTCGGAATGGGCGAGCACGGCGGAGATATGTTCGGCCGAAAGCTCAGGCACATCCTCCTCGGGGTAGTCGCTCCACGCGGCAAAATGTGCCTCCAGCGCCAAAAGTTCGTCCTTTATGCCGGAGATCTCCCGGTAGAGGCTGCCGTCCATCATTGCGAGGGCGGCTTTTCCGGCCTCGGCGGAGCGGGCGGCAATCATATCGGCGACGGCCTCCGCCTCATCGAGCGAGAGTTTTCCGTTCAGAAAGGCCCGCTTGGTGAATTCTCCGGGCCCGGCGAGCGCCGCGCCGTTTGCAAGCGCCGCCCGAAGCACCCGTTTGAGCACCGCCGGGCTTCCATGGCAGGAAAACTCGGCCGTATCTTCGCCGGTATAGCTCCTCGGCGCGCGAAGAACGGTCGCAACGGCCTCGTCGATGTCGCCTTCCGCGTCGAAAACCCGTCCGAAGGCGCAGGTATAGCCCCGCATGGCGGCGAGGCGGCGGCCTTCTTCCACCGGGCGGAACATGGCGTCCCCAATCCGGAAGGCCTCCTCCCCGGAGATGCGTACCACGCCGAGGCCGGATGCGGCGAGCGGCGTGCTGACTGCTGCAATGGTGCTCAAGCGGATCCCTCCTGTAAAAAATCGAAAAAGAAAGGCGGACGCCTTTGCTTCAGCGCCCGCCTCAGGTTGCAGAATCAGTCGAAATCGATTCGGCCATAGAGGGAGACGGTACCTGTCGTCTTTCTTTGGCTCGTCATTTGCAGAATCAGCCGAGGTCGATCCTACCGTAAAGCGAGATGGCGCTGGTATCGTCTTTCTTCGGCTCGTCGCTCGGCGGTACGATGACCTTTTGGCTCTCGCGGCGATCTCTGCCGCCGTCTCTGCGTCCGCCTCTGCCGCCGCCTCTGCGGTCGCCGCCGTGGTCCCCGCTGCGGTCTCCGCCTCTGCCGCCGCCTCTGTGGTCGCCGCCGCGATCTCCGCTGCGATCTCCGCCGCGGTCGGGCTGGGGTCTTGCCCCTTCAACCGGGCTGATGACAACACGGCGATTCGGCTCGCTGCCGATGGATTTGCTGGTGGCGCCTTCCACGGTCTGCACCGCGGAATGGACGATCCGGCGCTCGTAGGGATTCATCGCCTCGAGCGTGATGGATCTGCCGGCGCGGATGGCCTGATTCGCCGTCTTTCTGGCATAGGCCTGAAGGCTCGCTTCGCGCTTGCTGCGGTAGTCGTCCACATCGAGCACGACACGGACATAGGCGCCTTCGCTGCGGTTGGCGACGAGGCTCGCAAGGTACTGCATGGCGTCGAGGTTGTCGCCTCTTCTGCCCACGACGGAACCAAGGCTCTCACCGAGAAGCTGAAGCACGATCGTGCCGTCTTTCTGGGCATAGGTGATCTCCGTATCGGGGTAGCCGAACGCGCCGAGAATCTCCTTCAGATAGGCGGAGGCGGCGGAGCCTTTCTGCTCCAATACTTCGGGGCTTAACTCCTTCGGTTCCTCTCTCTTCGGCGCCGTGTCCGGATCGGTTCCCGCCGCCGTCTGTTCGGCCTCCGGTTTCGGAGCGGATTTTCTGGGTTGGTTGTTTCTGGGCTGGGCCTGCTGTTCGGCGGCCTGCGGTCTTTCCGGTCTCTTTTTCTCCGGCGTTCCGGTCTGAGCCGGAGCGGGCTGCGGCCGTTCCTGTTTCTGCTGCGGTTTCTGATCCGCGGCGGCCTGCTGAGCCGGTTTCTGTTCAGAGCGGGATTCCTTTTTCTGCGAAGGGGCCGTCTGCGGTCTCTCCTGTTTTTGCTGAGGCTTCTGATCCGGCCTCCGTTTCTCCTCTTTCGGGGAGAATTTGAACAGATATTCGTCCGTCAGGACCACTTTGATCTTGGCCGGAATTTTTTTCAAGCCAAAGAATGAGGTTTTCGGGCGCTCAAGTACTTCATACTCAACGTCGGAACGCTCCACTCCCAGCTGCTGGCAAGCCTTTTCGAGGGCTTCCTCATATGTGTTGCCGGTGGCAATGATTTCTTTTTCCAAGGAGTGTCCTTCTTTCTTATTTGAGGTCCTCGTCCGTGACCTCAACATACTCCTCGCCGTATTTCTCCGCGTCGCGTTTTCTGGCTTCCGCGAGTTTCCGGCGGTTTGTTTCTTTTTGGTTCATAGCTTTTTCGCCCGAAGCGGCGGCATTATCGTCGCCGTATTTCCGGCGCGCCTCGATCCGCTCCTGACGTCTCTTTTCCTTCGCGGCCTCTTGCTCGGCGGCGATCTTCTCCGCGAGCTTCTTGGGGTCATGTTTCCAGTAGAGATAGGCCGTCTGGAGGAACATCAGCAGGTTGGAAAAGACCCAGTAAAGGCCGACGCCTGCCGGAACGACAAACGCGATGTAGACGGAAAATCCGATCATGAAGAGCATCATCCCGAAGGAGGTGCCCGCCGCGGCCGCTCCGCCCATCTGGCCGCCCATGCCGCGCTTGAAGGTATAGACCGAAGTCGCAAGGCTAGTCAGTCCGCAGAACAGCGGAATCATCAGCAGCCAGTTGAAGCTGCCGTCCAGCATGAGCTTTAACTGCGGGATCGCGGAGAGGTCAAGCCCGAACGCGGTCATGTTGAAGCTGCTGATTTTGGCGATGACGTCGGCGTCGAATCCCGAGAAGAGAGAGGGATTCGTCTTGACGATATTCATCAGTTGGATCTGGGAGGCGTAGCTCTGGCTGAAGCTGTAGCCCGCGGCCTCGGCAGTCGATTCCAACTGCGAGATAAGATCGGTGCTCAGGCGAAGAATATGATAAAGGGGCTTGTAGACGACATCAATGACGCCGAAGAGGACCGGGAACTGAATGATCGCCGGCAGACATCCGGAGAGCGGGCTGTACCCCTCCTCCTGATAAAGCTTCTGTACCTCTTCGTTGTATTTTTGCTTGTTGTTTCCGTATTTTTGCTGGATATTATCCAGCTTCGGCTTGAAGACGGCCATTTTGGCCTGTTCTTTGTGCTGTTTGAGCGAGAGCGGGAACAGCGCGATCCTCGTGACAAGCGTGAAGAGGAAGAGCGCGAGCGCATAGTTGCCGCTCACCATGTAGCACAGCAGCATGACCCAGCCGAAGGGCCAGCCGAAGATTTTCATCAAGAATTGCATGTTTCATTGTCCTCCCGTGTACGGCTTCGTTTCTGTTTCTTGTAATAATGAAGGTCCCACTCCTCCGGGACGGGATCAAATCCGCCGGCATGATAGGGGTGGCAGCGAAGGATCCGCATCAATGCGAGTAACCCGCCCCTCAATGCACCAAAGCGCTCGATCGCGGTGACGGCATATGCGGAACAGGTGGGATAATACCGGCAGCAGGCCGGCGTGTATGCGGAAATATACTTCTGATAAAAGCGGATCGGAAACAGAAACAGCTTTTTCATAAGTGCTCTTTGCTCTGCAGGGCGCCCAGTTTTTCCAGCTGAGCGGTCAGGATGGGGGGCAGAGCGGTCGACTTGACGGAGGCTGTTTGCGTTCGGGCGACGAGGACGATGTCCCAGCCCGGCTTGAGCATGGGAGCGACCTCGGTAAATGCCGCCCGGAGGACTCTGCGCGCGCGGTTGCGGGCCACGGCGTTGCCGATCTTTTTGCTGGTCGTAAGACCGAGCCTCGAGTAGGAGAGGCGATTCGGCAGCGCATAACAGATCACATAGGGGTGGCCGGCGGATTTCGCGCGGCGATACGCCCGCAGGTAGTCCGTATTGCGGGTCATGGAGGGAATTTTCATCGCTTCATTTTCCTTTTTGCGAAACGGAAGACGGTTCCGTAAACCGATACGGTTTCGTAAACCGATACGGCCGTAAAAAAACGGCCACACAGCGGCGGTCGTCAATAGCTCAGCTGCTTTCTTCCTTTCGCTCTTCTGGCGGCGAGAACCTTGCGTCCGTTTCTGGTGGACATTCTTTTCATAAAGCCGTGCACCTTCTGGCGCTGGAGCTTTTTGGGCTGGTACGTTCTTTTCAACTCTATTCCCTCCTTTCCCTGGGTCTTGCAAATTAACAATATAACATTGTAAAGGGAAATTGTCAATAACTTCTCTTTTTCCATCGGTTTGTTTCCTGTATGAATCGCCCGTCCGGCCCGCCGTCGCCCGAGGAAAAACCTCCGCCCCGGCGTCCTCCTTTCCCCGGCTTTGCCCGTTTCGCTCCGGCCCCGGTTTTTTCCCTGCGGGAAATCCGTTTTTTCCCGTTTTTAGCCGGCCGGTTCCATGCGGAGCTCTTCTAATAATAATATCATTATAAATATATTCGTATTTCCATGTGGAAAACCTTTTCAACAGGCACATTTTGTGGTATAATTCATTTAGAATTTCCTGAATTGCCCGGGCTGATCCCGGTGACCGGCCCGGGCATTCTCATTCTGTTTTTTCCGGAGGAAGTTATGGATTCTTTTGAGGAGATTTTCGGTTTAGTCAGCGATTATTGCCGTACCCAGATGACCGAGGTGGCTCACAATCTCTGGATCCGGGACATTGTTCCCCTTGGGCTTGAAAACGACGTCGCGCGGCTCGGCGTCAATTCCGAATTCAAGCAGAACCTCGTCAGCGAGAAATACAGCGATCTGCTCAAGCGCGGTTTTGAGCAGGCGCTCGGTTTCCCGGTTTCGGTGCGGATCGAATGCGTCAACCCGACCGAGGCGCCGAAGCCCGCCGCGCCGAAAGCCGCCGCGGATGCCGGCGATTACGATTACACGTTCGATACGTTCATCGTCGGCTCCTCCAATAAATTCGCCCACGCGGCGGCGATGGCGGTCGCGACGCACGAGGCCAGCAACTACAATCCGCTTTTTATCTACGGGGACAGCGGCCTCGGCAAGACGCATCTGCTCTTTGCCATCCGAAACGAGGTGCAAAAGCGCCGTCTCGACGCCGTGGTCATCTATGTCAAAGGCGAGGAGTTCACGAACGAGCTGATCGAGGCCCTGCGCCGCCAGAACACCGCCGAGTTCCACAACAAGTACCGCAAGGCGGATTACCTATTGGTGGACGACATTCAGTTCATTGCCGGCAAGGACTCCACGCAAGAGGAGTTTTTCCATACTTTCAATACCTTATACGAATCCGGCAAACAGATCGTTCTCGCGAGCGACCGCCCGCCTAAGGAGATTAAAACGCTCGAGGACCGCCTGCGCACCCGGTTCGAGATGGGGCTCATCGCGGATATCCACGCGCCGGATTTCGAGACGCGCATCGCCATCATCCAGCGCAAAGCCGAGCGCCTCGGAATCGACATCCCGAGCGACGTGGAGGAGTACATCGCCGGCAGGCTCAAGAGCAATATCCGTCAGCTCGAGGGCGCCGTGCGGAACCTTCAGGCGAACGGCCTGATCTCCGACGCACCGCCGACCATCCTGACCGCGCAGAACGCGATCCGCGACATCCTCAACGACAACCGCCCGGTGCCGGTCACGATCGACCGCATCATCTCCGAGGTCGCCCGGACTTACAGTGTCTCGCCGCAGGACATCAAGAGCAACAAGCGCGCCGCCAATATCAGCAAGGCGCGCCAAATCGCCATTTATATCGTGAGGGAGATCACCCAGATGTCGATGGCGGCGATCGGCGAAGAATTCGGCGGGCGCGACCATTCGACGATCGTCTACGCGATCAGCCAAGTCGAGCAGAATATGTCCCACGACTCCCGCTACCGCGAGACCGTCGAGGACATCACCAAAAATATCCGCGACAACTGAGGCAGCCTGAGGCTGCGCACAGTCTCAGATTGCTTTCCACAATTTCCACGTGGAGAAGCGTTTAAAACCTGTTAATCCAACCGCCCGTTCACAGTTTAACTTTTTCTTTTCCACCGCGGCGTTTCGATTTTTTTCTTTTCCACTTTTCCAGAATAACCCCACATGCCGTCTGGAAAACGAAGGCTCTTTCAAGGGCCTGTCCTTCGGGTTTTTCGAGACTTTCCACTTTTCTTCAGCCCCTACTACTACTACTAAATGATTCTTTTTTACTCTTTTACTCTGACAGGAGGAACTCATTCATGAAGATCATCTGCAACCGGAACGATCTCTCCGAGGCGCTCAACAACGTCACGCGCGCCGTCGCCACAAAATCCACCCATCCCGCAATGGAGGGCGTCCTCGTCCGGGCGGAGGAGGGAGCCATCTCTCTCGTCTGCTATAATATGGAAATGGGGATTCGGACCTCCATGGAGGCGAAGGTCGCGGAGGAGGGGGCCATCGTCCTCAACGCGCGGCTCTTCTTCGACATCGTGCGCCGTCTCTCTTCCGAAACGATCGAGATCACCTGCGACGAGCGGTTCCAAACCGAAGTTCGCGGCGGCGCGGCGGAATATCGGATCATCGGCATCGACGCCGGAGAATTTCCGGAGCTTCCCGAGGTCGACGGCAGCGCCTCGATCACCTTCAAGCAGGATACGTTAAAGAGTATGATCGATCAGACAATCTTCGCGGTCGCCGTCAACGATTTTAAGCCGGTTCATACCGGCTCTAAATTCATTTTTGAAAACGGCGAGGCCACGCTCGTCTCGGTGGACGGTTTCCGCCTTGCCATCCGTAAGGAACCGACCGATTATCCGGATGAGCTCTCCTTCATTGTGCCGGGCAAGACGCTCGGCGAGGTCTCGAAGCTTCTCGGCGGCGAAGGCGACGTTACTCTTGAGCTTTCCGGCAAACATATCGTCTTCCTCATCGGCGGATACAGCGTGATCTCGCGCCTGTTGGAGGGCGATTTCATCGATTTCCGATCCTCGATCCCTCAGACCTCCGCCACGGTTGTGACGGTCGGCGTCCGGGAACTGCTCGAGAGCATCGAGCGCACCTCGCTGCTGATCAGCGAGCGCCTCAAGAGCCCGATCCGACTCTCCGTCCTTAAAGATGAGATCCGCCTCTCCTGCGCGACGGCGCTTGGCAGAGTCAACGACACCGTCTCCTGCGAGATGCAGGGCGAGGAGGTTGAGATGGGCTTCAATAACCGCTATCTGCTCGAGGCCCTGCGCGCGACCGGCTGCGATAAGGTCCGCCTCGTGATCAACAGCCCGCTCTCTCCGGTAAAAATTCTTCCGATGGAGGGCGACAGCTTCCTGTTCCTCGTCCTTCCGGTTAGAATGAAGAGCGAGATGTAAGATGCGCAACATCCCGTCCGGGAAACGCCGTCTGAAACGGGGATAAGAAAAATCGCTGGCATTCCGGAGAGACGTCCCGGCCACATGGCACGAAGAAGCTTTTAAAAAGACGCCCGGAGTTTGCCGCCCGGAAAGAACGCGGCGCATGAGATGGAAAAAAGAAAATTTGTCATAAAGAGAACCCCAAATTTCTCCACGGCTCCGGCCTCCGCAAAAGACGCGGAAGCCGGCGGGAACGCGGGACCGAAGAGACCCTCCGGCGAGTCAAAAGGCGCGGAACCCGTGAAGAGGTCCGCAAAAATGGAGACGGAAAAACGCCCGGATAAGGCCGAAACCGCAAAGACGGAAGCCGCCCCGAAGGAGATCGCCATCCGGGACGAATATATCAAGCTCGATTCCTTTTTAAAGTTTTCGGGCGCGGTCCTCTCCGGCGGAGAGGCCAAGGAGCTTGTGCAGGGCGGCAAGGTGCTCGTCAACGGCGAAGTCTGCACGATGCGCGGCAAGAAGCTGCGCCCGGGCGACGTCGTCTCCTATGGAGGCAGACAGTACCGGGTCGCCGCGGAGACCGGTCCGGCATGATTTTCAGAATGCTTTCGCTCGAAAATTTCCGGAATATCGAATCTCTCTCCTTTTCGCCGGGCGAGGGAGTCAACGTGATCTGGGGCGACAACGCCCAAGGCAAAACGAATCTCGTCGAGGCGCTCTGGCTCTTCACCGGGGCCAAGAGCTTTCGCCGGCCGAAGGATGCGGAGCTTGTGCGGTTCGGTACGGAGTATGCGGCGCTTAGGGCCTCGTTTTTCAGCGAGGGCCGGGATCAGACCGCGGAGATCGCCTTCTCCCCTTCCAGAAGCATGAAGAAAAACGGCATCGAGATCCGCAGCCCCTCCGACTACGCCGGAACCTGCGGCGGAGTGGTCTTTTCGCCCGAACAGATGAATTTCTTCCGCGACGGGCCCAAGGAGCGCCGGCGGCTGATCGATACCTCCCTTTGCCAGATCTCGCCGAAGTACCTCTCGGTGCTTTCGGATTATAAAAAAGTGGCCGAACAGCGCAACAGCCTTTTAAAGGATACCAAATCCCACGCCCAGCTTTTGGATCTTTTGGATGTCTACGACGAGCAGCTCGCGCGGCTCGGCGGCATCCTCACGCGGGCGCGCGTCCGCTACGGCAGGAGCCTTGAGGAGAAAGCCCGCGAGATCTACAAGGGCATCTCCGGCGGGCGGGAGGCTTTCTCCGCCGCCTACATGAGCACAGCTCTGCCGGAGGGCGCCGCGGCCGATCCTGAAATGAGCACGGAGACGTGGGCCGGCCTCCTGAGAGAGAAGCTCCGCGCCGTCCGAGCCGCCGATCTTGAGCACGGAACGACCTCCTGCGGGCCTCACCGGGACGATCTTCTGGTCTCGCTCGACGGGAAACCGGCGCCGGCTTTCGGCTCGCAGGGACAACAGAGAAGCTGCATCCTCGCGCTCAAGCTCGCGGAGGCAAAGCTCCTCGGAGAAAAAATGGGCGAGCCGCCGCTGATTCTTCTGGACGACGTGATGAGCGAGCTCGATTCCTCGCGCCGGGAATATATCCTCAACAGCATCGGCGGAAGCCAGATTTTTCTGACCTGCTGCGATCCGGGCCTGTTTGCCGGGCTCTCGGACGGCAGAACCTTCTCGATGCGAAACGGCATTTTGAAGGAGGAAGGCTGAGCAAACCGACCGCCGGGGCAGGCTTCGAGAAACCGCCCGCAGACATCGAAAAGCACTCTGCCGATACCGAACATGTTCCGGCGGGATACGCCGGAACCTCGCGAAGGGAGGGACGCGCATGTATCTGTTTCTCGGCAGCGATACCGTGGTGCCGGAAAAAAGCGTGATCGCGGTCCTCGATCTCGACAACACGACCGTCGCCAAAAGCACGCGGGAGTTCCTCGCGCGGGCCCAGAAGGAGCAAAAGGTCGTCACGGTGGCGGAGGATCTGCCGAAGAGCTTCTGCATCACCGACGACGGGGCCGGCGAACGGGTTTGGCTCCTTTCGGCGAACCCCGCGACGATCAAGAAGCGCGCCGGCGGCCTTTAAAACGGCGGCAGACTTCCCCAAGAAGAGAGACCGTCCTTTTAAAGTTCGCTTCGGGCGAACGGACGCTTGCTCCCCGCCGAAAAGACGGAGGCGGCCGAGCTTCCCATGAACGCGGTTCGGGGCGGCGAACTTCCAAAGAGAGAAACGCCGCGCCTTCCGAAATTCCCCTGAGACCGCCATCGGGCGGACCTCATCCTGCCGCAGAGCCGCGGCGGATTCATTCCGATCAATCTGCGCGGGACGGCGCCAAAAAAGACGCCCTGCCCGCGATTTTCAGGAGGTAAATCGTGGAAAACACCCCTTTTGGCATTGATAAATCCGAAGAAATTTACGACGAAAACCAAATTCAGGTCCTCGAAGGGCTTGAGGCGGTGCGCAAACGCCCGGGCATGTATATCGGCTCCACCGGACCGAAAGGGCTCCATCATCTCGTCTATGAGATCGTGGACAACTCGATCGACGAGGCGCTCGCCGGCTTCTGCACGGACATCGACGTCGAGATCCTCAAGGGCGACATCATCCGCGTCACCGACAACGGCCGCGGTATCCCGGTCGGTATCCAGCCGAAGCTCGGTATCCCGGCCGTCACCGTCGTGCTGACCGTGCTGCATGCCGGCGGCAAATTCGGCGGCTCGGGCTATAAGGTTTCGGGCGGCCTGCACGGCGTCGGCGCCTCCGTCGTCAACGCGCTCTCCGAGTGGCTCGAGGTCGAGGTCAACGACGGCCGTCATACCTACCGCCAGACCTTCAAGCGCGGCACGCCGGACAGCGATCTCACCGTGATCGGCGAAACCGACATGACCGGCACGGTCATCGTCTTTAAGCCGGACGCCGAGATCTTTGAGACGGTGGAATTCGACTACGAGACGCTGCTTGCGCGGCTTCGGGAGCAGGCTTTCCTCAACGCCGGCGTCAAGTTTATTTTGACGGACAGCCGCGACGAGGAGAACATCCGCCGGGAGGAACTCTGCTACGAGGGCGGCATCCGTTCCTTCGTCGAACACATCCATAAGAAGAAGGGCCTCGAGGTCATCCATCCGGAGGTCATCTATCTCAGCGCCCAGAACGGCGATTCCATGGCGGAGGTCGCCATGCAGTACAACGACAGCTACAACGAGCTCGTGATGAGCTTTGCCAACAACATCCATACGGTGGACGGCGGCATGCACGAGATCGGTTTTAAAAACGCGCTGACGAGGGTCTTCAACGACTACGGCCGCGAGAAGAAGATCCTCAAGGACAGCGACAAAAACCTCTCCGGCGACGACGTGCGCGAGGGCCTGACGGCGATCATCTCCGTCAAGCTGACGAATGCCGAATTCGAGGGCCAGACCAAGACGAAGCTCGGCAATACGGAGATGCGCACCATGGTGGATTCCATGGTCTACGAGAAGCTGATGACTTATTTTGAGGAAAATCCCGCGGTTGCGCGGGCGATCTTCGACAAGGCGCTCGGCGCGGCGAGGGCGCGGGAAGCCGCAAGAAAGGCGCGCGAAACCGCCCGCCGCAAATCCGTGCTCGAAAGCGCCTCCCTGCCCGGCAAGCTCGCCGACTGCTCCGACCGCGACAACGTCAACACCGAAATCTATATCGTGGAGGGAGATTCCGCAGGCGGCTCGGCCAAACAAGGACGCGACCGCACGTTTCAAGCGATCCTTCCGCTTTGGGGCAAGATGCTCAACGTCGAAAAGGCGCGGCTCGACAAGGTCTACGGCAACGACAAGCTGACCCCGGTCATCCTCGCCTTGGGCTGCGGCATCGGCGACGAGATCGACCTCGCAAAGCTGCGCTACGGCAAGATCATCATCATGGCCGATGCCGATGTCGACGGCTCCCATATCCGCACGCTGATGCTGACTTTCTTCTACCGCTTCATGCGCCCGCTGGTCGAGGAGGGACACGTCTATATCGCCCAGCCGCCGCTCTACCGCATCGCAAAAGGTAAAAAGGTCCGCTACGCCTATTCCGACGAGGAACGCGACCGCCTGCTTGCGGAGATGTTCCCGGAAGGCTCCTCCAAGAGCGAGGTCCAGCGGTACAAAGGTCTCGGCGAGATGAACCCCGAACAGCTCTGGGAGACGACCATGGACCCCGAGCGCCGCATCATGCTCCGAGTTGAAACCGAGGATGCGGCGGCCGCGGACGAAGTCTTCACGATCCTGATGGGCGACAAGGTCGAGCCGAGGCGTGAGTTCATCGAAAAGAACGCGCGCTTCGTCAAGAACCTCGATATCTGATTAGCTTAGTTCTTCCCACGGGGCAGGGGGCGAAAAAGTTCCCCGCCTGCAAGCCCTGCCGCCGATGCGGCGCCGTTTCTGTATTCGGCGGGATCCGCGGCTTCTCTTTGGGGAGCCCGCCTCCGAATCTTTCAACCATTTCTCAAAAACCGGAGGAAAAACGAATGATCTTCGACAAACTCTACGAAAAGGCAAATCGGAAACGCATCAAGCACATCGCCCGGATCGACCCCGCCGAGTATGGCGAACCGGCCTACCTCATCACCCACAGGCTGACGCTCGATCATTTCCGCGAAATGAACATGGCGGTCTCCGCGCCGGCGATCAAACAGGACAGGAAACTCAAAAAGTTCTGGGGATTTCTCTCCTTTGCGGTCTCCCTGTTCTTCATCGTGCTGTGCTTTTTCAACCTTGACTATGTCAAGAGCGACTTCTGGCATCTGATCTGGTATTCAAGCCTGATGACCTATATCTGCGCGGCGCTCCTGTTTTTCGGCATCGGATTTTATTCGGTCTTCTTCTATAAGCTGTTCTTCGAGGGCAAGCTGAAAAGGGCGACCGCCGAATATTACAGAACCAGCAAATACCTCAGAAACGATCTGACGCTCGCGCTTTACGACACCGGCGTGCTCGAAAAGGCCGCCCCGCGCGACGCCTTCTTCCCATGGAAGAAATTCCAGCGCTGCTGGGAGACGGAAAACGTCGTCTATCTGGAATTTAACCTCGCGAACCAGCTCTTTGTCGCGAAGGATTCCATCACGGCGGCGGGCTATTCCGTCGAGGATTTTATGGCCTACGCAACCGCGCATATCGAGGAGGCAAAACTCGCGCCCGACGAGGACGAGGAGCTCTCCGAGAAGGAGCCCGACGACGAGGAACTTTCGGAGGATGAGGACCTCGAGGCCCTGCCGGAGAAATCCGAAGAGCCCGAGAAAAAGACTCCCGCCGAAACCCCTTCCGCCGCCGCGGAGGATGAAAACGCATAAAACCGGAGCCCATGCGGCGCTTTTTCTCCAAAAGGGAAAGAACCGCCCGGCCCCGAAACATAGGGAAACTCTGAAAAGTTGGAGGATGGAATTTTGGATGACGAGATCCGTAAAAACGGAATAGATGAGGAACTGAATCAGCAGCCCGGAGAGGAGACCGGGGAAGAGACCGAAGAGGATCTGCCCCAGTCCAAGCTGGTCACGGTGATGCTCGAGAACGAGATGCGGAAATCCTTTTTGGATTACTCCATGTCGGTCATCGTCTCGCGGGCGCTGCCGGACGTGCGCGACGGACTCAAGCCCGTCCACCGCAGGATTCTTTACACCATGTACGAAAACGGCCTCGATCCCTCGAAGCCTTACCGCAAATGCGCGGATACCGTCGGTTCCGTGCTCGGCAAATATCATCCGCACGGCGACGCCTCGGTCTACGACGCGATGGTCCGTCTGGCACAGGATTTCTCGCTGAGGTATCCGCTGGTCGACGGACACGGCAACTTCGGTTCCGTTGACGGAGACCCGCCTGCCGCCTACCGTTATACGGAATCCCGTATGGCGCGGATGGCCACGAAGATGCTTCAGGATATTGACCGGGAGACGGTCGACTTCATGTCGAACTACGACGACCGCCTTCAGGAACCTGTCGTGCTGCCCTCGCGTTTCCCGAACCTGCTGGTCAACGGCTCCACCGGTATCGCCGTGGGCATGGCCACCAACATCCCGCCGCACAACCTGCGCGAGATCACCGACGGCATCTGCTACCTGATCGACAATCCCGACGCCGGCCTCGACGAGTTGATGGAATTTGTCAAAGGCCCGGATTTCCCGACCGGCGGCATCCTGATGGGCCGGAGCGCCATTCGCGCGGCCTATACGACCGGGCGCGCGAAGCTGACCCTGCGCTCCCGAGCCGAGATTCAGGAATGGAAAAACGACCGCGAGCGCATCGTGGTGACGGAGCTGCCCTATATGGTCAACAAGGCCCGCATGATCGAGGAGATCGCAAACCTCGTCAAGGATAAGCGCATCGAGGGCATCAGCGATCTGCGCGACGAATCCGACCGTCGGGGCCTCCGGATCGTCATCGAGCTCAAACGCGACGCCAACGCGCAGCTTATTTTGAATCAGCTTTACAGTTACAGCCAGATGCAGATCACCTACGGCGTGATCCTGCTCGCGCTCGACAAGGGCCAGCCGAAGGTGATGACCCTCAAAGAAATGATGCAGTGCTACGTCGACTTCCAGCGCGAGGTCATCATCCGCCGCACGAGATACGACCTGAAGAAGGCCAAAGAGCGCGAGCACGTGCTCGAGGGCCTCAAGATCTGCGAGGACCATATCGACGAGGTCATCCGTATCATCCGCAGCGGCCGCGACGACAACGAGAACCGCCCGCGCCTGATGGAGCGTTTCGGCCTCTCGGAGATTCAGGCCAACGCCATCCTTGCGATGCGCCTCGGCCGTCTCTCCAGCCTCGACCGCGAAAAGATCGAGAGCGAGCTTGCCGACATCCTGCTCCGCGTACAGGATTACGAGGAAATTCTCGCCGACATCCACAGGGTCGACGATATTGTCAAGTCGGAACTGCGCGAGATCAGCGACAAATTCGGCGACGAGCGCCGCACCGAGATTCAGGCGGTCAGCGGCGAGATGGACATCGAGGATCTGATCCCGATAGAGGACTGCGTCGTCACGCTGACGCATTTCAACTATATCAAACGCCAGCCGGTCGATGCCTATAAACTGCAAAAGCGCGGCGGCCGCGGCATCTCGGGCATGACGAGACGCGACGAGGACTTCGCCGAGGACCTGTTCATCTGCTCGAGCCACGACACGCTGATGTTCTTTACGACGCGCGGCAAGGCGTTCCGCCTCAAGGCCTACGAGATTGCGGACAGCGGCCGCTCCTCCAAAGGCACCAACATCGTCAACCTCCTCCCGCTCGAGCAGGATGAGAAGGTCACTTCGCTCGTCAAGGTCGGCGCGCTCGACGAATCCGAGGGCTACTTCTGCATGGTCACAAAGAACGGCGTCATCAAGCGCAGCCGCATCGACGCCTATAAGAATATCCGCAAATCCGGCCTGATCGCGATCAACCTCGACGAGGGCGACGTGCTGCGCTGGGTCAAGATCACCTCCGGCGGCGACGACCTCGTGGTGGCCACCTCCAAGGGCATGGCGATCCGCTTCAATGAGCAGGACGCCCGCGAGATCGGCCGCACCGCGAGAGGCGTGCGCGCCATCAACCTCGACGAGGACGACTGGATCGTCGGCATGGAGATCGTGCGCGACGGCGCAAAGCTTCTGACCGTCAGCGAAAACGGACAGGGACGCCGCACCTCTTTCGACGATTACCGCCTGCAAAACCGCGGCGGCAAGGGCATCCAAAACTTCAAGAACGGCCGCGTCGCCGGCATCGGCGCGGTGGAGGACGACGACGACGTCATCCTCATCAGCAGCGACGGTATCATCATCCGCATGAAGGTCGACGAGATCAACGTCCAGTCCCGGTACGCGGGCGGCGTGCGCGTGATGAAAGTGACCGACGACAGCCGCGTCGTGAGCCTTGAGGTGCCGCCGAAGGCCTCGGAAGAGGAGACCGACGAAGGCGCCGAGGAAGAAGCGGAAGACGAAAATCCGGAAGAGGGCGTCTCTGCGGAGGAAACGGAAGAAACCGAATCCGCCGGCCCGGAGACCGGAGACGAGGACTGATTTTCATCAAAAAGCCCGGGGAGAAAAAATCTCTCCGGGCTTTTTTTGCAGGATGTCCTCCATTTTTGCATAATATCATGCTAAAGAGACAAAGAATAAAACCGACAAGTGTACGTGAATCAAGGACACAATCACAAAAAAAACGGACCCCCGAATTCCGGAGGCCCGTTTTTATTTTCTTGTCCGTTTGATCGGTCAGACTGCGGAGGCAAACACGCCGCCGAAGATTTTTTTGACGAAGGAGAACTTCTCCTTGCTGACGGCGGCCTTATAATTCTCACAGTTATAAATCTCTTCGTCCTTTGCCCAAGTGGGGTATTCGGGCACACGGTCTTCGATCTGGCAGAGAAAATCGTTCATCGAGATTGTGTACATAACCATTCTTCCTTTCTGATTTGGCAGGCGCGCTCTCCAACGGATCGGCCTGTTCATTCGTATTCTATGTTTTGTTCTTCATTCGCGGACATCATAGCATGAAGCATTTT
This sequence comes from Oscillospiraceae bacterium, assembly GCA_035593545.1. GTDB lineage: Bacteria > Bacillota > Clostridia > Oscillospirales > Ruminococcaceae > UMGS1668. The sequence continues at coordinate 2,766 of DAOSWK010000009.1, read as the reverse complement.
AAAAATCAAGTGTTTTTTGAAAGAAATCCTGCAAAATTTTTAAAATCCGCGGCGATGTTTTTGAACGGAAAACAGCTGTGCGTTTTCGGAGGTCCGGGGGCGTTTTTTCGCCAAAAAGCGCCCGCCGGAAGGCCGACAGACAGAACGCGCCGGAAAGAGAACTCCGGGATGCGGCCCCGGGCTTTTAGCCGCGCCGCCCTTTTCGCAGAAGATACCGCGGGCGATTTTGAGGGCGGCTCTTCCCGGCCATATGTTTCCGTATAAAACACGCCCGCCAAAAGCGCCGGAAAAAGCCGAACGACGGGTCATCCTGCGAATCTTTTCCGGGCATCTATTTTTTTCGTTAAAAAGCGCCCGCCGGAGATCCCGGAGGGCGCTTTAGACAGCAAGTCTTGCCTGATCTATTTTTCCGTATCGTATTTCATGGCGGAGAGCACTTTCTTCATCGTCGCGATCGGCTGTTCGCCGGGCTTCATGCGGAAGACGAGGTGCGGCTTCGCGCTGACAAAATCCATCGTCAGGCGGCCGGCGAGTTTGCCGGAAGCCATGCTGACGCGCTCGAGATCCATCTCCTTCGGGTAAAAGTGCAGTTCGGTCTCCTTTTGGCCGATGTCCGTGATCCCGAGGGAGGAGGCGAGGTTCCGCAGGGTGGCGACTTCGATCAGGCCGAGCACCGCGTCCGGCGGATCGCCGAAGCGGTCGATCAGCTCGTCGATCACGTCGCGCGCATCCTCCTCGGAACGGATCGCCGCAATGCGCTTGTAGACGTCGATGCGCTGGTTGACGCTGCGGATATAATTCTCCGGAATATGGGCGTCGAGCGCGATATCCACGGAGCATTCCTCGGCTTCGGGCGGCAGAGGTTCTCCCTTCTCCTCCGCGACGGCCTCCGAAAGCAGCCGGACGTAGAGATCGTAGCCGACCGCCTCCATGTGGCCGTGTTGGTTCGCGCCGAGGATATTTCCCGCGCCGCGGATCTCGAGGTCGCGCATGGCGATCTTGACGCCGGAGCCGAACTGCGTGAAGTCGCGGATCGCCGCGAGGCGTTTCTGGGCAATTTCAGAGATCGCCTTGCCCGGCACGAAGGTGAACCACGCGAAAGCACGGCGGTTGGAGCGTCCCACCCGGCCGCGGAGTTGGTAGAGTTGGGCGAGGCCGAGGCGGTCGGCGTTCTCGACGATCAGCGTGTTGCAGTTCGGGACGTCGACGCCGTTTTCGATGATGGTGGTGGAGACGAGGATGTCGATCTCCTGATCGACAAGGCTTCGCCAGATCTCGGAGAGCTCCTCCTCGCCCATCCGGCCGTGCGCAAAGACGATGCGGGCGTCCGGCAGATCGGCTTGAAGCTTCGCGGTGCAGCCGGCGATATCGTCGATGTTGTTGTGCAGGTAGAAAATCTGCCCGCCGCGGCGCAGTTCCTTCTTAATCGCCTCGAGTACGAGCCCGCGGTCGTATTCGACGACGTAGGTCTGAACCGGGTAGCGGTCCTGCGGAGCCTCGTCGATCGTCGACATGTCACGGATGCCGCTCATCGCCATGTTGAGCGTGCGCGGAATCGGCGTGGCCGAGAGGGTCAGGACGTCGACGGAGGTTTTGAGCTCCTTGAATTTCTCCTTATGCGCGACGCCGAAGCGCTGTTCCTCGTCGATGACGCAGAGGCCAAGGTCCTTAAACGCCACGTCCTTCTGAAGGATGCGGTGCGTGCCGATCAGGATGTCGATCTCGCCGGTGCGCAGGCGTTTGAGGATGTCGGTCTGCTGTTTCGGCGTGCGGAAGCGCGAGAGCAGCTCCACCGTGACCGGGAAGCCCTCCATCCGCTGCAAAAACGTCTGATAATGCTGCCACGAGAGGATCGTGGTGGGTACGAGCACGGCGGCCTGCTTGCCGTCCATCACCGCCTTAAAGGCCGCGCGGACCGCGACCTCCGTCTTGCCGAAGCCGACGTCGCCGCAGAGCAGGCGGTCCATCGGGCGGGGCTGCTCCATGTCGCGCTTGACTTCCTCGATGCAGCGGAGCTGATCCTCGGTCTCCTCGTAAGGGAAGCGCTCCTCGAATTCCCGCTGCCAGTCCGTATCCGAACTGAAGGCGTAGCCCGGCGTATGCATGCGTTTAGAATAGAGGGCGATCAGTTCCTTTGCCATATCCTTGACGGCGGCCTTGACCCGGCTGCGGGTCTTCTGCCACTCCGCGGAGTTGAGCTTGCTGAGTTTGACGGTCTTATCCTCGCCGGTGCCGATGTACTTGGAGACGAGGTCGAGTTGCGTGACCGGGACATAGAGCATGTCGGTGCCGGCGTAGCGGATGGCGATGTAATCCTTGACGACGCCGCGGATCTCCTGCTTGACGATGCCGTCGTAGACGCCGATGCCGTGGTTGACGTGGACGATGTAGTCGCCGGGCACGAGATCTTCGAGGCTCTTGAGCGGATTCTTCGCCTTCCGGGGGCGGCGCTGCTTTTTGGCGGCGCTCTCGGCGGTTCCGGCGTGGCTGATGACGGCGATTTTGGCCGTCGGGAAATCCATGCCGGCGCTGAGCGAGCCGGGCAGCACGAAAACCTGACCCTTTTTGACGAAGGCGTCCTCCGAGCAGATGGCTTCGATGCCGTTGGCGGCGAGATCGGAGGAGAGCGCCTTTGCGCCGCGCTCCGTGCCGGCCAAAACGACGACCGTGTATTCCCGCAGCAGATAGTCGCGCACGTCGTCGAGCAGCAGGGCGAGCTCCCCGCACCATAGAGAGAGCTGGATGCCAGCAAAATCGACGACCGTG
>DAOSWK010000008.1:0-35264 GCA_035593545.1 Oscillospiraceae bacterium | reverse complement strand
AATCAGCAGCACCGCCGCCAGCGCAAAGGAGTAGAAGGTTTTGGAAAGGAAGAGCACCGCGGTTCTGCGGATGTGGTGCACAACCCGGCGCCCCTCCGAGACGGCCGCCGGCAGCGCGTCGAAGCCGGGCAGCACCATATCGGCGGCATGCCTCGCGGCGGGGGAACCGGTCTTGATCGCGGCGGAGAAATCCGCTTCCCTCAGAGCCGGCACGTCGTTGACGCCGTCGCCGAACATCGCGACCGTATGGCCCTCCGCCTTCAGCAGGCGGATAATGCCCTGTTTCTGCTCCGGAGAGACGCGGCCGAAGACGACGTGATCTTTGGCGGCTTCGGCGAGTTCCGCGTCGGAGAGCGCGGAAGCGTCGACGCAGCGCTCCGTGCCGGGAATCCCCGTCTTTTCCGCAACAAACGCGGCGGAATGCGGGTTATCTCCGCTGAGAATGCGGATCGAAACGCCGTTTTTGAGAAAATAACGGAGAATTTCGCCGGCGCCGGGACGGATCTCCTCGCCCAGCAGGAGAAAACATAAGGGCTTGTCCGGCCGGTAGACGCCGTCGGAACGGTTTCCCGCGCAGAGCAGGAGGACACGGTTTCCCGCGGCGGCATAGGTTTCAAAATCCGAAAGGACCGCCGGATCGCCGGTGAGAACTTCCGGCGCGCCGAGGAGAAAAGCGCCGTTCCGGCCGAAATCCGCCGCGCAGTACCGGCGCTCGGAGGAGAAGGGCAGGGCGTCCTCGGCATCCCAGCTTGCCTCCGAGGAGACGGCTTTTTCCAGAGCGGAGGTCGTGCCGTCGCGCTCGGGCAGCGCCGTCAGAATGCCCGAAAGAATATCGTTATAGTTGAAGCCCGGATCCAGCGGGACGATACCCTTGAGCACGTCGACGCCGGTCGTCAGCGTGCCGGTCTTGTCGAGGCACAATACGTCCGCCCGGGCGAGATTTTCATAGGAATAGATGTCCCGCGGCAAAGCGCCATGTCGCGCGAGACGAATCACGCCCTCGGTGAAGCTGACGCTCGTCAGCAGCCAGAGCCCGTCCGGAATCATGCCGAGCATCGCCGCGGCGGAACGGACGGCGGTCTCCGCATAGGGGAGGCCGGAATAGAAATAATCGTAGAGAAAGAGCACGGCGCCGATCGGTAATACAAACGCCGAGAGGCCGTGGATCAGCTTCCGGAGCGTCGCCTTGAGCACGGGCTCGGTCTTGCCGGCGGATCTTGCGGCGGCGGCGATTTTTTCGGCTCTCCGGGCATCCCCGACGGCGGTCACCTTCGCGGCGCAGAAGCCGGAGACGCAGCAGCTTCCGGAAAAAACGGCGTCGCCCGGCTGCTTCATCACCGGGATGCTTTCCCCGGTGAGCATGGATTCGTTGAGCTCCGCGCGACCGCCGAGCACGGAAAGATCGGCAAAGACCTGATCGCCCGCCCGGATGAGCACCACGTCGCCGAGGACGAGCCTCTCTGCGGGCAGGAAGATCTCTTTTCCGTCGCGGACGGCGAGGGCGTCTCCGCTCTGCAAGAGGGCGAGCCCGTCCAGCACCTTTTTCGCCCGGATCTCCTGAACGGTGCTGATCAGGAAATTGCCGACGACGATGCCGAGAAAGAGCAGATTTCTCCATGATTCGGCCGAGATGACGAGGGCCGCCAGCAGCAGATGAATAAAATTATACCAAGTGAACAGGTTGGCCCAAATGATCTGTCCGACGGAGCGGCTCTGTTTTCTTTTCGGAATGTTGGCGAGGCCCTGTTTCTCCAGATCCGCGGCCTCCGCCGACGTCTTTGCCCCCCAGTCCGCTAAAATCTGCAAGTTTCACCCTCCGTTCACCGATCCAGTTCTTTATGTATCAGGCGGCTGATGCGTTTATAGACGAGCGCCGTCACGGCTGCGTTGGCGCCCGCTTTCAGGAGGTTGAAGGGCAGAATCACCGGCAGCATCATCTGAAGCACCGTCTCCCGCGGCGTACTCATGAAGATCGGCGTCAGCCAGAGGTTCATCCCGGCCATGACCGCCGTCTGAAGAAGAACGCCGAGGGCGAGGGCAAGGTAGGCGGCCCGGCGGCTCTTATGCCGGCGGTAGATGGTGCCGGCAACCAAAGCAAAACAGCCGGTTGCGGCAAGGTGCATGACGATGCCGATGATGCCGCTGCCGGAGCTGACGGTGAAGCCCTGAATCACCGAAACCGCCGCGGTCAGCAGAAAACCCCATCCCGGCCCGAAAAGGAAGGTTCCGATCAGAATCGGAATGTCCGCCGGGTCGTATTCGAGGAAGGGCGCCGGCGGGAACGGGATCCGCACAAGCAGCATCAGGACGATGGAACAGGCGGCAAGAACGCCGAGCGTCACCATTTTTTTTGTTGAAATTGGTTTCATAAGATTCTCCCCTCTGCCGGACCGTGCGGCCGGCCAGTCATTGAAATTCCATACGGGGCGGGACATATGCCGCCCTGTGGGAAAAATTCCGGCGGCATCCTTCCGCCGGAGAACGAGGGGCGTTTTCTTATAGTATGGGCCGCGTGGCACGCCGTCAAACCGCAAGGGAAAGACAAACGTGGGCGCGCGCCAGATCCTAAAAAAGAAAGCCCCGATGAATTTGCATGCCATCGGGGCCTTTGTGCTATGGTTCGTTTCGCCATCCGGACTTTACCGTCGGTACCGGAATCACACCGGTTCAATCGCGCCCTGTCCGGAAGCGGAAAACCGCGGCTTTTTCCGCAGATTTCCGGTCATGCCGGAAGAACGCAAGTCTCGGACTAATCCGGTCAAAGCGACCGGACATTACCGCCGGTAGGGAATTTCACCCTGCCCCGAAACAGATTTTTTGAGAAGACGGGAGATTACTCCTTGTCGTCTTCGCCCTCATCTTCGTCTTCGAGATCAAACTCGAGGAGTTCGCCGCAGTTCGGGCATTTCATCTCTCCACCGTTGATGGTATCCTCATCCACGCAGATGGATTCGCCGCAGGAAGGACATTTGACTTCATACATGCCGTCCTCGCCGCAGCAGGAGCAGCCGTCCTCGTCCTCGTCCCCGTCCTCATCCTCGTCTTCTTCGCCGTAATAATCATCTTCGAGATGGCCGAGGTCCTCGTCGATCGCTTCGACCTCTTCGCCCAGCTCGCCCAGTTCATCCTCGGCGTCGGAGATCGCATATGCGACATCCTCCAGGATTTCGGAGATGGCCTTGATGAGTTTTGTCTCTTTGTTGTCTTCCAGTTCCATGCCCTCGATGAGTCCCTTCAGGTGGGCAACTTTTTCAGTGATGTTCATAAACGGAAACCTCCATACTTCTTTTTTTAAGGTGGAAAACGCGTTGTTTTTCGGAGTTAGTATGCCCGGAAATCAGGCTCTTTCCATATATTCGCCGGTGCGGGTGTCGACACGGATATGATCGCCCTCGTTGATGAAGAGCGGGACCTTGATCTCGGCGCCGGTTTCGACGACGGCGGGTTTCGTGACGTTGGTGGCGGTGTCGCCGCGGACGCCGGGTTCGGTGTGAGTGATCTCAAGCTCGACGAAGGTCGGCGGTTCGACGCCGAAGATGTTGCCCTTGTAGGACATGACCTTGCAGTCCATGTTTTCAAGAACAAATTTGAAGTTGTCTCCGAGCGTATCTTTGGAAATCGGGATGGTCTCGAAGCTTTCCGGGTCCATAAAATAATAGAGATCGCCGTCGTTGTAAAGATACTGCATATCTTTTCTCTCGATATAAGCGGACGGGAATTTGTCGGCCGGATTGAAGGTATGCTCGACCACGGCGCCGGAGATCACGTTTCTGATCTTCGTGCGGACGAAAGCGGCACCCTTGCCCGGCTTGACGTGCTGGAATTCGATGATCGAGTATACGTTTCCCTCCATCTCGAAAGTAGCGCCGTTTCTGAAATCGCCGGCAGAAATCATAATTTTACCTCCTAATTATAAATACGCGGAATTCAACATTTAAATTCTATCCGATTTTTGCCTGTTTTGCAATACTTTTGCGCATGAAAATATGGTTGGGAACGCCTTGACGGCCTGATTTTTCTATAAAACCGGAAAAAACGCCCCGCGAAAAAGCCCTCACAGCCGGATTAATTTTTTTTCGCTCCCGGTGATGATGTCGCAGCCGCCCTCGGTGACCTGAACAATATCCTCGATCCGCACGCCGAAACGGCCCTCGAGATAGATGCCCGGCTCCACACTCATAACGAGGCCCGGAACGGTGATGTCCTGACAGGTCGGCGAAAAACGAGGGTCCTCGTGGATTTCAAGGCCCAGCGAATGCCCAAGCCCGTGGCCGAATTTGCCCTCATAGCCGGCCCCGTAGATCATGTTGCGGGCGACGGCGTCGATCTCGTCGCAGGGGACACCGGCGCGCACGGCGGCTTCGGCGGCGGTCTGTGCCCGAAGGACGAGTTCATAGACCGATTCCTGTTCCTCCGTGATTTTGCCGACGGCGACCGTTCTCGTCATATCGGAACAGTAGCCGTTGACGGAGGCGCCGAAATCCATCGTGACGAAGTCGCCCTCTTTGACGACGTTCGTCCCCGGAACGGCGTGCGGCATCGAACCGTTGGCACCGGCGGCGAGGATGGTATCAAAAGCGAGGCCGGTCGCGCCATGCTTCAGCATATGGAAATCCAATTCGAGCTGCAAATCCTTTTCGGAGAGGCCGGGTTTAATCGTCTCCAGCATATAAAGAAACGTCCGATCGGTGATGGCTTGAGCCGCGCGGATCTGTTTCATCTCGTCGGGGCTCTTGACCCGGCGCTGATTCAAAATGATGCAGTTGAGGCGCGGATCGTCCTTCATATCAACGTTCAGCACGCGGCGAAGGCTGAAGAGCTTTTCAACCGTCATGTAGCCCGATTCGATGCCGACGGTTTTCACATGGTACTCCTCGAAGTAGTCGTTGAGCTGCGAGGTCAGGTTGCCCATCAGAACGACATGCGCATCGGTGATCGTGCGGGTGCCTACTTCGATGTAGCGGGAATCCAGAAAGATGGTCGCGTCATCCCTTGTGACGAGCAGCACGCCCGCGCTGGAGTTGAATCCGGTGTAATATCTGCGGTTGACGGCCGAATCGATAAATGCGGCGTCCAGATCCTCCGGGAGTTCCCCGGCAAGGCGTTTGATTCTGTCCATAAGATGCCTCCATAAGATGCGTTTATTCGATGATAAAACGCTCCAGCCAGCGTTTCATGCGGAAAAAGGTCGTCTCCTCCGGCCGGATGGGCTTGGTCAGAAAGACCTTTGCGCCGAAGTACCTGCCGCCGATGAGATCCGTGAAGAGCTGATCCCCGACGACGACGGTATCCTTCGGCGGGACGCCCAACAGCAGACACGCCCTGCGGAATCCGTAGGGGAGCGGCTTTCTCCCGTTTTCGACATAGGGCAGGCCGAGTTTTTTTGCGAAAGGCGCGATCCGTTCGGCGCTGTTGTTGGAGACGATGACCATCGGGAATCCGGCCGCCTGCATTTTGGCGATCCACTCCGGCACGCCCTTGAGCGGTTTCTGGGAGCCGTGGATGGAGAGGGTGTTGTCGACGTCAAGGATCAGCGCCTTTCCGCCGACGGCGCGCACATTCTCCGGCGTGATGCCGGTGACTCTGCGGAAACGGTGTTTCGGCCGGTAAATGGCCATCCTTCTCCCTCCTTTTCTATCAATTTTTTCCGGATGGAAACAAGAAAGCGGACGGCAACCGCCATCCGCCTTCCGCGTAAGCTATTAATATTTGCGCTTCCGGGCGGCCTCGGATTTCTTTTTGCGTTTTACCGAAGGCTTCTCGTATGCTTCTCTCTTTCTGACTTCCGCGAGGACGCCAGAGCGAGCGCACTGACGTTTAAAACGTCTGAGAGCGCTGTCCAAAGACTCGTTTTCTTTGACATGAATTTCTGCCATTACCTGATTTCCCTCCTTCGCCTCAAAGGCCGGAGTTAAAGGGCGTTTTGCCCTCCGTACATAAATGTAACGGGATTATTATATTACTTGCGTTCTTGCGTGTCAAGTGGAAATCCCGCCGAAAAGATTTTTTCCTCTGCCGGAAATTTGAAGATTCGACAACCGCGGAGATTTATTTTGCCACAAGGTTGACGAGCTTGCCGGGCACGCAGATTTCCTTGACGACGGTCTTTCCGTCGAGTTGATCGGCGACGGCGGCTTTGGCGGCGGCAAGCGTCGCTTCCTCGCCGGCATCCGCGTCGATCGTGATGTGGGCTTTGATCTTTCCACAGATCTGGACCACGATCTCAACGATTTTTTCGACGCATTTTTTTTCGTCGTACTGCGGCCATGGCTGTTTGCAGAGCAGCTCCTTGCCACCGAGGATCTGCCAGAGTTCCTCGGTGACGTGCGGGGCGAACGGATTGAGCAGGGTGAGCAGGAGCTTATATTCTTCCTCCGTGACGGAGCCGGAGTCGCTGAGGTCGTTGAGCAGCGTCATCATCGCGGCGATCGCGGTGTTGGCCTTGAGGCTGTCGATGTCCTCGCCGACCTTTTTGATCGTGCGGTGGAATTCGCCCTCAAACTGCGGGCGGATGACGCCGGGGGTCATGATATCCTGCAAGGCCCAGATGCGGTCGAGGAAGCGCTTGCAGCCCTTGATCGAGCTGGTGCTCCATGGGGCGGCCTTCTCGAAATCGCCGATAAACATCTCGTAGAGACGCAGCGTGTCGGCGCCGTAGTCGCGGATCACATCGTCCGGGTTGACCACGTTTCCGCGGGATTTGGACATCTTCTCGCCGTTCTCGCCGAGGATCATGCCGTGGCTCGTGCGTTTGGCGTAGGGCTCCGGGCAGGAGACGACGCCGATGTCATAGAGGAATTTATGCCAGAAGCGGGAGTAGAGCAGATGCAGCGTGGTGTGCTCCATACCGCCGTTATACCAGTCGACCGGAAGCCAATAGTCGAGGGCCTCCTTGGCGCTGATGCCGTCCGCGCAGTGCGGGTCGCAGTAGCGCATGAAGTACCAGCTTGAGCCGGCCCACTGAGGCATCGTATCGGTCTCGCGTTTTGCGGGCCCGCCGCAGCAGGGACAGGTGGTGTTGACCCAGTCGTCCATTTTGGAGAGCGGGCTCTCGCCGGTATCGGTCGGCTCGTAGGATTCCACGTCCGGGAGCAGAAGCGGCAGCTCCGATTCCGGAATCGGCTGCCAGCCGCATTTCTCGCAGTAGACCATCGGAATCGGCTCGCCCCAGTATCTCTGGCGGCTGAAGACCCAGTCACGGAGCTTATAATTGACCTTCGGGCGGGCCTTGCCTTCTTTTTCGAGGAATTCCGTGACGGCTTTTTTCGCCTCGGCGACGCTCATGCCGTCGAGGAAGCCAGAATTGACGAGGATGCCGGTGGCGCAGTCGGTGAACGCCTCTTTTTCGACGTCGCCGCCCTTGACGACCTCGACGATCGGCAGGCCGAACTTTTTGGCGAAATCCCAGTCGCGGGTGTCGTGCGCCGGGACCGCCATGATGGCGCCGGTGCCGTAATTCATCAGCACATAATCGGAGACGAAGATCGGGATCTCGCGGCCGTTGACCGGGTTAAAAGCCCGGACGCCCCGGAGTTCGACGCCGGTCTTATCCTTAACAAGCTCGGAGCGTTCAAAATCGCTCTTTGCGGCGGCCTGCTGCTGATAGGCGCGGATCTCGTCCATGTTGGCGATCTTCGGCGCCCATGTTTCGATATAGGGATGCTCCGGCGAGATGACCATATAGGTGGCGCCGAAGAGGGTGTCCGGCCGGGTGGTGTAGACGGTCAGGACGTCGCCGGCGGTGGTGGTGAAATCGACCTCCGCGCCGGTGCTCCGGCCGATCCAGTTGATCTGGCTCGTCTTGACGCGCTCGATGTAGTCGACGGTAGAGAGGTCGTTGATCAGGCGGTCGGCATATTCGGTGATTTTGAGCATCCATTGACTCTTGACCTTGTGGACGACCGGGCTTCCGCAGCGTTCGCAGACGCCCTCGACGACCTCCTCGTTGGCGAGCACGCACTTGCAGCCGGTGCACCAGTTGACGGACATCTCCTTTTTATAGGCGAGGCCGTGCTTATAAAGCTGAAGGAAAATCCACTGTGTCCATTTATAATAACTTGGGTCGGTCGTGTTGATCTCGCGGTCCCAGTCGAACGAGAAGCCCAAGGATTTGAGCTGTTCCTTAAAATGGGCGATGTTCTGTTTCGTGACGATTTTCGGATGGATGTGGTTTTTGATGGCGAAGTTCTCGGTCGGCAGGCCGAAGGCGTCCCATCCCATCGGATAGAGGACGTTGTAGCCCTGCATCCGCTTCTTTCTGGCGACGAGGTCGAGCGCCGTATAGGAGCGCGGATGGCCGACGTGCAGCCCCTGTCCGGACGGATAGGGGAACTCGACCAGCGTGTAATATTTCGGCCTCGAATAGTCGTTCACCGCGGCAAACGGCTTCTGCTCATCCCAGACCTTCTGCCACTTTTTTTCGATCTCCGCAAAATCGTACCCTTTCATTCTGATGCCTCCAAAAAAACAGGTCTCGGCAGCGCGGGCCGCCGGTTCTCTTACCAAAATCCGCCCCGCCGGGACCGGAAAAACAACTCCGTGCCGACGGGGGGCAAAAAATTCAAAAATGCGCACCCGGAACAGTTCCGCCCGGTTTTTATTTTTCGGCGGGCTTCTCCGGCTCTTCCTGCTTGAAGCCGACCTCTTCCACCTTCGCGTCGCTCCAGAGGCGCTCCAAGGAATAGAATTGCCTCGTCTCCTCGTAAAAGATGTGGACAATGACGTCCGCGTAATCCATCAGGACCCATTTCGCGGAGGAGTATCCCTCGATTCTTCTCGGAGAGATGCCGTCCTCATGGCCGAGCCGGAAATCGATCTCGTCGGCGAGCGCCTGAACGAGACTCGAGTTGTTCGCCGAGGCCAGCACAAAATAGTCGCCCAGCGAGCTGATTTCTTTTATTTTAAGCACGCGGATGTCCGTGGCCTTTTTGCCGTCAAGGATGGTCGCAATTTTTTTGGCAAGTTCATAGGATTCCATAATTTACTCCCTTTCTTCATCCGGGCGGGTGACGATGACGTCCCGATATTCTTCCAGAAGGTCCTCGGTTTCCTTTGTGACCGGAAGTCCCTTCTTCCGGAGATCGCCGGCGATCCACTGAATCGAGTAGGCAAGCGCCTTCTCAGGCTTCTCCTCGGTCAGATTCCGCAGCCAGACGCTGCCCGGATAGTCCCGGTCGTCGCTCGTGAGATCCGCCATATAGACCGTCTTCTCGAGCGGGGACATGCCGCCCCTGCCGGAGGTGTGGTAGCGCACGGCATTGAGGATATCTCCGTCCGTCACGCCGAGCTTGTCCCGTATGTAGACGAAGCCGGCGGCGGAGTGCCAAAGGGCGGGGGAGGTTTCCAGATTCTTGTCGAAAATTATACCACCCGCCCGAGCCGTTTGCAACTGCTCTTCCGGGGAGCTGCATTTGCAGATGTCATGGATAAGTCCCGCAAAGCCGGCCTTTCCGGGATCGGCGCCGTATTTCGGCGCGAGCAGGAGGGCCCGCTCGGCGACGAGCAAGGAATGGCGCATCCGCTTCTCCGACAGCCGCTCCCGGAGCAGATTCATGACCTTTTCCGTGTCCAGTTTGCAATATTCGGAACAGTTTATACGATTTGTCAAATTTTCCACAAATTTTTCTCTTTTCTTACAAGGGATGACCGACCGCGCGGGAATCAGGAACCCGACTCGGCGGAGGTCTCTTCGGCTTCGGAGGCGGGCTCCTCCGGATAGGTTGCGATGGATTCGATCAGCGCCGTTTTATAGTAGCCGCGGCCCTCGTCGACCGTCGTGAGGTCGCCGTTTTCGATCCGGAAGGTGACGTAGAACCAGTCGTCGTAGGCGCCCTTAAAATTGACTTGGAGGATGCCGTTTTCCCGCAGGAGGATCGAATCGAAGTAGCCGGCATTTTCGGCGATCTCGTCGAGCTTTTCTTCGCTCGCGTTGGGGTAATATGTTTCGAGCAGGGTCTCGGTCAGGCCGTTGTAGTAGATGTCGTTGACAAAGTCCGCGCCGGCGGGGTAGGCTTTCAGATCGGAACGGTGCAGGTCGTCGCGGGCGCCGTATTCGCGGAATTCACCGTCCTCATAATAGAACCAATAGGGCTTCAGCGTCGGTTCCTCTGCGGCGGATTCTTCCTCATCGACGTAGCGGTCGTAGGAGAGATCCCAGGCGGTGAAATCGCCGTCTTCGCTCTGTGTAAAGTTCCGAACCTTTCCGGAGAGAGCGGGCTGATAGACCTTGCTGTTCTCCACGCCGAAGATGTAGGTGAGGCCCATGTCTCCGCTTTGGTTGATCAGGACGAGCGCGCCGCCCGGGAGTTCGGCCAGTTCCGGGTAGGTGTAGCTGCCCAATTCGAGCATCTCGACGGCATAATCCTTCGTCACGAACCATGCGCTCCCGACAAAGCCGCCGTTTGCGTCCGTGGTACCGGATTCCGCCGTGAAGCCGAAGGCCTCATACGTGCCGTCCCCGTCGAAATCGCGGCATTCAAACCAGAGAATGCTGCCCTCGGCGTAGCTTTTCAGCACGGTGCGAAGCGCGTCCTCCGTGCCGGAATCGTCCGATTCCGCCGTCATAGGTTCCACCTTGCCGACAAACTTGTCGAGCAGGCCCGTGTAGCCGTCCCGGAGCTCGGCGAATTTTCCGGAGCATCCGACGAACAGCAGCGCGAGCACGGCGGCGGCGATGAGCACGGATATCAGTTTCTTGAGCATGTAAGTTCCTCCTGTTGGGGAAAATGGTTACGGCACGATGAATTATAAGCAGTATAGACCATGTTCCCAGATATATTCCGCCACGTCCTCCGGGACGGCATAGGAGATGTCCTCTCCTTCGCGCACTTTTTCCCGGATTTGGGTGGATGAAATTTCGCAGACGTCGGTCGGCAGGATTCTCACCTCGGCGCCCTCGCTCATCAGCTCGCCGGCCTTGGCGGTCAGGGCGCTCTCCTCCTCCCAAGTTCTCGGCACGCAGACCAGCACCGCCCTTTCGGCGATGCGGTGCCAGTTGTGCCAATCCTCGAAGGAGAGCAGCATGTCGCCGCCGACGAGGAGACAGAACTCATCCTCCGGATAGAGCTCCGAGAGCTCCTCCAGTGTGTCGGAGGTATAGCTTGGGCCTCCCCGCCGGATCTCCAGATCACTGACCTCGATGCGCGGGTCGCCCGCGAAGGCGATCCGGCACATGGCAAGGCGATCCTCGGCCGGGGCAAGCTGCGGGGCATCCTTATGCGGCGGCAGAAAATTCGGGATAATCAGCAGCCGGTCGGGATTCATCTCTTCCAGAAATGTTTTTGCGGCGTTGATGTGCCCGTTATGCACGGGATCGAAGCTGCCGCCGAAAATTCCGGTTTTCAAAGCGAGCCTTCCTTTCAGCCGTTCAAAACGAGTTTCGGTTCCTTCAGGTTTCGCTTGTAGACGACGAAGCGGCGACCGATGACCTGCACCGGCTCGCAGCCCGGAATGGCCGCCAGCGCAAGGGCAACGGCCTCTTTTGAAGAGACCGGCGAGGTCTCCAGTACGGAGACCTTAACGAGCTCCCTCGCCTCCAGCGCCTGTGCGAGGTTCTGAATGATGTTTTCGTTGACACCCTCCTTGCCGATCTGAAGGACCGCGGGGATGCCGTTTGCAAGTCCGCGCAGAAATGCGCGCTGTTTGGCAGTAATCATAGACAACCTCTCTTTTTCTCTTATAAAAATACAAAAATTAGGAATTTTCATTATTAAAAATTATAACATCTTCGGCTGGGGCGTCCTATGCCGGAGGCGTTTCAGGGGAATCGTTTTTTATGCGGAAGATTTTTTGTCGATTCCTGTTGGAAGAGCACCGCAAGATTCCTGAGCGCGGCGGCAGGTGCCCGTCCGTCCGGAAACGAAACCTTCGCTGAAGAGACGATAAAAGAAGATTTTACGGAATTTGCGGAGCGGGATGGGGTTCGGATTCCCGGAGAAGCAGCTCCGTGAGATTTCTGAGCGCGGCGCCTCTGTGGCTGACGGCGTCTTTTTCCTCCGGGGGAAGCGCGGCGAAGCTCTTTCCTTTATAAAGAAAAATCGGATCGTAGCCGAAACCGCCGCCGCCGTCCTTTTGAAAGGCGATCGAACCGTTGCAGCGGCCCTCGGCCAATAGGATTTTGCCGTCCGGTCGGCAGAGTGCGATGGCGCAGGCAAAATGCGCGCCGCGTTTTTCGGCCGGAACGCCGTCGAGCGCCCGGAGCAGCTTTTCCATGCACATGTCCGGCGTGCCGTGTTCTCCGGCATACCGCGCGGTATAGACGCCCGGCGCGCCGCTTAGACAGTCGACGCAGAGCCCGCTGTCGTCGCCGATTGCGGGCAGCCCGGAGGCTTTGCAGACGGCCTTTGCTTTTAGAACGGCATTTTCCGCGAAGGTGGTGCCGGTCTCCTCGATCTCGTCGGGGCAGCCGGCCTCCTCGGCGGAGACGGCCTCGTATCCCAGCGGCGCGAGCATCCGGCGGAACTCCGCCAGTTTGCCGCGGTTATGTGTTGCGATGATGATGGTCTCCATAATTTGATCTTTCTTTTACAAAAATGTTTTTGCTTTCTTAAAATATACCCGGTTTCGCCCTGAAAAGAGCTTTCCGGATCATGCCGGCGGGCCGTCGTCTTTGGGAATTTCGATCTTCGTCGAAGCTCTTTTTCACGCCGGAGTCCGCATTCCGCAGTTTCCGGCCGCGGAACTGAAAATCCGATCCGCGGCCCTTGGCGGGATACGGTCCGGAGTCTTTTCGCTTGCGCGGGACGAATTTCCGAAATCATTCATTTCAAGAAACGTCTCTTGTTTTATTTTTCCTCCGCGGCGAAGAGCGCCTTTGAGAACTCCTCCGGGTTGAAAGGCTGCAAATCGTCCGCCTGCTCGCCGACGCCGATGAAGCGGATCGGGATGCCGAGCTCCCGGCGGATGCCGATCACAACGCCGCCGCGCGCCGTGCCGTCGAGCTTCGTCAGCACGATGCCGGTAAGGCCGCAGGCGTTTTGGAATTCCCGCGCCTGATTGAGCGCGTTCTGGCCGGTGGTGGCGTCGAGAACCAGCAGCGTCTCGACCGGGCACCCTTCGGCCTCCTTCGCGATCACGCGGCCGATCTTGGAAAGCTCGTCCATCAGGCCCTTTTTGGTATGCAGTCGGCCGGCGGTGTCGCAGATGACGACGTCGGCTTTCCGGGCTTTTCCGGCGGCGATCGCGTCGAAGACCACAGCGGCCGGGTCGGAGCCCTCGGTATGTTTGATCAGCTCGGCGCCGGAGCGTTCCGCCCAGACCTCAAGCTGCTCGATGGCCGCCGCGCGGAAGGTATCCGCCGCCGCCATCACGACCTTTTTTCCGGATTCCGCGTAGCGCTTCGCAATCTTGCCGATGGTGGTGGTTTTGCCCACGCCGTTAACGCCGATCATCAGGATAATCAACGGATGTCCCTCCGGCATCGGTTCCGCGCCGGAAAGCATCTCCGCAATGATCTGCTGCATGGCCTCCCGGGCCTGCTCCGGCTCGGTGATATGCTCTTCCTTTACCCTTTTGCGGAGCTCGTCGCAGACCGCGGAGGCGGTTGGGACGCCGGCGTCCGCCAGAAGCAAGGCTTCCTCCAGCTCGTCATAAAAGGAATCGTCCAGCTTCGAGGCGGAAAACACGTCGTCGAAGCGCTCCTTCATCGAATCTCTGGTCTTTTTGAGTCCGGCGCTGATTTTGGAAAAAATACTCATAGAACAATCCTCTTAAATATGAAATGATAGAAAAACGAAAACCGTGTCCGCGCGCTTATTTTGGGGCAGAACCGAAAGAAGCAATCTCCCTCGGCGCATTTCGTCCGGGCGCGGAAATCTGTTTCGGAACAGTCCTTCGAGGCAAGGCGGCGAGCCATGTTTTGCCGGTCCCCTTTGGAAAACCAAAGTTTTTTGACGAGCCTGTCGGCGTCGGCAGGATACCGTATTTTTCCGAACCGCTGAAAAAGGCTTAAATCTTAGTAAATCTGTCGTGCGGCCGGGTGGTGAATTTTGCCGGCCCCCTTTTGGAAAACCAGAGTTTTTTGGGGTAGGCCCGCCCGCATGACGGGACACCGTATTTTTACCCAGCCGCTTAAAAATGCTTAGATATTTCTGTAAACCTCTCTGCGGTCGGGCGGCAGAATCAATCCTTTTCCGGGGCTTCCGGGCATTACTGCCGCAAATTCATCTCCATCCACTGTTCGCGAGAGATCAATACCTGCCGCGGCTTGCTGCCCTCAAATGGTCCGACAATGCCTTTTTCTTCCATCTGGTCGATGATGCGGGCGGCCCGCGCGTAGCCGAGCTTCAGTTTGCGCTGCAACAGGGAGGTGGAGGCCTGTCCCATTTCGACTACGCATTCGATGGCCGCCGGGAGCATATCGTCGTCGTCCGAAGTGCCGTCGCCGTCCTCGTCGGAACCGTCGGCGGAGCGTTTCGCGCCCTTTTCGACGGCGGCGTTCTTCTCGATTTCCTCCTGAATGTGCTCGTCGTAGGCGGCGGGTTCGTCGCCTTTGATAAAGGCCACCACGTCCTCGACCTCGTTGTCGCTGACGAAGCACCCTTGGATGCGCTGCGGTTTCGGCGAGCCGACCGGGCTGAAGAGCATATCGCCGCGCCCGAGCAGCTTCTCGGCGCCGCTGCCGTCCAAAATTGTGCGGCTGTCGACGTAAGAGGAGACCGCGAAGGCGATGCGGCTCGGAATATTCGCTTTGATGATGCCGGTGATGACGTCGACGGAGGGCCGCTGCGTCGCGATGACGAGATGCATGCCCGCCGCGCGCGCCATTTGGGCGAGACGGCAGACCGCGTCCTCGACCTCGTTCGGCGCGACCATCATCAGGTCGGCCAACTCATCGATGATGATGACGATCTGCGGCATCGGCTGCAAATCCTCTCTCATCTCGGCGAGCTTGTTGAATCCGGTCAAATCGCGGACGCCGTTGTCCGCAAAAAGCTTATATCTGCCCAGCATCTCCGAGACCGCCCAGTTGAGCGCTCCGGCCGCTTTTCGCGGATCCGTGACAACCGGGACCAGCAGATGCGGGATGCCGTTGTAGACGCCGAGCTCGACGACCTTCGGGTCGATCATCAGGAGGCGCACCTCGCCCGGTGTCGCTTTATAGAGCAAGCTGACGATCATCGAGTTGATGCAGACCGATTTTCCGGAGCCGGTGGCGCCGGCGATCAATAGATGCGGCATTTTGGCGAGGTCGGCCAGCATGATGCGGCCGGTGATGTCCTTGCCAAGCGCGACGGAGAGCTTGCCCTTGGCGCTTTGGAATTCGCCGGAGTCGATGATCTCGCGGATGCTGACGACGGCGATGTTTTTATTTGGAACTTCGATACCGACGGCGGCCTTATTCGGAATCGGCGCCTCGATCCGGACTCCGGCGGAGGCCAGATTCAGCGCGATGTCGTCGGCGAGGTTCGTGATTTTGCTGATTTTAACGCCGGCGGAGGGCTGAAGCTCATAGCGCGTGACGGCGGGGCCTCTTGAAATGTTGATGACCCTCGTCTGTACGCCGAAGCTGTTGAGCGTATCCACCAGCAGATCGGCGTTTTGTTTCAGCTCCAGCGTGACGTCGCCGGATTCGGTGCGGGCGATCGGCTTGAGCAGGTCGACCGGCGGGAAGCGGTAGACGCGCGTCTCAAGGTCGTCCGCCGTATCGACGGCAAACTCGCGTTCCGCTTTTTCAAGCGCGTGTTTTTCGTCCTTTTTCTTATTTTCATCCTGTAAAGCGGCGCGCTGGATCAGTTGTTCCAGTTCCGCGGAGGTTTTCGCCCCATCGCTGGTCGAGATCTCCGCCGGGATACCGGAGGCGACGGCATTTTTCAGCACCTCGGCCTCTTTTTCCGCAACAAGCTGTTCCGGCGTCACAATCTTGAAGCCGTTGGTCACGACGGCCTTTTCGTTCCGGAGAGGGGAGGGCGCGGCGGTCGCTTTGGCAAACGTATAGGTGGCGGCCGTGGGCGCGGCGGTTCCGGCGGAGGCCGGAGAGGTCCGCGCGGGGATGTCGCCGTCGAGCGGGATGTCGATCACGCGGTCGCGGTTCCCGGAGAAGGTTCCGGAGGGAGACGTACCGGCCGCCGCGCCGAGGAGCCTGCCCTTCGCGTCTTGCGTCGGGTCGGCGCAGCGCTTCGGCGAACGGACCGGATGTTGCGGCAGCGGGTCGTCGAGCGGGATGTCGATCACGGCGTTGGCGTCCGGCTGCATCCGCGCGTGTTCCACCTGTTCGGTATAGACGTCGCGTACTTTTTTTCCGGCCTCCTTGGTTCCACGGGCAAGCCCCGCGAGCGTGGTGCCGGTAATCAGCATGAGCATCACAAAAATCAGAATGGAGATGGTGATCTTCGCCCCGCTCTCACCCAAAAAGAGGTAGAGCGGCACGCCGAGAATCACCGAGAAAAATCCGCCGCCGTGGAGTTCTTTTCCGTTTTGAAAAAGAGTTTTTACAATGGTGAAGAAGCCGTCCTCCGGGATGCCGTCTTTCATAAAAATGGTGGTGGCGGCGCAGATGAGGACGATCAGCCCCAGCACCTCCCAGACCTTTGCGGAGGAGGAGAAGCTCGGGCGTTCCAACGTATTCATGACGGCAAGATACAGGAAGAGCGGCCCGATCAGATAGGCGCACCATCCGAACATTCCAAAAAGGAATCCATGCAGCTCCGCCCAGAAATTCTCGCCGGTCACGATGGTCAGCGCGATAAAAAACACGCCGAACGCAAGGAACAGAATTGCGAAGAGCTGTTTGCGCGAGGAGGCCTGTTCCTCCTGTTTTGCCGCGGAGACGCCCCGTTTTGCGGAGGAAGTTTTCTTTTTCGTGCTTTTTTCGGCCAAGTTGTCACCCCGTTTCGTCATGGCCACTGTCGGTTTCTCAGAGGGAGAAAAGCATGCTGCCCGTCGCGTTTTCGTAGATGCCGGCCCCGACGGTCAGAATACCGAGGGCCAGCATGTACCAGGCAAAATATGTAAACCGGTCGTTCTCGACCAGCAGTTTGACAAGTTTAATCGCGAGGAGGCCAAACACCAGTGAAACGGCCATGCCGACGATGGCGGCCGTCCAGTTGATCGCCACATTTCCGGAGAGCGCCTCCGGGATCTCAAGCAAGTTGGCGGCAAGGACCGCCGGCATGCCGAGGATAAAGGAATAGGCCACCGCATATTCCCGCGAGAGCCCGCAGAGCAGCCCGACGGAGATCGTGGAGCCGGAGCGGGAAAGTCCCGGCAGCGGCGCGATCGCCTGCGTGATGCCCACGGCGAGGGCGTCGGTCTTCGTCATGGTTTCGGCGTCCTTGTGGCCTTTGACGCAGTGTCCCGAGAGGAACAGCAGCGCCGCCGTCAGCAGGAAGCAGGCGCCTTCCACGAGGATGTCGCGGTCGGCGGCGAGGGCCGTATAAAAATCGGAGAGGAAGTAGGCGCCGATCAGCGGCACACAGGAGAGCATCAGCATCAGCAGCATCCGTCTCTGCGGCGGCATGGCGCCCGCGTGGAAGCGGCCGGTCACAAGATCCCAAATCAGATAGAAAAACTCGAGGATGATGGAGACAATCGTTTTCCAGAAAGCAAGAAAGACGGCCAACAGGGTCCCCAGATGGAGCAAAACGGCGTAAATGCCGCCGGCCTCCCCGCCGAGCCCGGTAAAATGCTGGTAGAGCGAAAGATGTCCGGAACTGGAGATCGGCAGGAACTCGGTCAGTCCCTGAATGATGCCTTGGATCACCGCGTCAAGAATGCTCATAGTTGCCTCCGAATGTCACAATTTTATGGAAAGCGCCCGGCCTGTGCCGCAAAAGGGCGCCGGGAAAAGATACATTCATAAGAGAAGCGCCGCGCGGCTCAGAAGGAAAGAAACCCGCAGTCCGTGCCCTCCGGGATCTGCGTCGGGAATCCGGGACGGTTTTGGCGTCCGGAATCCGGAAAATGCTTGCCTTTCCCACAGGTGAGCGTGGCGCCGGGACGGAATTTTTCATCGAGAAACAGCGCGGGGTCGGTCGAGATCAGGCCGGTCACGGTGAAACGGTCGTTTTCGCGGTAGCCTTCCAGCGTGCCGCCCTCGAACTCAAGGAACACCCGCTCGTGTTCTTCCGGCGGGAAGATGCGGTCCAGCGGTTCAACGGAATAGAGGATCATGACGTTTGCTCCTCTCCGCCGGAGGGTTTCTTTTCATGAGACCCCGAAGGCCTTTTGTTTTTTTGAGAGGGATTCTTTTCAGCGGCTGAATTTTCTCCCGAGACGAAAGGATTTCCTGCGGGCCGCTTTGTATCCGGGGCTTCTTTTCGCGCGGGCTTTTCTTCGGCAGCAGGGTTTTCCTTCGGGGCGGGCGTTTCTTCCGGAGCAGGGCTTCCCTCACGGGAAGGGCTTCTCTTCCGGGCGGTTTTTTCTCCCGAGGCGGAAGGATTTCCTGCGGGTCGCTTTGTATCCGGGGCTTCTTTTCGCGCGGGCTTTTCTTCGATAGCGGGGTTTTCTTCGCGGGAAGGGCTTCCCTCACGGGAAAGGCTTCTCTTCCGGGCGGGCTTTTCTCCCGAGGCGGAATTTTCCCCCATCTCTTTCGGAGCCCGAGCCGTTCTCTTAGAAATTTTTGATTCTTTCGCTTCAATCTGCCCGTAAAGGGAGTCGATCGCGTCGGAGAGGCCGCCCAGACGATCGATCAGCCCTTCGGCGACGGCCTGTTCCCCGTCGAGTACGGTACCGACGTCGGTGATCAGTTCGCCGGTGGTGAACATCAGCTCCCGAAAGCGTTCGGTCGTGATACGGGAATTGGTGGTCACGAAATTCGTGATGCGCTCCTGCATTTTATCAAAATAGGAGAGCGTCTGCGGCACGCCCAGTACGAGGCCGTTCATCCTCACCGGATGGATCGTCATCGTGGCGGAGGGCGCGATATAGGATACCTTTGCCGCGCAGGCGAGCGGCACGCCGATCGAGTGGCCGCCGCCTAAAACGAGGGAGACGGTCGGCTTTTTCATGCCGGAGATCAGTTCTGCGAGGGCAAGCCCCGCCTCCACGTCGCCGCCGACGGTATTGAGGATGATCAGCAGGCCCTTGATGTCTGGGTCCTGCTCGATGGCGACGAGCTGGGGAATGACGTGTTCGTATTTGGTGGATTTGTTCTGCGGCGGCAGGATATAGTGTCCTTCAATCTGCCCCACCACCGTAAGGCAATGAATAGGGTAGCGGCCCTTCGTCTTAGTGACGGAGCCGGTTTTGATAATTTCTTCGGTCTGTTCTTCCGCTTCCTCGTTTCCCGAAGAGGAACCCTCTTCGTCGGAAGAGGAACCTTCTTCTTCGGAAGAAAAATCCTCCTCTTCAGAGGAGAAATCCTCCTCCGTCGCGTCCCGGAAATCTTCTTTTTTCAGCATACGGGGGCCTCCGTTTTTTCAGAATGAACGGTGATCTTTTTTTACAGAGCACCGCATCCGGCGCCTGTTTCTACAAGACGCCGCATCCTTAGTTTGCCCGGAGAGCCGCGATTATGCGGAACCGCATTTCTGCAACATACAAATATGCGGAGCCGCATTTCTGCAAGAACGCGAATACGCGAGCCGTAAATTTGCACAGCCGAAAAAACCGTATCTTATATTATAGCAAACCCATAAAAAATACACAAGAGAAAGCTTTGCCGGAGGCAAAAACGGTTTTTCTGCGGAAGATGAAAAAGGCCGGAAGGCGACAAAACCTCCCGGCGGGAATCGATGTGTGCGCCGCGGGGCCGCGGACGACGGAATAATTTGTTTTGCCCATCTCCGAGCGCTTCGACGGCAAAAAGTTCAGTAGAAAAGGCACTCCCGGAGGCCGTCCCTTGCGGTTGAACTCCGACGGGCGGTCAGGCATCGACCGTGAGGCGGTCCGAGAGCGCGGCAAAATCCCGAAGCGTCAGTTCCTCGGCGCGGACGGTCGGCGAAAGGCCGCATCCGGCGATGGCGGCGGAGGCGAGCGCCTTGTCGATGCCGAGGCCGGCGGAGAGGGAGTTGGCGAGCGTTTTGCGCCGCTGAAGAAACGCCGCTTTTATGACGGAAAGAAAATGTCTTTCGTCTTTCGGCACGGCCGGCGGATGCTCGTGAGGCACGCATTTGAGCACCACGGAGTCGCATTTCGGGCTCGGGAAAAACCATTCCCGCGGGACGCCGAAAAGCACCTCCGGCTCGCAGAAATAATGGAGCAGTACGGTGCCGGCCTCGCTCTCTCGAGTACCGGGGCGGGCGAGAAAACGGTCGGCGGCCTCCTTCTGCACCATGACGGTGACGCTCCGGGCATCGGTCCTTGACTCAAGAATCCTCATGAGCACGGGCGTTGTGATATAATACGGCAGGTTCGCGCAGACGGCGAAGGGCATGCTGCCGAATTTTTCCCGGATGAGCACGGGAAGGTCGAGCTTCATGAAGTCGGCGTTCAGGATTTCCACGTTTTCGTACTCCGCCAGCGTCTCGCCGAGCACCGGAATCAGCGCCGGATCGACTTCTACGGCGACCACTTTTTTTGCCCATTTAGCAAGTTCCGCCGTCAAAACGCCGATGCCGGGGCCGATCTCCAGAATGCCGTATTCCGGCCCGGGGACGCCCGCTTCGGCAATGCGCGGGCAAAGCTCGGGGTTCACGATAAAATTCTGTCCGAGCGATTTGTCAAAACGAAAACCGTATCGCCCGAGAAGCTCCCGGACGACGTCCATATCCGCAAGATGATCCATCCGCATCCTCCACAAAAAAGAAGTGCCCGCGGTCAAAGGCTGCGGGCCAAAACGATCAGAGCCAGCTGAAATTCATATAACTGAGGGTGAAGCCGGCCGCGGCCAGCAGCGCGATCACCATCATCGGTGCGAGCAGCAGGCTGCGGGTGCGTTTTCCGGGTGAGAGAACGCACTGGGGCGTCTCAAAGCGGAAAATATCCTGGTGCCGCATCAGCATCAGCGCGAGCGCCAGCCCTCCGAGCGCCAGCGTCAGCAGCGACCAAGTCAGGCTGAGCAGCACGAAATTTTTATAAATCATGGCGCCGTAACAGAGGTCGAGGACCACCGAAACCAAGTTGTTCAGAAAATGGATGCCGATGCTCACCCAGAGCGAGCCGGTCCGCATGACGAAATAACCCATCGCAAGGCCAAGAAGGAACGCGAAGGGCATCTGCATTAGATTCATGTGGAAGATGCCGAAGAGCAGCGACGAGGTCACAAGCGCGAAGATATCGCCGAAGCGGCGCAGGGACTGCATCACGATGCCGCGGAAGGTCAGTTCTTCGATCAAAGCCGGCGCCACGGTCATCAGGATCACATAGATCGTAAACGCGGCGGGATCCGACGGGGTTTCGATCTGCGGCATGAAGATATAGATGCCCGCGCTGCCGAGGATGGTCTCAATATAGCTTGAAATATAGGAGGCGACGGTTGAGACGCCGAGTCCCACGCAGATGCCGCCGACGGTCATCCCAAGATCGGCTTTCCGGAGCGGAAAGGCGACGGAAAAAGGGATCCGGATGGCGACGGCATAGATGACGAACGGAATCGCCAGCGAAAGGATATAACTGCCCAACAGGATGGCCTGATTGACCCATTCCGGCATTTGATAGAGATTGAAGCCGACAAGGACGTCGGAGAGCAGGGAGGCGGCGGCCATGTAGAGCACGCCGTATGCCGTCAACGAGACGAAAATGTAGCCCAGCATCGCGAGCCCGATGCCGTTTCCGCAGGCGCGGAGTTTCTTTTTTTCCTGAGTCTCCGGCGGGGCCTGATAGCTTGAATAGCCGGTGTTATAGTATACATATTGCGGCGGAACCTCGCTGCGGTATCCGTTGGACCAATCCATCGGTCATCCTCCCCCGTAAAAATTCTATCGCTTACGATACCATAAAAGACCGCCGAAGAATACCGGTCTTTTGTGAATTTTTTTCTGTTTTGCCAAAGAAAGGCCATTTTGCTGCCGGAAAAGCCAGATCGCCGCCGTCATCGCCGAATCACGTCCCGCCGCATATGATGAACTGCGCTCCCATGGGGCTTTGAGATAGTCCGGGGCTTGGGACGTGCTTCCGGCCCCGGACAGCCGGTATTCATAAGACGGAAAGGAAGACGTTTCCCCGCATTCCCATTTTGAGCCGATGAAAGATGCGGTGCATGCCCGTTATCAAAGGCAGGCGGCGCCCGGATATGGATCCGCGGCGCGCCGGTTTTGCGGGGGCGGGGAGCGTTTTCCCAAAATCAGAATTTCCCGATCGTATCGGAGATTTCTTTCATATGGACGTAAGCCCGGATTCCCTGCGGGCAGTGAGAGGCGCATTCTCCGCAGGAGATGCAGGCCGAAGCGCGCTGCTCCTCCGGAAATTTCAGGTAGTCGCCCTTGGCCTGCCAAGTGGTTTTGGTCTCCAAAAACCGATTGAGCAGCTTCAGCATGCCGGGGATGTCGACGCCGGCAGGGCAGGGCATGCAGTAGCCGCAGCCCGTGCAGGGGACGCGTTCCATCCGCATCAGATAGTCCGCCGCCCGGGCGAGCGTCTCCGTCTGGGATTCCGAGAGCGGCTCGCCGGCGTCGAAAACGGCGAGATTTTCCTCCATCTGTTGGAGACTGGATACGCCGCTCAGAACGGTAAAAATACCGGGTCTGCCGAAGAACCAGCGATAGGCAAGCTCGGCGGGCGCGATCCCGGGACAGGCTTTCTCCAGAATCTCCCGCACGGCACCCGGCGGATTGGCAAGATAGCCGCCCCGCGCCGGCTCCATGATAATCATCGGGAGCCGGTGCTCCACAAGCCGGCGATAAAGATATTCCGCATCCTGTTCCTTCCAGTCGAGATAATTCATCTCGATCTGGACGAAATCCCAGTCGTACTCCTCCATCATCGTCTTCCAAAGCGCCTTGTCGCCGTGAAAGGAGAAACCAAGCCGCCGGATCAGGCCCTGTTCTTTTTTTTCGCGGAGAATGCGGTAGGTGTCGGATTTCACCATATTCGGATAGTCCTCGTTGTCGATGGAGTGGGCGAGGTAATTGTCAAAATAGTCCACCCGGCATTTTTTGAGCTGTTCGTCAAAAATATGATAGACGTCCGTTTCATCTTTACAGAGCCAGACCGGCATCTTATCCGCGAGAAAGAAATTCTCCCGCGGATAGTTTGCCAGTAAGTCTCCCATGATGTTTTCGGATTTGCCGCCGTGATAGCACCAGGCGGTGTCGTAGTAGTTGACGCCCCGCTCCATCGCGAGCGCAATCATTTTTTCGACCTGCGGGATGTCGACGGAACCGTCCTCCCGTTTCGGCAGACGCATACCTCCCATGCCGAGCAGGGAGGCTTTCTTTTCATAAAGATCGGTATCGGTATATTGCATCGTCCGTGATCCTTTCCCATTGCGGAGATTCTGTGAGGGACGGGACGCCCCTTTTCTGTATTTTACCATAAAATCCGAAAATGCGACAGCGGCGCGCCGATTTTGCGCCCGGAATTGTGAATTTTCCTTGTCGGAACGCCCTTTTGGTTGACGGATGAACGGCTTTGCGGTAAAATAAGCTGATTCTCTATATGATTTAAGAGTATAGAAAGGCGGCGTCAGGATGGAAATCCGGATTTCCCCCTCGCTTCTGTCGGCCGATTTTGCGCGTCTCGGCGCGGAGGCACAGGCGATGGAAAACGCCGGAGCGGACATGCTTCATATCGACGTGATGGACGGGCATTTCGTTCCGAATATCAGTTATGGTCCGGTGGTCATGCGTTCCCTGCGCAAGGCGAGCTCCATGTTTTTCGATACGCATCTGATGATCTCGGAGCCGCTGCGTTACATTGAGGACTACGTGAAAGCCGGAGCCGGGCTCATCACCTTCCATGTGGAGTCCGACGACGACCCGGCGGCCGTGATCGGGAAAATCCGTTCCTTCGGCGTACACCCGGCGATCTCCCTCAAGCCCAAAACTCCGGCTGAGGCGGTGTTTCCCTATCTCGCCGCGGTCGACATGGTCCTTGTGATGACGGTGGAACCGGGCTTCGGGGGCCAGAGCTTCATGGAGGATATGATGCCCAAAATCGCCGCTATAAAAAATGAGGCCGCGCGCATCGGCCATCCGCTCGACATCCAAGTGGACGGCGGCATCGACGAGCGGACCGCGCCCATCGCGGTCAAAGCCGGGGCGAATATCTTAGTGGCCGGCTCGTCGCTCTTTCATCAGGCGGATTACGTCTCGGCGGTCCGCAATCTGCGCATGGCGGCACAGGCCGCTCTGTAAGGCCTTTCCGCATGATTTTATTTCATTCCGCCCCGGACGGCGATGCTTCGTAGGAGCGCCGCATGGAGGGAACCCTGTTTCAAAGAACACCGTTTTAAAGAAACATGGTTTCCCCGGAGCCGGAAACCTGATTACCGGAGGCAAATATGTCATTTTTCGTTCCCGGCATCGTCCTTGAACAACGCAAGGAGCCGATGCTCTCCAGAGACATGGTGATGATGAAGCCCGACTCCCTGAGGACGTTTCAGAATCCTTTTGAAGAGATTCTTCCGCAGGAGCTTCGGCCGGAGGAGATCACCGAGATCGCGCGGCTCGCGGATATTATCGACGAATCGGACGGCCGCTCGCTTTATGAGAAGCTGACCGAGGCCGACAAGCGGGGCGTGGATGCGGTGATCGCGGACGCCATCGACGACGAGCCGTATATCTCGAGCCAGCTCAACATCGCCCTGCATGAGCCGGAAAAGATGGCCCTCGCGCTCGGACTCTGCGCGAAGGCCGTTCATGCCGACCTGTCGAAGATTTATGTCGCGGTTTACCGCCACGTCTTCGACATCACCATCCGCATTCCGAAAAAACTCGCGGGCGTCGAGGTGATGCGTTTCGGCGGGCGTTATCCTGCCGAGACCCGCGCCTACAACAAGTTCCGCAAGGAGAAAAATACGCTGACCGTGGGTACCGGCGCGCTGCTCCATCTGGTGCGGGCGGCCGAGCGCGGCATCTCGCAGACCTCCTGCTTCGTCACGGTCGCGGGGGATGCCGTTGCCAATCCGCGCAATGTCGAAGTGCCGGTCGGCACGCCGATTTCCGAAGTGCTGCGCTTCTGCGGACTCGCCGCGGACCCGGAGACGGTGATCGTCGGCGGCTCCATGACCGGGCGCTCCATCTCCGACCCAGAGGAAGAAAAGGCCGGGGTGATGACGAGAGGCGTGCTGGCCTTCCGCGAGAGCTACAAGAGTCTCGGTTATATCTGTATCGGCTGCGGGCGCTGCGACCATGCCTGTCCGGAGGGCCTCTCCGCCAGCCAGCTTCGCCGCTTCGCCGAATTCGGCCGCAGGGATCTGCTGGAGCTCTATGACGTGGACCGCTGCATCGGCTGCGGCGCCTGCTCGTATGTCTGCCCGTCGAGGCTGGACATCGGGACCACGATTTTTGCCGCCAAACGCAGCCTTGCCGCCGAAAAGGCGCTTGCCGAGAAAGGGGGCGCCGCCGAATGAACGAGCATGGCCTGATTCTTCAGAATGCGCCGCATGTCCGCACAAGCGAGTCGCTGTTTACCGTCATGGGGGATATGATCGTCGCCATGGCCCCGCTCTACGTGATCGCTTGGTTCTATTATGGCCCGCGGGCGCTGCTGCTCGGTTTGACCGGAGCCGCGACCGCATGGCTCCTCGATCTGCTCGGCGTGCTGGTCTGCGGCCGGCGTCCGGATCTGCGCGATCTTTCCGCCGTCGTCACCGGGCTGCTGATCCCGCTGCTGATGCCGGCGTCTATCCCGTATTATGTGGTCGTGACCGCCTGCATCGTGGCGATCCTTGCCGTCAAATTCCCGTTCGGCGGTACGGGCAACAATCTGTTTAACCCCGCCGCGGTCGGATTTGCGTTTGCCGCGATCTGCTGGCCGGAGTTGGTCTTCAGTTACCCGTCTCCGATGCAGGAGCTCGCGGTGGCCGGAGAGGTGGTTGCCAAGACCGCCGTCAGCCCGGCGCACAACCTGATGCTCGGGGCGATTCCGAGCATTGATCTGTTTGATATGCTTCTCGGCAACGCGGCCGGACCGATGGGTGCCACAAATATCCTCGTGATCCTTGCCTGCGGCCTCTATCTACTGGTGCGCAAAACGATCGGCTGGCGCGCACCGCTCAGCTTCCTGCTGGTTTCCGGCCTGATGGCGATGGCGTGGCCGCGCTCCCCGTTCGGCGCCTTCGATTCCGTCGGCTGGGAACTCTGCTCCGGGATGCTGCTCTTCGGCGCCGTATTCATGATCACCGAGCCGGTCACTTCGCCGAAGCGCGATTTTGCCAAGATCCTGTATGGGGCCGCGAGCGGCGCCGTCGTCATGCTGTTCCGCTATTTCGGCGGCTTTGAGGACGGCTTCGTCTTTGCCCTGATTCTCATGAACGTCTTCGCGCCGCTTTTCGATCGAATCTGCGAAAACGTGCTTCATAAAATCCGGCATGGCACGCTGCTGCCGAAAAAGCAGGCTCCGGGAGCGGAAAACCCGCCGAAGGAGAAAAAGAAGCTGCCGAAGCCCGGTCTCAAAAAGAAAACGGAAACGGAGGTGGGCGCATGAAAAAGATGAATGCCGCAGCGGCTTCTCTGATGAACGACAGTTTCCGCAAGATTTTGTTTTCCAATCCGGTGCTGGTCGGCGGCATGGTGGTCGGCGAGATCATCATCGGCGCCACCTCGCTCCAGAACGCCGTGGCCCTCTCCATCACGTTTGCGATCGTCACGATCCCGGTACTGTTGCTCGCGCCGCTGATCGCCTATTTTGTGCCGAAGACGTGGCGCATCCTTTGTTATGCCTTTGTCTCGATGTCGATGCTCTTCACGGCGCAGGCCGCGGTCGCGCCCATCTCTCCGACGATCTTCGATTCCCTCGGCATCTATTTGCCGCTGCTCGCGCTCAATACGGTCGTCGTCGCGTATTCCCGCCTGATCTCCGAGGAGAAGGGCGTCGTTTTTAACTTATTGGACGGCATCTGTTTCAGCCTCGGTTTCCTGATCGTGGCGGTGCTGATCGGCGGCATCCGGGAGCTCTTCGGCAGCGGTACCCTCTGGGGGTATGAGATTTTGCAGCGGAAAGCCTCCGCTTTGAAGCTGCCGTTTTCCGGTTTTCTGATCGCCGGCTTTTTGGCCGCGGCGGTCGAGGGGCTGCGGATCGTATTTCGTGCGAAGCCCTATGAACACTTCTCTGGCGGGAAGGAGGACCAGAAATGACGTTTCTGCTCAACTTTTTCAGCGCCGCGCTGACGGCCCTGTTTCTTGAAAACATCGTCTTTGCGCGCGCCCTCGGCACGAGCTGGCTCCTCTATATGCTCAAGCATCCCAAGGAACTGGTCCGCTATTCCGTCTTGCTGACGATCATCACGGTCGTCGCGTCGCTCATCGTCTATCCGTTTCGGGATTTCATCACCGGTACCGGATATGCGTACGTCCTGATGCCAATACTGTTTATTGTCTGCATGTCCGCGATGTATGCGCTCATCTATTTTGTCACGAAGCGATTCTGGCCGGAAGTTTTTGAAAATATCCGCAAGCGTCTCGCCTCGGCGACCTTCAACTGCGCGATCCTCGGCAGCCTGCTGATCCCGTATAACGAGGGCATGGATCTTGCCCGGACGCTCGGCTATTCCCTCGGCATGTCCGTAGGCTTCGTCTTTGCGGTCGTGCTGATCGGCGCGGGCATGGAGCGCATTGCGCTTTGCCGCGTGCCGAAAGCATTCCGGGGGCTGCCGGTCCTGCTGATCTATCTCGGGCTGCTCTCCCTCGCATTTTATGGGCTGATCGGACATCAGCTCCCGACCTGATCCCGAAAGGAGATCAAGATGGCAAGAGATTTTAAAATCAGACGAAGCAAAGGCCGCTTCCATCGGAACGGGCGGGGCTTCTACCGGATCAGACGGTCTGCGAACCGCATCATTGATCCGCGGCGGAAGCTCTATACGAAGATTGCCGCCATAGCGGCCGGCGTTCTTCTGCTGTTTGCCGCGGGATGGTTTGCCTATGAGCCGCTCGTTCAGGCGCTGCTCCATTCCGGAGAGCAGGAACAGGAGTCCTCGTCGGAGCCGGTCTCCGAGGTCTCGTCGGAGCCGGAATCCGAACCGGAAGAGGCGACGAATCTCTTTGCGGATCCGGTTCTTGCCTCGACGGTTCCGGAGGAGGTCTTTGCGGACGATACGCGCTATGCGGCCTTTCTTGCCGGCCTCGGCGACGACGTCAACGCCGTCGTGCTCGACCTCAAGGACAGCGACGGCGCCGTGACCTACCGTTCTCCACAGGCAAGTGTCGCGGAGTACGGTACGCAGTCCGAGGATGCCGCGGATCTCTCTTCGAGAATCGAGGAGGCGCGGTCGGCCGGATACGGCGTGATCGCCCGGATCTGGTGTTTTGAAGATCATACGGCGCCCTCCGGTTGCTACGAGGGCGCGGTCAAATACGGCAGCGCCGACGGCGTGCTCTGGCTCGACGACAGCGCGGAGAACGGCGGGCGGTCATGGCTCAATCCCTGTTCCGATACCGCAAGAAAATATGTGCTCGACATCGTCTGCGACGCGGTGAATTTCGGCGCCGACGCCATTGTGCTCGAGGGACTCCGTTTTCCGCCGGATTCGGGCATCCAGTATGCTTGGTTCAGCAACGAGAGTTTCGACCGGCTGGAGGCCCTCAGCAGCTTCACGCAGCTCGCGGTGGCGGAGGGAGAGAAAGAGTCCGTCCCGGTGCTGGCCGCATATGACGCCTCCCGGATCGTGCTCGGCAGCACCTCCGTCTATGGAGGCAGCCCGGCCACGCTTTCGGCTTCCGGTTACGCGCCGGTGCTGGATTTTGCGTCTCTGGCCGGCGCGGCGGGGCTTTCCGGCGCACTCACCTATCAGACTTTGCCGGCGAATTTCTCTGTGACTACAAGCGCGCTGATTGATGCACTCGGCTACGGAGAGGATAACCTGCTGCTCCCGTTTGTGGAGACGGAAGGCCTCTCTGCGGAGGATCTTGCCGCCGTCCTTGCCGTGCTTCAGGAGAAGGGAATGCCGAATGCCGTTCTGATCGGGAGCGTCACGGCGGCGGAGACCTCCGAAACGGCCGAAGAGGCGGTCTCGGAAGAGGAATCGTCGCATCAGGCGGAATCTTCCTCGGGTCCATCCTCTGAAGCGACTTCCTCCGCCGGAAGCGTTTCTTCAAAGGCGAGCACTTCCTCGAAAGGAAGCACTTCCTCGAAGGAAAGCTCCTCCTCCGAAGCAACCTCCTCATGGAGAAGAACCTCCGGTTCTTCCGAGGAGAGCAGCCGCGTCATCATCGTAAAGCCCTGAACATCCGGCCGCCTTGCGTGTTAAAAAAGCTACTGCCCGGACGGTTTTACATGTAAAAAAGCATTTTGCCGCCTTGCGTTTTAAAAAGGAAGCCCTGTTGAAAAAATTCTCGTTAAAGACGCTCTTATTCGGATGGCTCCGCATGTAAGAAAGCATCCTGCCGCCCCGCATTTTAACGAGAGACCCTGTTGAAGGAGAGTTTTCATAAAAGAGTTTCCGCCCGGATCGTTCCGCATATAAGAAAACGCCCTGCCGTCTGAAGAGACGGTAAGGCGTTTTTTTTTCGGAATCGGCCGGTTTTCAGTTGCCCGCCGCGGAACTGGTTGTCGCGGACTTGCTCGTCGATGAGGAGCTGGTCGTGGCGGGTTTGCTCGTCGATGAGGAGCTGGTCGACGCGGAACTGGCTGCTGCGGAAGTGGCCGCCGCGCCGGAAGAGGATTCCGTACCGGAGGAAGATTCCGCTCCGGAAACGGCCTCCGTCTCAGGCACAACCGGTGAGGTCGGCGGCAGAACGGCGTCCGGATTGACGGTGAACTCGGCCTCCGTCTTCATCGCGGTCGTGGGGTCGCTCACGAGCTTCGCCATCACGACAAAGCGGTAATTCTCGCGGGATCCGAGTCCCCATCCCACCGTGCAGGTGGAGAGGGTCAGAATCTTATCGGTTTTGCTGACCGATACGTTATAAGTATAGAGAGAACGGCTCTTTGCCGTAGTGAGCAGGAAGTCGTAGTCGGAGTCGTCCGGATCGGGGTTGATATACCAAGTTGCGTCGCCGTCGATGGTCTTGTCGTTATAGAAGACCGCGAAGACCTCCCAGACCATATCCTCATCGGCGGTCGAGAAGAAGATATAAGGCGTCTTCTTCGCAAAATCCTCATCCGTGAAGTAGAAAAGCTGGGAAAAACGCGGGCCGGAGGCGTCGTCGGCCGCATATTCGAGATTGGTGGAGCCGAGATCGCTGTGGCCGAAGATGATGGTATTTTTGGAGAGTCCCGCCGCGCCGCCGGTGAACGTGTTGTATTTGCTGGAATAGTAGGCGCCGTCGATCCAGTAGGTGCTGTAGACATATTTGCCCGAGGCGTTGCGGTAGTTGTAGGAATAGGAGTTCACATCCTGGCAGACGACGGAGTTGACGTCGGAAAGGCCCGGAACATAGAGCCAGCCGACCACGTCGTCGTTGATGTTGAAGGCTGCGGCGATCTGTTCCAGTCTGCTGACGACTTCGACAGGCTGCGGTTCCTCCTCGATCACCTCCGAGCTGTTCTCTTCGACGACCACGGCGCCGCCGGATTCGGATTCCTCCGTACCGGGCGTACGGCTGCCGGAGGAACAGGAGGTAATCAGTAGAACGAGCAGGAGCACGACGGCCGCCGCAACGATGCCGAGACGGAGGATCAATTTTCCGGTCGGCATGGTTTTGAAGTCTTCGGCGATCTGTCCGAACTTTTCGGAGAGGCCGCCGTGCGGGGCCGCGGATGTCTCCTCGTCGTCCCAGCCGGCCCCTTCGGCTCCGGAAGGAGTTTCGGGCGCTTTTTCGGGGGAAGAGCCGGCATCCTCAAATTCGTCCTCCGGGGAAGGAATTTCTCCGGCGGGCTCAAAGACCTTGGTTTCGCCGCCGACATATGTACCGAAAGGTTTTTCTTCTTCCTCGTCTTCGGGTTCCTCGTCCGTCCGGGGCTTTTTATGAAGAATATCCTTTGCTCCAGCTTCTGCGTCGTTCTTCAGGTCTTTCAGTTTGTCAAGAAAACTCATAATCATGCCCATCCTTATGATGAATAATAATAAAGTATATCACCCTTGCTTTTTAAATACAAGGAGAATGCCTGTTTCTGGAAAGGTTTCCCTGCCGCGTCCGGGAACGGGCGGCTGTTTTCCTAATAACAGTGCAAAAAAGGCGTCGGATTCCTGCCCCGGAGCGGCCGAAAAGTCACTCATAGAGTCCGTCGAGGAATTCGGCGAAGTTCCCGGCAACCCGTTCCTCCGCGCCGGTCTTAAGATCGATGAAAACTACGGCTCCGTCTTCCCGCGCAAAACACACCGGATTCCCGAAATCGTCCTCCGCAAAGGGCAAATATCGGTTTCCGAAAGTCTCCCTTAGCCGGACGGTTTTCTCCCAGACGCTGATTTCCGAGTTCCTGTTAAATGAAAGCAGGGACCGGAGTTCCCGTTCCTCGGTTTCCTCCGTATCGAACGTCCCGGCGGAAGGGTAGCCGCCGTTATGGGCTCCAACGCATTTTACGAAATCGGCCGGAAAGATATACGCCTCGGCCGTCTCGAATTCGCGGATCCGGTCCAAAGTTTCCAGCGGCTCGGAAAAATACCATGACAGCTTCACTTCATATCCGTTTCCTTTCTTTTCCGCCGGGAGCCGGACTCTTTTACCTGCGAGGCGATCCGCCGCTATTGTAGCAGATTTGGCCGCATTTGAAAAGAAAAAGCTTCTGGTTATTTCTTGTCCTCTCCCTGCGGGCCGCGAAAATCAAATACGGAAGGGTTTTCCCCGCCTGCTTCCACATACAGTTCCTCGCATTGTTGCTGCGCTTCGATCAGGATACGAACGGCCTTTTCGGACGCGCGCACCATGGAGAGGTACATCTCCTTATAATCCGCCATACCGTCACCTCATCAACAGTATGGATCGGCTTTGCCGAAAAATAAGTGGGGAAAACTGCCATAAGGCCGCGGGCGCTTTTTTCACAGAAAAACCGTCCGAAAAAATTTTTTCGAACGGCTCATCCCGACCATGGAAAAGCCGCCGTCACGACAGATAGACGGCCTTCGCTTTTTGTTTATTTGTATACATCAGATCGTCGATATGTTTGAGAAAATCGGAGACGTTTGCATATGCGGAGGAATAGCATTCGTAGCCCGCGCTCAGGCGAATCTCATAGGGAACGAGCTTCTTGTTGTTGAAGAGCGTCACGTTCTCATTGAGGCGGCGGACGGCTTTCTCCAGTTCGGCGGGGTCCCTGATCGTCATCACGACGACGAATTCATCGCCGCCGTACCTTGCCAGAAAATCGCTTCTCCGAAAAGTTTCCCTCAGAATATCGGCGACATATTTCAAAGCCCGGTCGCCGCTGTCGTGCCCATAGGTATCGTTGATGGATTTAAAACGATCCACATCGATCATGATGCCGGCCATCACTTTGCCGCGCAGGCGCTGGCTTCTGATATGTAGGTAGTTGTCAAGCTGGCGGCGGTTATGAAGATTTGTCAGATAATCCGTATCGAGCTGGACGTTCTGGATGTTGATGAACGTCAAAAGGAGGGAGAACGTCACGCAGGCCCAGATCAGAGAAAGACCGTAATGCAGCGACTGGATGACGGCTCCGAGAATCGGAAGAAGCGGGAAAATGAGCAGGGTTCCGAATTCCTTGGAGGGCAGCCTTTTGCGATTGATCAGAACATAGACCGCCGAGTAGGCACAGAGCAAAAAGCTGATTCCCACCATCACAGGGAAATAGGGGCCGCGGTGGTAGACGTTGTTTTCGTCGATATAAAACAGAATGTTGGCCGAGGTATTCATGATGACGAGGACCACATTGATCAGAGCCGGAAGCATCAAGGGGATGGCGATCTTCCGGAGGTGCGACTGACTTTTGTGGATATAGTAATCCACATAATAGTTCCACAAGACACAGATCAGCGGATTCAGGATATAGTAACACCCGCTGACGATCGGATAGGTGAGAGAGACGGTGCTGCCGGTCTGGCCGTCGGACATCCACATCAGCGAATCCAAGATCAGGATCACGGCGTCGGTGAGAAGCAGGGCGAGATAGAGCTGCTGATCCGGGAGATAAAGGCTGCTGCGGTGATAAATATTCAGAGAAATCAAAAGTAAAATGGCAAGGCAGAAGACATTTAATTCCGTATAGACCAAATTCTGAATACGATCGCCTCCCTTGCCGAAAAAATCAGGTTGAATTAATTATCTATGATACAATATTTTTTCGGCAAATTGCAAGATATTCCGATAAATTATTGCCAAAAAGACTCGCAAATGCAGGAAAATCACGCAAGAAAGCGCAGAAAAAGGGCGGGGCGGCAAAAAAAGCCGCCCCACGGCCTGTTTTTTCACACGGGATCGTTTTCCGATACGGCCGTACGGCACCCTCCTTTTTAAACAAACGGACGGCGTCGTCAAGGTCGTTTCCTTATTGGCGTTTCCGGGAACGAAATTATTCTCCGGCCGACAGGGCATACAGCGCGTCGGCGTTTATGCCGCAGGCGGCGAAGATCGTTTCGCTAAAATTGGCGGCGGGGGAGGCCAGCAGATCGCCGTTCTCCGGCTCGCCGAGAACCTCCGTCAGGAGTTCCTCGACATCCTGTGACGACTGATCTCCAAAATCATATGTCCCGTCTCCCGCATGGTAAGAATATCCGGTCTTTTTGCCGCTGAGATTATCCAATTTAAAATCATAGGTCCGTGCGGCGGTATTTGCGTTTCTGCTGTTCCAAAGCCGGCAGGAATACGCGCAGGGCGACGCCGCCTATGAGCAGGTGCGGTCGGCGGTCTCCGTCGAGGCGAATGTTCCGGAAAAGGAAGCCGACATCTCCGGCGCCGCATCGGAGGAGACCGCTCTGAGCATCGATTTTGACGCGCTTCGGGCGATCAATCCGAACGTGGTCGGCTGGATCCTGTCGGAGGGAAACATGATCAGCTATCCCGTCGTGCAGGGGGAGGACAACAGTTACTACCTCACCCATCTTTTTAACGGCGAGCAAAACAAACTGGGCTCCGTCTTTATAGATTTTCGCAGCAGCGGCGATTTCTCCGATCAAAACATGGTGCTCTATGGGCACAACATGAAGGACGGCTCGATGTTCTCCGCGCTGGCCAATTACGCGGATCAGAGCTATTACGATCGTTTCCCGACGATGGCATTGTATACGCCGGAGGGGAATTATACGGTTGAGCTCTTTGCGGGAATTCTCACGGATGGGCAAGGCGGGCTCATCTGCCGTTCGTTCGGCGGGGACGAGGAGTTTCAGGACTATGTGGATTTGCTGACGGCATCGTCCACCTTCTCCTGCGACGTTTCTGTCGTCCCCGGAGACCGGATCGTGACGCTGTGCACCTGCTCCTACGCTTACGACGACGCGCGGTATCTGCTCTTTGGCAAACTGATTCCGCTGGAAATCTTCCCTGCGGAGTGAAGCCTAAAAAAGAAACATGAAAAAACGGGCCGACCGCTCTCCCCGGCCGACCCGCGAGCCCGGAAAAAGTTTTTCCGGGCGTTTTTTATTTTTGGGAACCGTCAGGTTCCCAGATACGCGGCTTTGACCGCCTCGTTGCTCAGAAGCTCCTTGCCGGTGCCGGTCATGGTGATGCTTCCGGTCTCCAGCACATAGCCGGTGTCGGCGGTGGAAAGCGCCATATTCGCGTTCTGCTCAATCAGCAGGATGGTGACGCCGCGCTTATTGATCTCTTTGATGATGCCGAAGATGTCGCGCACGACGAGCGGCGCAAGGCCCAGAGAGGGTTCATCCATCATCATCAGCTTCGGGCGGCTCATCAGGGCTCTTGCGACCGCGAGCATCTGCTGCTCGCCGCCGGAAAGCGTGCCGCCGGCCTGCCAGGAGCGCTCCTTGAGGCGCGGAAACAACTCGTAGATCCAGTCGATGTCCTTCGAGATGTCGTCCTTGCGCAGATAGGCGCCCACGCGCAGATTCTCCACGACGGTCAGATCCGGGAAGATACGCCGGCCCTCAGGGACCATAGTGATGCCCTTTTTGACGATCGTTGTCGGATCCTTGCCGGCGATGTTCTCGCCCTCAAATTCGATAGTACCGCTTTTGGGCTTGACAAGCCCGGCGATCGTGCGTAGCGTCGAGCTCTTGCCGGCGCCGTTCGCGCCGATCAGAGTCACGATGTCGCCTTTCGGCACGTCGAAGGAGATGCCCTTTACGGCCTCAATGCCGCCGTAGT
This sequence comes from Oscillospiraceae bacterium, assembly GCA_035593545.1. Taxonomy (GTDB): domain Bacteria; phylum Bacillota; class Clostridia; order Oscillospirales; family Ruminococcaceae; genus UMGS1668. Next base: position 129 of record DAOSWK010000008.1, on the reverse strand, counting down.
TGACCTTCAAATCTTTGATGCTGAGTATGATCTCGCTCATTCGCTCACCCCCAGATAGGCGTTGATGACGCGCGGATCCTCCTGCACGACGGCAGGCGTTCCGCTGCTGATGAGCTTTCCGAAATCAAT
>DAOSWK010000093.1:0-6425 GCA_035593545.1 Oscillospiraceae bacterium | reverse complement strand
CCGGGCATCCTCTCCGCCGTATTGGATCAGATTTCGGAAAGCGGCGCCAATATCCTGACGATCAACCAGAATATTCCGGTGGACGGCGTCGCGCCGGTGACGATTTCCTTTAGCACCGGCTCGCTCAAGATGCCCGAGACGGATCTGCTTGAGGCGCTCTCTTCGCTGAAGGGCGTCGTCGGATGCCGCTCTCTGATGGAAAATCCCTGATTTTTTCGCAGAAGCCCGAAACGGAATTTCCGCTTTGCGCGGCTTCATTTCCCTATTTTTATGAAAGGACGGTTTCCCCATGAAAGTTGCGCTGATCGGCCACGGTGTCGTCGGTGCCGGCGTTGCGGAGCTGCTGCTCCAACAGGCCGACGTGATCCGGAAACGGACCGGCGGAGAATCCATTGATCTGAAATATATCCTGGAGATCCGGGATTTCCCGGATCTTTCCTATTCGGACCGTTTTATCCGGGATTTTTCCGTGATTGAAAACGATCCGGAGATCCAGACCGTCGTGGAAGCGATCGGCGGCGTCGGCGCGGCCTACCGCTTCGACAAGGCTTCGCTCCTTGCCGGAAAAAACGTCGTGACCTCCAATAAGGAGCTCGTGGCCGAAAAAGGCGCCGAGCTGCTCGCCATCGCCAAAGAAAAGAACGTTAATTTTCTGTTCGAGGCTGCCGTCTGCGGCGGCGTTCCGGTTATCCGCCCGATCTACCGCTGTCTCGGCGCCGCGGACATTCAACTTGTCGGCGGCATTCTGAACGGAACCACCAACTATATTCTAACCAAAATGCTGTGGGAACACACGGAATTTCAGGATGCCCTGCGGCAGGCGCAGGCGCTGGGCTACGCGGAGACGGACCCCACCGCCGACATCATGGGCGACGACGCCTGCCGGAAGATCTGCATCCTCGCCTCCCTCGTGTTCGGAAAGACCGTCCGGCCGGCGCAGGTACCGGCGGAAGGCATCATGGATATTCAGCCCGAGGACATGGCCTGCGCCGAATCCGTGCATGGCGCGGTCAAACTGATCGGCTGCGCGGAACGGCTGGCGGACGGAACTCTTTCCGTCTGGGTGGCTCCGGCATTTCTCCGGGAAAGCTGCCCGCTGCGCACGGTTGACGGCGTCTTCAACGCGCTGCTCATCCGCTCCGGAACGGCCGGAGACCTGATGTTCTACGGCAAGGGGGCCGGCAAGCTCCCGACCGCATCGTCCATTTTGGCGGACCTGCTGGAATGCGCCGAGGTAAAAGGCCATCTCCGCGGCGTCTTCTGGGAAGATACCCCGAATCCCGTGACCGCGGATGCCGGAAGCGTGCCCGGAAAACATTATATCCGGCTCGGCGGACTGAATGAAGCGGCCATTGAAAAGCTCTTCGGCCCGGTCGATTACCTTCGGCCGGAAGGCGCTCCCCCCGGGGAACGCGCGTTCCTCACGATTCCCATTTCCCCGAAAACGCTGGACATGCTCCTTGATCTCGCCCGCAAACAGGGCGCGGAAATCCGGTCAAAACTGCGCGTTTTTGAATAACATGAAACGGGAAGTTGAATGAAGGAGACTCTATGATAAAAGTCAGAATTCCCGCCACCAGCGCGAATCTTGGCTCCGGCTTCGATTCGCTCGGCCTCGCGGTAACTTTATACAATTATGTATTTATGGAGGAGGCTGAGAGCTGCCGGATCACGGCCATCGACGGCGCGGATATCCCGACCAACGAGACGAATCTGGTCTATACCACCGCGAAGTATCTCTACGATCTCTGCGGCCGCCCCTTCTCCGGTCTGCGCATTTTGCAGGAAAACAACATTCCTCTTGCAAGGGGACTCGGCTCCAGCTCGGCCTGCATCATCGGAGGGCTCTTCGGCGCAAACGCGCTGCTGGGAAACCCGGTCGGCCGGGATGAGATCATCAATATCGCCGCCACCATCGAGGGACATCCGGATAACGTCACGCCCGCGATTCTCGGCGGCCTCGTCACGACCGCGCTCGACAACGGAAAGGTTTTCTATGTCAAGCAGGAGATCGCGACGGATCTGCGCTTCGTGACCTTCGTGCCGGATTTTGAACTCCAGACCTCCGTCGCAAGGGCGGCGCTCCCGAAGGAGATTCTCCATAAAGATGCGGTGTTTAACCTCTCCCGCGCCGCGCTGATGAGCGTATCGCTCTATTCCGGAAAATACAAGAACCTCCGTGTCGGCGCGGACGATCGCCTGCAGCAGCCCTACCGACTATCCCTGATCCCCGGAGGAGAACAGGCGGTCTCCATGGCCTATGATCTCGGCGCCTACGCCTCCTACATCAGCGGGGCCGGCTCCACCATCATGGCGATCATCGACGCAAAAGATGAAAGTTTCGTCCCCCGGGCAAGAAGGGCGCTCGACGGCCTCGGTTTACAGGCATGGGGCTGCACGGAGTACTCCATCGACAACATCGGCGCGCAGATCTTCTAATCTATAAAAAATTAAGAGGGAAACATATATGGCAATTATCGTACAGAAATTCGGCGGCACCTCCGTCGCCGATGCGGCGAAGCTCGACCATGTGGCCGGGGTCATCACCCGAGCCTACGCGGCGGGCAACAGCGTCGCGGTGGTCGTTTCCGCTCAGGGTGACACCACCGACCACCTGATTGAACAGGCAAAGGAGGTCAACCCGAGCGCCTCCAAGCGGGAAATGGATGTGCTGCTCTCCGCCGGAGAACAGATGTCGATGTCCCTGCTGGCCATGGCGATCGAAAAACGCGGCTACCCGGTCGTCTCGCTGACCGGCTGGCAGGTCGGCATGGTGACCGACTCCAACTACGGCATTGCGCGGATCCGCCGCGTCGACAAGGAACGGCTGGAGAGCGAACTGGGCAAGAAAAATATTGTGATCGTCGCGGGATTTCAGGGCATCAACCGCTATGACGACATCACCACGCTCGGCAGAGGCGGCTCCGATACCTCGGCCGTGGCGCTCGCCGCCGCCCTGCACGCCGACCTTTGCCAGATCTACACCGACGTAGACGGCGTCTATACCGCCGACCCGCGCATCGTGCCGAACGCGCGGAAGCTCGCGGAGATCTCCTATGACGAGATGCTCGAGCTCTCAAGCCTCGGCGCGCAGGTGCTCAACAACCGCTCGGTGGAGATGGCGAAGAAATACTGCGTTCCGCTGGAGGTGCGCTCCAGCATGGAGGACGAAAAACCAGGAACGATATTGAAAGAGGTAGTAAAAGTGGAAAAAACGCTGATCAGCGGAGTTGCCTGCGACAACAACGTCGCAAGATTCTCTTTGATTGAAGTCCCGGATATGCCGGGAATCGCCTTCCGGATCTTCAGCATTCTGGCTGCAAAAAATATCAACGTGGACATCATTCTTCAGTCCATCGGCCGCGGAAACACGAAGGATATCAGTTTCACGGTCTCCGGAAGCCAAATGAAGGAGACGCTGGACGCCATGCCGGAACTGGTCGACCTGCTCCATGCGCAGCGCTTTGTCTGCGACGAAAATATCTCGAAGGTCTCCGTTGTCGGCGCCGGCATGCAGAGTCACCCCGGCGTTGCGGCAAAGATGTTTGAGGCCCTTGCCGACGCCAATATCAACATTCAGATGATCGCCACCTCGGAGATCAAAATCTCCGTCCTGATCGACCGTGAGGAATCCGTCAAGGCCGTCAATGTGATTCACGATGCCTTTGAGACCACTTTCTGAGAAAGAGCCGTCCCATGGAAAATCGGGGTTCCAAAGCGCGTTGTCCGGTTTAAACATAAAGCGCCGCCCGACGAATTTCCGGCCCGAAGAAGGCCTCTAAAGATAAAGAAGCGGAGAACATCCATAGGGATGCTCTCCGCTTCTTTGTTATTTTCACTTGACATCCCCCGGTCTTACCGGAGATCGGCAAAAGCACGTTCGTTTACCGCCTCAAGCAACGTGCTTTTGGCCGTAAAGATACGTCGAACCGGCGGGATGGATCATCGGCTGCGGAGTTCCCCGAGGAATCCCGTCACCCTTCGATCTGTCCCAGCAGGAAACGCATATAATTTGCGTAATGTGCAAAGACGATGCCGGGCTCTTGGAGGTCCGGGCACCAGCGTTTCACCCATTCGAGCGAGACAAAGCCGTCGTACCCCTCCTTTTGCAGCAGGGAAAGCGCATCGTAAACCGGAACGTCGCCGTAACCCATCATCCGGTATTCAACCCCGTTCGGCCCCATCACGGAGTCCTTGACATGGATATAACGGATATACCGGCCGACGTTTTCATAGGTCTTTTCCGGGCTCTCGCCGAAATAGCGGAACGGATGGTGAATATCCCAGAGCACGCCGGTTCCTTCTTCGGGAATACCCTCCAAAAAGTCTTTAAGCACGGAGGAATCCGCGAGCACGCCGTTTGTCTCGATGAGCACGCGCACGCCGGTGCCCGCCGCATATTCGGCAAGCTCTTTATAGAGCCGTTTTGCGAGCGGAAGATCCGTCTCCACCGGCTGCGGCGTCGCGGTGCACATCACGCGGACGTACTGCGAACCTGCGCGCACGGCGAGATCGACATAGGCCTTTGCCTCCGCAACGAAAGCGGCCGTATCCCCCGCGCCGAGGCAGCAGGCGGAGGTCAGCATCGGCACTTCAAGCCCGGCTTCGGCGAGCCTCGCTTTGGTGGCCTCTATGTTTTCGGGACGGAACGGGCGTGTCTCCGGGGCAAACATCTCATCCTCGATGCCGCGGATTTCGATTCCGTCCATGCCGAGATCCTTTGCCGCGGCAAAAATTTCGTCCCAGCTCCAGCCCGGACAGCCGAGCGTCGAAAAAGCAAGCTTCATCGTCTCATCCTTTCTTGACCGGAATTTCCGGATTTCTTCTCTTTAATTTCTTACAACAATGACACGGGAGGAACCTTCCTCTCCGGAACCGTCTTCCTCCGATCCTCCTTTGGCGCTCTCGTTGGCGCCGTAGTAGAGGTAGACTCGTACGGTGGTGCCGCCGATGACGACACTGCTGCCCTCCGCCAGTTCCGCGCGGTTCTCGTCCGTCTGGGAATAGATCACGCCGTATTCGTGATCCAGACTGTAATTCGGAACAAGTTGGTAGGTGATGTTCTTCTCCGTCAGCGCTGTCTCCGCGTCCTCAACCGTCTGCCCGACGAGGTTCAGCATCTCGGTGGTCTCCGGGCCCTTGCTCACCTTCAGCGTGACGGCCATGCCCGGCTGGACGCTCGCTTTCGAGTTGACGGACTGCTCGAAGATCATGCCGGACGGATATTCGGCATTATATTCCTCCTCAAAAGTGAGGCTGAAATCTTCATAAAGGGAATTGTTCTCGACATCCTCGCGCATTCTGCCGATGAAATTCGGCATCGTCACGGTCTCCTCCCCGCTCGTTTCCGTCTCGGAAACCAGCGGATCATAGGAAGAGGATTCCTCATGGCCGAGGGTATTTTCATATTCCTTGAGAATCAGCGTGACGACGACGATCAGCACCGACAGAAATACGATGCCGGTAATCAGTCCCCAACGCGCCCCCGCATGGTCATGGGTGCGAACCTTTTTCGGCGCGGCCTGGGAACGGGACTGCGCTTTTTTGACCGGAGCGGTTTTTTTATGCTCCGGAACTCTCTCCGGGAAAAGGCCGGTATCCTCCTCCAGACCGATGGAGACACCCTTTTCATCCTTTTTGGGATGCGTCTCATAGATCGCGGTGTTGGAATCCGGGGATTCCAGCAGCTCGGCGGTAAACTGATCCACATTTTGCGTGCGGAAGTCGACCTGCGTCTGCATGGCGTGATGAATGGCCTTTGCCACGTTGGTCGGAATGTAGGGATTGAGCTCCTCCGGCGGACAGAGACGGTCGATCTCCATGCGGGAACGGGCGTCGGCCGGCAGCGTACCGGTCAGGGACTTATATAGGACGGCCGCGACCGAGTAGACGTCGGTCCACGGGCCCTGCCAAGCCTTCTGAGAATACTGCTCCGGAGCGGCGTATCCGGCGCTGAGGTCGGAATCCAATTCCGTCCCCTCGGTTCGGACGGCGCCGATACCAAATCCGCAGAGCAGAAGCTGGCCGCGCGCGTTCACGCGGATGCTCTTGGGATTGATGCCGCGGTGAAGAACGCCGGCGGCATGCAGATTGGAAATGCTCGTAAAGAGCGGCATGAACAGCTTTTTGACCTGTGCCCATGTGAATTCGCCGCCGTTATGGAGAAGATAATCCCCATAGGAGATTGTCTTGACGTATTTATAGACGGCATAGGCGGTGTTGCGCTCGGTAAAAACATTTAGCACCGGCAAAATCGCCTGACAGTGGCGCAGATTTTGCAGCGCGACGCATAGATCCCGGTAATCGGAGAGCAGCGTTTTATACTGCGGCTCCAGCCCCGGCAGCGGCAGAACGATGCCCGTCAGCTCGTTGCGGCCGGCGATCTTCTGCGGCATGAATTCCCGCACAAATACCCGTTCTTCTTT
>DAOSWK010000092.1:0-6434 GCA_035593545.1 Oscillospiraceae bacterium | reverse complement strand
CCGGACCGTCACCTCGGAATACATATAAAGCATATTCACATTGATGGAAGTACCCTCACTGTTATAAGCGGTAAGCGAAACCGTAGCGGAGAAAATGTAATCCCCGGAGCCGGTGGTATCCGGCGCCATGAGCTGGTTATTGCTGCCCGTCGTCATCTGCCAGCTTTTGACTAAAGGGTTGCCCGTGGAGGCTTCCGGTTTTGTGAAGGTGACGGTATAGGTCTTTTGCTGCATCGCACTGCCTTCCGGAGGTGTTACCACGATCGTGAGCACCAGCGGATCCATGCCGGCGCTGACCGGGAAGGTCTCGCTCTTGCCCGCGTTGGAATTGGTCGCTATCTGGATCGTGCCGCGGCCGTTGATGGCGACCGCAGCCCCTTTGGCGATAAATTTGGAGAGCGCGGTGATATAAAACGAGGTCGTGCTCGGAGTGAGCGCCACCGTATAATCCGTGACCGCGGGATCAAAACCGGTCTTGGTCTCGCCATCCTGCTGATAGGTGAGGACGTTGCTGCTGCTCACCGTGAGCGATTTAAGATCCGCATCCGTTTCCCCATCCATCGAACCGGCCGGGCGCTTCAGCGTGATCTTATAGATATCCTGCGTGACCCCGTCTTCCGCCAGCAGCGTCAGCGTATTGAGGGCCTCATAATCCTCATAAGAATCCTTCGTCTTGGAATTATACGCCCACCAATTAAAGGTGAGGGTGCGCACGCCGTCCTCCACGGTATCGGTCATGGAAGTCTTGCTGCCATAGCTGCTCCCCGTGACGCTGGTCGTGTAAAGCGACGTATACGTTACATTTTCGGGTACCTTTACTGTACAGGTGACGTCGCTCTCGTTCCAGTCGGCCTCAATGGTATATTGTTTCCCATCTTGCGCCACCTCATAGGAACCATCTCTCACGGTTCCTGCCGCCGTAACGGAATTTACGGATACCGCATCGGAGATCGTTTCATCCGCGCGGTCGATATAGAAGGCAAGCACCGACGGTGCGGTATCCCTGCGGGTATACGTGCTTCCGTTATAACTGACGGGCCAGATTTTCATAAAATAAAGGTTGGCGCCCACTTCCAGAGATGTGGGGTTTCCTGAATTTACCGGCTTGCTTGAGTCGTCCCCTTCGGAAAGCATGCGTTCCGCGATCACGGTGTCGGTGTAGGGATCGTACACCTCGTAATCGTAGCTGTCGCTGCCGATGTTGAGCTGCAGCATGGGTATCATCGGATCGCTTTGAGCATAGGCGGCTTTAAAATATGAAATTCCATAATAGTAAATAAAATTCGGATAAGAACCCATCGTGGTAAGAATGATTTCCCCATCATAGGCGTTGGAGGCCAGCGTCGGAGAAACGTAATTCCCGTTCTCATCGTAGCTTCCGCCGGTCAGCGTATCGCCGGAGGCGGCGTCTGCGCTTTCATATCCCCTCAGCAGCAGGCTCCGAACACTGGGACCCCCGGCCCAATAGGAAAGGACATAAGTTGTTCCGGCAGATTCAGCGCCTTCCTCTCCGCTGAACATCTCCACCTTGTGCAGAGCAGCCCCCGCGGTTTCAGGGCGGATAAGCGTAGCCTCAAAAATACCTTCCGTAAGTGTTGCGCTCTCTCCGTCCACTTTTACGGCGGTGATGGAATCCGCAACGGCCCCTTTTAGCACGCAACTCGCGTAGGAATCGCCGACGGAACTGCCGAAGCTCCACTCCGCACGATTTTCATTGGGTTTATTCAAGCTCCGCTCCGAAGTGTATTCGTTGACGCTGACGATATAGCGCATCGCATAGAGCGGGCCGTCTTCCAGTGCGGTCGTCAAGGCTGTTTCGGCGGCCGTAAGATGAGCATAGTTCGTCACCACCGCCTGATTTTCGCTGCTCAGCGCATCATAAGCGGTTCGGGCGGCTTCGATCGCCGCTTTTTCAAAGGCGGTCACATTCTCCGCATCCGGCAGCGCCCGGATCAAGTCGATCACCGACGCGGTGGTTTCATCTTTCTCCATGCCGGCCGAAACGGAGGCCGGGAAAGACAGCGCGGAAAATCCGCTCCAGAAATCGGCCGGCGGCGCGAACGTGAGCGCTGCGGTACCGCGCGCTTTCGGCGTGACCGTAAAGCCGCTCACCGTCGCGACATCCGTATCTTCGCTGGAGACCGTGACGATGCTTCTCCACAGGTTAGAATCCTCCGTAAGAACACCGTCGAGGGTATATTTAAGAAGTAACGTGAACCTTGATGGGGAAAAATCTCCGTTCTCATCATAAGAGGCGGTCAGCGCGTCCGTACCGGTTGCCGTGTTGCCGATATAGGCGGCGACATCCGCCGGGAGAACACAAATATAAAAATAGGTGGCCACATGGTCCTCCGGGCTGTCGAGCGCGGTCATGATGCCGCTCAGGTCAAGTCCTTCCTCATCCAGCAGGACACAAGTAAAGTTCCCGGGCGTTCCCATATTTTCTTTGTTGAAAACCAGACTCTCTTCGCGGTCCATAGAAACCGCGTCCGTAATCAAATCATAATTTTCATCCAAAATATAGGGATAAAGTTCGCAGGACGAGCCTTCCGGCGTAAAAGTGATCTCCATGGGAAGCGTGAACATTCCCTCGCCGGAAAAAACGCTGTTCACGAGATAAAGCACCGGATCATCGCTGGCCGACGTTTTCCAGTAAACACCGTCGTAGGCAGCGCCTTCCCCGTCGTCGTCATAATCGTAAACATTGATTGCGCTGATGCTCTCCGCATCCTGCCGCACCTGTATTTTATAATAGGTTTTGAGCACGCCGCCCCTTGTCTGGATGGCAAAAACGACATCCGTGCTGTAATTCTGAGCCTCCGTGATGTCCACGACGCCTGTGTCTTCATAAAGGGACCAATATTCCTCATGCAGACCGGTCGTGATCGAAGCCGTCAGCACGGAAAGATCCGTCCCATCCTCAAGCGTGACCGGGATTACGAAAGGATCGGCGGAGGTACCGGAGCCCGCCATGTCCTCGCCGTCTATTTTATAGGCGAGCACGTCCGGATCGGGATAGGTTCCGGCCGTCACATCATAAGAGACGGTTTTTTCAACGCCCCCGAGCGTAAAAGAAGTGATCGTGGGGATATAGGGTGCCCAGAAGCTGCCCACGTCGCTGCCGTAACCGGTCACCGAATAGTGCATCTCCAGCCGGTCGCCGTCGGTCAACGTCTGATCGGCGGTGCCGAGGTTCCCATAATCGTCGTTGACGGAAAACATCCATCCGGATTCAGGATATCCCTCCGCTGCGGCGGCCAGATCGCCTATGGAGGAGAAATAATTTCCGTACTGTGTCGCGAACTCAATATCCTGATCTTCAAAAACCTCTACAAAGGCGTCATAGGCCGTCGCGTCGGAGGATACCTCCACATTGGTGGCGGCGAGCACGACGCCGTTATCGGATGCGCCGGTAATCCCGGCGGTGACGGCCGTATAATCATAGACCGCTACCGAGACGGTGACGGTCTCCGGCGCCTCGGTCACGGTCAGGGTGAGGGTGTCGCTCTGTTCCCCCGCCGTGGCGGTGATCACGGAAGTACCTGTAGAAACAGGAGCGATCTCGCCCGTTTCCGCGTCGATCGTCGCGACATCTGTGCTCTCGCTGGACCATGCGACGCTGTCGGTGGAGCCTTCGGGCGCCACTGTGGCATGGAGCGTCAGGCTGCCACCCATAGCGACGGAGGCCGTCTCGCCTTCGGTGATCTCCACCGAGGTCGCGGGCACCGCCGCCGCGGAGATCGTGACGGAATCATCCGTGAGGTTTGGCGTAAAGTCGGCTGAATTTGTATCATATGGCGTATCCCCGTTTATAAATTCCAGCGAAAACGCGGCTTCTCCCGCGGCTGTCGCGGTAAATGTGGCGGTGAAGAGCGTGCCGCCCGACGTCGTATAACCGTTGGAATTTGCAACCGTGTAGATCAGTGTTTCGGAGCCGAGTGTTTTGGAACCGTCCGAAAGCGCGCTTCCTTCTTCTGCGGAAACGAGCGTAAGCTTATCGGTATCATAATTAAGTTTGATCGTAAATCCGGCAAGCGCCGAACAGCTCCCGATGGATACGGTCGCCGTTACGGTATCGCCGATTTCCACGGTTTCCGGAGAAGCCGATACGGAAAAATCTATGACCGTATCGGCGAACGCCGTGATGCATCCCAGATCCATCACCAGAATTACCGCCAAGAAAAGCGCCAAAATTCGTTTTTTCATCTTTTCCCATCCTTTGTATAAAAATTTACGCTCTTATGGTTTTTGCGCATTTTTATGAACTTAAAATTCCGTAATGTTTCCCACAATATATTTTTGTATGGCGACAATGTCTCGTGAGTTGACATGGCCGTCGTCATTCACATCTGCAAGCGTCCGTTCCGGCTCTTCTATGGCGTTACCGGAAACGATAGCCTTCTGAATTGCCACGATATCGCGGGAATTGACATGGTCATCCTGATTCACATCCCCCAGATACCGCACCGTGATCCTCACTTCGTCGGTGGAGGAAGGATCCGGATCGTCGTAATACTCGGAAAAGCTGCTCCGGACTACAATGGTGTCCCCGGCTTCCACAGGAATATCTTCCTTATATCCGTAGGTTTCGTCCCCGACGGAATAGGTGACGATGGACCAGTAATTTTCCAAAATCGCATTGACTTTTACCGCGCTGAGGTTCGGCTGCACCGCCAGCGTGTAATCCCGGACATCCTCGGAAAAGGCCGGCACCAATGTGCCGTAGCCCTCGATCAGATCCAGCCCGGCGATGGTTGCGACCGAGTTATCCCAATCACAGCCGATATCGGCCCCCAACTGGCAGGTGTACTGCCACCGGATGACGTCCCCGTTTTCAACCTCAAATTCCGACGCGCCCTGATTGATAAACCACTCATTCAGCGTAATCATCCAGCCGCTGTTGACACCGGCTGAAAATTCCCCGAACATTTCCTCCTCCCCCGCGGCCTCGGAATAAAACGTCCCGATTGCGCTCAGATAAAAACTGCTGGTCGGCGTACCGGTATAGGTGGCCTCAAGGCCGTTATCCTCCAGATACCGGAGCGTCACCTCGGCAATCGTATCCCCTTCGTAAAACGGGATTTCCTCCGGACCGAGGATCATCTCCATCTGACTCGGAAAAATCATGTTTGCGTCGTCGAGCTCGCTTTCCCTTCGGATTCCATAATCCTCGAAACTGACCGTTACGGTCCCCGCCTCCTGCTCCTCGGCGAGGGCGATTTCCGGAACCGCCACCGCGAGCAGCAACAGCGACAGGAATCCTGCGACCCATCTCTTCCCTCTCATTTCCGATGCCTCCCCATTGTTTTTTCTATCGGACAATCTCCGCTTTTGGTTTTGTCTTCCTCCCCAGGTCCTTTTTTATTTTTATAATGATTGACTTTCTCTTTTTGCTCTGATATGCTGAAAAAGCAACAAAAACACACCTGTCCTTTGGGGCAGGATAAATTTTTTGTTGAAGTGGCCGCCACAGGCTGTTTGCGAGACGGGACTGTGACGGTCGCATTTTATATTCACGGCAGAAACCGTTCATTTTTTCGGAGAATAAAAAATGCGGCGGTCAAAAAGGCCGCCGCATACGTATTTTGCGTGCGCAAAAGTTCTTCTTTTTTCTTGGAAGAGAACTTTCTGCCGTTCTTGTAGGTCTTCTGACTTACGCTTATGGGGATTTTTGTCCCCGCATCTCATATTCTGCCTTCTCAGCCTTTTGGCCAATGACCGGTTTTCACCGACGAATATGGACTTCGCGCTCACAGCGGCGTGTTCCGTCCGGGATTTTCACCCGAGTTCCCTTGTTCAGTTCTCCGGTCTTTTTCTTTCAAACCGGACAACCACAAGAATTCTTTATCCTATTTTTCTTTCCTAAAAACGCTCCGAGAAACGATTTCATGTCATAAATATATCACATTCAGAAAAAATAGCAATCCGTTTTTCGGCATTTTTCGGGAAATCCGTGTCCTCTCTTGCGGAATTAAAATCCTGCTTTCCATCCGCTTTTCGTCGGAGCCTTGTTTGAAACGGACCTTTTTTGTGAAACAGCCGTACCTTTCTTCAGGAACGATGCAGCAAAAAGGACGGATGTATATTTCATTTATGCCGTCCCTCTTTTACACGGCCGCCTTTTTCTATCTCAGCAGCTTCTCCCGCCGTTTCCAGTCCGGCAGCACGGAGGCGACAAACCGATGAAATCCCTCGCCATGATCCTTGTGCCGGATATGGGCAAGCTCATGCACGACGACATAGTCGATCGCTTCCGGAGGCTCCAACATCAGCCGCCACGAATAACAGATCGCATTTTTCGGCGAGCAGCTTCCCCAGCGCCTCTTTGCGGAGGTGATTTTGATGCCTGTCGGACAGACATTCATGATCGTCGCGAAGTGCTCCGTCCGGGTGGAAAGATATGTAGCCGCCGCCTCTCGGAGGGCTGTCTCTTC
>DAOSWK010000007.1:0-35359 GCA_035593545.1 Oscillospiraceae bacterium | reverse complement strand
AACAATTCCACCTTCAGCAATACTTCTGGCGATACGTATCTCCTGGCGCAGTTCGTCCAATTCCATGCCGGAAGGGGACCTCGCGGATGTCTCCTCATGGGAGAAAAACGACACCGTTGCGCTCGAAGTGACGATGGAACATCCGCAGAAACTCTATTTGCGCGGGATGGTCGGCGAAATCTACACCGGTACCTCTTGGGAGCCGCTCTCGGGCGACACGCAGGCGGAATATAAAGACCTTTTTTACTGGCTGCATCAGGAGGGCTTTTATGGACAGAGCGAAATTTCCTCGGCCGGTCTTTTGACACAGACGCAGCCGGAGACCTCGTCCGTTCAAATCACCAATCTGACCGCCTGCAAGGAGCGCATGTTTTTGCCTTACGCGGTCTGCACGAACGAGCTTTTCGACGCGATGCGGATCGGCGACGCCACTTACGCGGAGGAGAACGCCTATTCGCTGGAGATGCTGACGGGCAACGTGCCGGACTGGTATGTCTACCAGAGCGCTCTTGCCGATCGGCAGGCGGCGGGCGACCCGGAGGCGCTTACGTTTTTGGATAACGAGCAGGCCTATCGGCAGTATGTGTACGAAAACGACCTGACTATTACGGACGAGGCCTGCGAGGCGCTGGTCACGGCGCTCGGCACCGAGACGGACGAGCTCTCTCTGGAGGAGATCAAATCCCGGATCCGGGACTACCTTGATACCAATATGGACTATGACGAGAACGTCTCCCAAAGCGGGGAGACGGATTTCCTCTCCTATACGCTCCGAAAGGGGCGGGGTTACAGCGTTCACTATGCGACGCTCGCGGTGCTGATGCTGCGCTATTACGGCGTCCCCGCGCGCTATGTCGAAGGATATTTTCTTTCCGCGGCGGAGGCGGAAAATTTTACGTCCGGCGATACGATTCCGCTCGATGAGAATCATGCGCACGCTTGGGCCGAGTACTATCTTGACGGCGTCGGCTGGATGCCCTTTGAGGTGACGCCCGGCTATCTCGACGACGAGGAGATCGAGCTCGAGACGGTTTTCGACGAAAACAGCCCATATTATCAGGACGGCGCGAAATCTTACAGCCGCTCCTATGTCAGCAAACACCGGCCGTCTCCGGAGATCGTGGAGCCGGAGGATACGCAGGAGTCGGCGTCGGGCATCGGGGCCATGCTCTTCAAACTCAGCAATCTGTTTTGGATACTTTTGACGCTGCTGATCTGCTTGCTGTTGTGGGTGATTCGAGGGCGGATCCGGCTTCACCGGGCGCTACGGCGCATCGCGGAACTGCCGGAGGAGGAGGCCGTCGCCGCGTGGTTCGGCTACGCGGTGGCGCTGATGCGGCTCGCGGGTTTCCGCGGCATGCCGGAGACGGAACATTTCGCGTCGGTCATGGCAAAATGGGCCGGAGAGCCCACCGGACTGTATGAAAAGGCTTATATGGACAATCTCGCGGCAAAATTCGGCAAAACGGCCGCGGATGGGCGGCGGGAATTCATGGAAGAATTTGCGAAGGCCACCGTCGGACTTTGTCTCAACCGTTGGACCTGTCGTCAGCGGCTTTATTACCGCTGGATCAACTGTTGGTATCTGTAAGGAGGAGAAACGGAAAATGGCTTATTTGTGGAAACGCTTTTTCGCCGGCCTCGCCGCGCTGTGTGCGGTTTGCGGCATGATGTTCCTGACCGCGGAGGCGGAGGAGGGCGGCGGCTCCTTTTATCTTGCGGTGGTGACGGCAAACAAGGCCGTCATTGAGCCGACGCCGATCTCCTATACGGCCAGCCAGTCGATCGCGGAGGCCCTCGTCTCGAGCGGATATTCCTTTACGGGGATCGACCAGGGCTATATCAGCGAGATCGAGGGCGTCTCCGCCAACTATTCCCGTTATTATGATGACGGCGGCTATGATCTGGGAGCCCCGGCATCGAACGTGACGGCGCTGATTTTCCGGGTGTCGGATACCTGCTCGGAGGAGCTTCTCGAACTTGTCAAAATCATGGGCAGCTACCGCGGGATGACGAACCATGTTCAGAATGATCCCGCAGCCGAAACCGCATATGCCGCCGCGCTTTCCGGACTTCGCACGGCGGATGCGGACACGGCGTCGGCGCTCTCCGAGGAACTGACAAACCGGATCGCCGAATACGCGGCGCTGCTGGAGGGCGACAAATATCCCGTCTCTTTCACCGTTACGCAGGGAGAGGCCTCGCTTTCCTCCGCCCATATCACCATGACGGACAGCTACGGCAACGTCACGGAGGCGGAGGGACTTTCCGTCTCCGTGATCTCCGGAACCTATGCTTTTTCCGTCTCGGACGGCAGTTATAACCGCACCGAAGGCACCGTGACGGTAAACGGCCAAGGCGCCGCCGTCACGCTCGCGCTGCCTTCCGGAGCGTGGTTCGGCGACATCAAGCTGCTGAACTACGCCAGCAAGGAGGCCTATCCCTATGAAATCGATGCGGCGGCACATACCGTGGTCTGTTCGGTCGACGACCGCTTCGGAGAAAAGAGCCTTGCCCTGTATGCGGAGATCGGCGCCGATGTGCCGAGCACTTCCGATACGAAGCTGCGTACGATCTATACCGGCACGAACGGAGAGGATTACTCTGAGACGATCCGAAGCTGGAACAGCCAGTACGCCGCGGTCACCTATCTCATTTCGGCCGGCATGGAGGGCAGAACATTCTCCTTGGAGGCGCAGTACACCGGCGCGGACGGTTTTATGATGATTCAGTCGTATACGATGGAGATCCGGCGCGTGCCGACGCTTTCCGCGCTTTCGGTCACGGCTGGCGGGACGCAGCTCTATCTGGAATTCGATCCCGGCACGGCGGAGTATGCGCTGACAACGGTCTCCGACGCCGCGGAGATCACGGCGGTCCCCTTTGACACCGAGGGGTATTCGATTCAGGTGAACGGAGCAGAAGAAACGACCGTCTCCCTGACGGACGACACGACGGCGGTGCCGGTCAAAGTTTCCTATACCGACGGATCGGAAAGTACCTACCTGCTGACGTTCACAAAGACCGCGGCGGTCGCGGTCACCGTGGAGTGCGAAGAGGGGGTGACCGTCTCGGTTGCCGACGCCGTGGGTACGGCGATCATGCCGGCGGCGGACGGGGAGACCTATTCGCTGATTCCGGGGAACGCCTATACATACATTGCGACAAAAGACGAATGGTATCACGCAACCGGAACATTTACCGCGTCGGCCGGGCTGACGGTCACCGCGGCCACGCCGGATACGGCGGATGCCATGACGGATTTCATCCTTTACAACGCCCCCGGCACAAGCACAAGGAAGGCCTATCCCAGCGACCGCGCGTTCTCTCAGGACGAGCATCAGTATCAGTACACCGTTCCGGATGCGGGCACAACGGCCTATGTGCAGGCGACTCCGGCGACAGGCTACACCGCCGCCGCGCACTACTTCAATCAGACGACGACCGCCTCCACACACGGCGTAAAGACCGTCGTCACGATCGGCAGCAGCTATGTCGTCAGCACGAGCGGATCGGCAAGATACCTTGGGAACTGCCTTGCCAGATGCGGCTATTCGCAGGAACTGACGCTCCGTCTCTCCAAAACTTCGGGTGACGTCACTTATTATCAAGACTATCTCTTTTCGGTTATACGCACCGAGCATCTGGCAAGCCTTTCGGTATCCACGGCGGACGGCACCGTCGCTTTTGCCGACAGCACGGGCGCGGCGCTCTCCTTTGACCGCGATGTGACGGACTATTATGTGACGGTGCTCAACGGGACGGAGGAGCTCGTCCTTTCCGGCACATTTATGAACGAAGCGGAGACGACGGCCTGCTGCGGCGGATATTATGCCTTCGTCAACGGCACACGGTACGACAGCCTCGCGGAAGCTGCCGTCACGCTGGATTCCTCGGAGACCGCCGGCACGGAGACCATCGAAATCGAGGTCTGTCATGCGGACCCTGCCAGCCTGCCGCTGACCTATACGATCCATGTGCAGAAGGCGGCGCCCGTTCGGGTGACGTTCGAGGTCTCTCCGGCCGACGCAGTGGTCTGTCTTCTTAAAAAAGCGACCGGGGAACGGATTTATGAGGAGACGGAGAACGTCTTTGCGCTGGCTGCCGGCACGGACTATTCCTATACCGTGACGGCTCATGGGTATGTCGGCGCATCGTGTGATTCCTATGCCGCGCCGGAGAGCGATGAAACCGTGACGGTCGCGCTGGAGGAGGCCCCCGACGCCTCTCTGACGCAGTACACGGCGGAATGGCCCTCTTTCCGCGCGGACGACAACAACAACGGCGTGGTGGACAGCCCCATTCCGACCGTAGCGGAGAACGCGGTGCTTTACTGGGCAACCAAACTCGGGGACGGTTACTCTTCCGATGCCTGCGGCTGTCCGATCATCGTGGACGGTTACCTTTATACATATTCGGGAAAGAAAATCTATAAGATCGATAAGCTCAGCGGCGCCGTCGTGGCGGAGGGAGAGATGGATCGTTCCTCGAGCTTCGCGATCAACAGCCCGACCTACGCGGAGGGCATGATTTTCATCGGCCTCTCCGACGGCGCCGTACAGGCATTCAGCGCCGAGACGCTGGAATCCCTCTGGCTCTATGAAGATCCGCTGGGCGGCCAGCCGAACTGTCCGATCGCCTATCATGACGGCTATATTTATACCGGCTTCTGGCTCGGCGAGCGTCTTGAGGCCAGCTTCGTCTGTCTCTCCGTGACGGATGAGGATCCCTCGCAGGAAAAAGAAACCAAGCTCGCCTCGTGGCGGTATACCCGGACCGGAGGATTTTACTGGGCCGGCGTCTATGTGAGCGACGAGTTCGTCCTGATCGGAACGGACGACGGCGCGTCCGGCTACACCACAGGAAAGGCCAGCCTCCTCTCCTTCTCGACCAAAAACGGAGAGCTGCTCGACTCGATCGAAATGCCTTTTGTGGGCGACATCCGGAGCTCCGTCACCTACGACCCGGAGACGGATCAATATTATTTCACCTCCAAAGGCGGCTATTTCTACGGCATCTCCGTCGAAGAGGACGGCACATTTACGGAGAATTCGCTGCGCTATATTCAGCTCTACAATTATACGGACAGCGAGAGCAATCCCCCGATGAGCACGAGCACCCCGACGATTTACAATCAGCGCGCGTATGTCGGCGTCTCGGGAATCGGCCAGTTCAAGGCCTATTCCGGCCACAACATCGCGGTGCTCGATCTCAAAAACTGGGAGCTCGCCTATACGGTCCGCACGCAGGGCTATCCTCAGACGAGCGGCATCCTGACCACCGCCTACGAGGAGAGCGAGGGAGCCGTCTACATCTACTTCCTCGACAACTACACGCCGGGCAAGCTCCGCGTGCTGCGGGACAAGCCCGGTCAGACCGCCGCGGATTATGTCGTGACGGAATCCTATACCGATGCCGGCAGCACGACCGATTACGAGACGGCCTACCGCCTCTTTACGCCGAGCGGCGCGCAGGCGCAGTATGCGATCTGCAGCCCGCTCGTGGATGACGACGGCACACTCTATTTCAAAAACGATTCCGCTTACCTGATGGCGGTCGGCAGCACGATTGAAAAGCTTGAGATCACCAGCCAGCCGGACAAGCTCGCCTATATGGAGGGGGAGATCTTTGACGGGACCGGTATGACCGTCACGGCGACCTACACAAACGGCATCGTCAAGGATGTCACCTCCGCCGTCACTTGGTCGGCCGAGGCGCTGACGACGGATGACGCGACGTTCGTGATCCGGTATCCGTTTGTCGAATATCAGGATAAAGACGGGGAATCCGGCGTCGACTACGCGGAACCCGCCGTGGTGGTGAACCTGACGATCACGCCGGCGGAGTCCGATGTGATCTATGGAGACGTAAACGGCGACGAAACGGTCGATTCCGGCGACGCGGTGCTGATCCTCAAATATGCCGCGCAGCTCATCGACGAAAGCGGGCTTGCCGTTCCGGCCGCGGCCGACGTAAACAGTGACGGAACCATTGATTCCGGCGACGCGGTGCTGATTCTTAAATATGCCGCGCAGCTTCTGACGCTGGAGGAGCTTCAGGCGTACCATGCCTCCGGCGACTGAAAAAACGGACATAAAGGAATCCGTTCCACAAAATGACAAAGGAAAAAGCCGGGCGGCTTTTCTTCCGGGAGGAAATCATGAAACCATTCATTGCATGCATTTTGGCGGCGATTCTTCTGTTTGCGTCGGGCCCGATCCGCGCCTTTGCGGAGGAATCCGGGGAGGCCTCGCTTGAGGAAGTGATCTCCGGCATCCTCGCGTGGAAAAAGACGAGCGTCGGTCTTTCGACGGAGGAAAATCTTCTCTCGGGCCCGTTTTCCAACGAGACGGGGACGTCCGATCTGGACTGGTATGTGATCGGCATGGCCCGTTTCGGCGCGGAGGAAGATTACGGCGCTTATCTCGCCCATCTGCGCAGCTATGTGCAGGAGCAATACCAAACGGAGAACAAGCTCGACCGCTCCAAGGCGACGGAGTGGCACCGGATCACGCTCGCGGTGTTGGCCTGCGGCGGCGATCCGACCGACATGGGAACGGATGCGGAGGGGAACCGGATCGATCTGATCGCGGACGGCACCTATAACCGCGGCAAAACGGCCTCCCTCGGGAAACAGGGCATCAACGGCTGGATCTGGGGCCTGATCGCGTTGGATTCCATGGAATACGATGTCCCGACGGATGCGTCCGACACCCGAGAGAGCATCCTTGCCGCCATTCTTGAGGAACAGCAGGCGGACGGCGGATGGGGGCTCTCCGGGGAGGAATCCGCGGCGGATCTGACCGCAATGGCCCTTCAGGCGCTTGCACCGTACCAAAACCGGGAGGAGGTCGCCGCCGCAACGGAAAAAGCCCTTGTCTGCCTGTCGCAGATGCAGCAGGAAAGCGGCGGCTTCGGCGGCTGGAACGAAGAGGACGCGGAGAGCGCCGCTCAGGTGATGATTGCGCTCTGTGCGCTCGGCATCGATCCGCTGACGGATGAGCGCTTTCTGAAAAACGGCAATACCGTGCTGGATGCGATTCTCTTTTACCGGATGGAGGACGGCGGTTTTCTGCATACGCGGGAAGAGGACCCGGAGAATCCTTCCGCACAGCCGGACGAATCGAACAGCATGGCCGGAGAGCAGACGCTCTGTGCGCTCGTGGCGCTGTGGCGGTTTCAAAACGGCATGACCGCGCTTTATGATTTTACGGATACGGAATATGAGCAGGAAACGGCTGCGATAAGCGCGGAGGAATTTCAGGAGAAGGTCGCCGCGCTGCCGGAACCTCTGACCATGGATCAGGAGGAGACCGTCGGCGAACTGCTGGCCGCCGCGGAGGAGACGGATGATTTTGAGGGGAAAGCCGAATGCGTGGCAAAACTGGAGGCGGCAAAGGAGGAGATCGCCGGGAGAAAGGAAGCCGTCGCGGAGCTGAACGCTCGGATAGCCGACCTCTATCCGCTGGAGAATCTGACCCCGTACGATCTTTTGGAAATCCGGAAACTGCCCCCGGAATATGAGGCGCTGCCGGAGGCCGACAGAGGAGAGATCACGGATTGGGATACCGTGCTCGCGGCGAAAGCGCTGATGGAGCGGGAGGCATGGATGCTCGGGGGCATCCTTGTCCTGATCGTTGCGAATTTTCTGTTCCTCTTTGCGAGTCTCGGCGATTCCCCGAAGACCCGGGCAAAAAGGCGCCGCAGAATGGATGCGCTTGCCGCTCCATATAAAGAGAATATCGTAGAAAAAGCGGAACCGTAAACTGCCGAAGATGCCGGACGGGGAATGAAAACGGCCTGATCGCCATTCGGATCGCCTGTGCGGAAGTTTTCTTCGGCGCGCCCCGCCTTTCAAGAATAGAAATGAGGAAATTATGGACTATCGGCAAAGCATGGAGACGTGCCTGCATTACATCGAAAACCATCTTTCGGAGCCGCTGACGGTGAAAAAGCTCTCGGAAGCGGTCGGGTACTCTCCGTTTCATTTTTCACGGGTTTTCAGAGAGGAGACGGGGGAGCCGCTGTACCGCTATGTTCAGCAAAAACGCCTTTCCCGCTGCCACGAGGAGATCCGGCGGGGGGAGGACCCGAAAACCATAGGCTTCCGGTACGGATATGAAACCGTGAGCGGCTTTCTGCGCGCCTACCGAAAAAAATACGGCGTCAGCCCGCTCAGGGAAGAACGGGCGGAGAGCAAGTGACCCGGTACCTTCCAAAATGTCCGGGGAGGAATATCCCTCCTGCAGCCGGCTCCTTTTGCCTGAAAAAGCCATTTTTTCGGCCTTGGGATAAAAAAATCGCTTGCAATTTGAATCTATCTATGGTATTATCGAAAATAGAATAGTGAAGTAGGATGAGAGTGGGAAATTGAAAGCCCGCTCTTTTCTGTTGAACAGGGGAATTTTTACCGGAGGTACAGACTTGGCGGAAGAGAAAAAACACGGAAATACAGCGCAGATATGCAGGGAACTGGCTTTGCCGGTGGCGGAAAAATACGGCCTTGAACTTTGGGACGTCCGCTTCGAAAAAGAGGGCTCCGAATGGTATCTGCGTTTTTTTGTCGATAAAGACGGGCTCACCATCGAGGATTGCGAAAACTTCAGCCGGGCCGTCGAACCGATCCTGGATGAGGCGGACCCCATCGAGCAGCACTATTGTCTTGAGGTGTCCTCTCCGGGCATCGAGCGCAAGCTCCTGACCGAGGAGCATATCCGCCGGTATTTCGGCTCGCTTGTGGATGTGCGTTTCGTCCGGCCGCCGGAGGGATATAAGGAACGGGAATTCATCGGCGTTCTGACGGCGCTTGAGGACGGTATCGTTACCCTGACGCTGGACGACGGCGCCGCGCTCCGGTTTCCGCGTTCCGACGCCGCATTTATAAAGTTGTATTATGATTTCGATAAGGACCCCGACGTTTCCGGGATTTGATATGGGAGGACAGGACGAATGAATCAGGATTTCTTTGAGGCGCTCATGTGCCTGGAAAAGGAAAAAGGTATCTCCGTTGATTATCTTTGCGAAAGAATCGAAAACGCGATCGCCATCGCCGTCCGCCGGGATTTCCCCGGTACGGAGGACGTGGCCTGTCGGATCGATCCGGAAACACAGGCGTTTTATGTCGCGATCCGCAAGACCGTCGTGGAGGAGGTCGAGGACCCGGCCAACGAGATCAATGTGGATGCCGCCCGGAAATACGATCATGCGGCGGTACCCGGCGTCGTTGTGGAACTTCCGCTGGAGACAAAGGACTTCGGCCGGATCGCCGCCCAGACCGCGAAGCATGTCATCAAACAGGGCATCCGGGAAGCGGAACGCGGTCAAGTTCTAAAAGAATTCCAGAGCCGCGAGCATGAGATCATCGCCGCTCAGGTCATCAGCACCGACCCGGTGCGCGGCTCCGTGACGCTGGAGATCGACCACAACGAGGCCTTTCTGCTCAAATCCGAACAGATCCCCGGCGAGACCTTTGTCCCCGGCGAGATCATCAAGGTCTATGTGGTCGAGGTCGTAGCCTCCGAGCGCGGCCCGAAGGTCATGATCTCCCGTACGCATCCGGGGCTTGTCAAGCGCCTGTTTGAGCTGGAGGTGCCGGAAATCTACGAGGGCACCGTCGAAATTAAGGCCGTCTCCCGCGAGGCCGGCTCGCGGACGAAGCTCGCCGTTTGGAGCAAGGATTCCGACGTCGACGCCGTCGGCGCCTGCATCGGACCGAGAGGCGCCCGCGTCGCCAAGATCGTCGACGAGCTCGGCGGCGAAAAAATCGACGTCATTCAATATTCCGAGGATCCGGCCGAATTCATCGCCGCGTCCCTGTCTCCGGCCAAGGTGCTGAACGTCATCCTTGATCCGGACGGAGCCAGAGCCTGCAAGGTGACCGTTCCGGATGAGCAGCTCTCGCTCGCCATCGGCAACAAGGGCCAAAACGCCCGCCTCGCCGCAAGGCTGACCGGCTGGAAGATCGACATCAAGCCGGAATCCGGCTTCTGGGGGGAAGAATAAACCCGGCGGGGCTTTTTTGAAGATTCCGGCTTTTCTCCGGGGCCCGGAGAACCCGTTTCGGAAGAAAAATTCCGAGATGCGGATGCCGAAATCTCCCCGCGGCGGGAAACAATACCTCTGTCATGTTCGCCCGCATGGACAGGAAAATGGTGGGACTCGAACCCGCACAGCTTATATGTTGGCCGCGTCCGCCTGCATGGGTGGTGAAAACCCCGTTTGGCAGATAAATTTGCAGGAACGGAAATGAAAATCGAATTCGTGCCGACGCTTTCCTGTGAGGGCGGGCGGCGGAAGAGATAGAACGAAAGGCTTTTTACGGAGGGGCGAAAGGGAAAACCTGAAACCGGGCTCCCAAAAGCCGAGATGGAGCGACACGATGAAGAAGATACCGATGCGGATGTGCACCGGCTGCGGCGAGATGAAGCCGAAGCGGGAGCTGATCCGGGTGGTCAAATCGCCGGAGGGGGAGATCTCCCTCGATACCACGGGCCGAAAACCCGGCCGCGGCGCATATGTCTGCCCGGATATCGAATGCCTGCGCAAGGCGCGCAAGGCAAAGAGGCTGGAGAGGGCGTTTGCCTGTGCCATTCCGCCGGAGGTCTACGACGCGATGGAGAAGGAGCTGGAGCAAAATGCCTGATCGGCTCTGCGGAATTCTGGGCCTTTGCCGCAGGGCGGGCCGGCTGGAGCTTGGCCACGATGCCGTCACGGACGCCGTCGGCGCCGGAAAAGCCGCGCTCGTGCTCATTGCGGAAACATGCTCGGAACGCACTTCCGGAGGAATCCGAAAGCTCGCCGAAGAGCATCATATAGAAATCAGACGATTGTCCATGGATATGGACGAGATAGGGCATGCCCTGTCGAAACGCGCGGGGGTTCTCGCCGTCTGCGACAAGGGGTTTGCGGAAAAGATTAAAGAGCTGCTGGACGGCGCGCAATCAGCGAAAACTGGGGAGGAACTGCATAGATGTTAGTAAAGTACAAGGTCAGCGATGTGGCAAAGGATTTCAGGGTGACGCCGAAAGAAATTATCGACGTCCTTGCCGCTCGTTCTCCGATGCCTAGAAAAAATCAGACGCCGCTGACGGAAGAGGAATTGGATCTCGTCTTCGAGCATTATACGAAGCAGCACGAAGTTTCGAGTTTCAACGACTATTTCGCCATGGCATCCGAGCCGAAACCGGCCCCGAAGCCGAAGACGCAGGCGCCCGCGGCCCCGAAGGAACCGGAACCCGCGGAACAGAAAGCGCAGGAACCCGTAGCCAGACCGGAAGCGAAACCGGTCCGGAAGGCGGAGCCTGAGGCAAAAACGGAAAAACCGACGGAATCCGCACCGAAAGCGGAGCAGACCCAGCGGCCGGAAGCGGCTCAGCGGCCCGCGCCGAAGCCGGAATTTCAGAGGGCGGAGCCCGCGCAGAGACCGGCGAGACCGGAGCAGCCGCAGGGCCAGACCCAGCAGGGCGGCCAGAACCGTTTCGGCGACCGCCCACAATATCAAAGAAACGACCGCTACGGCGACCGTCCGCAGCAGGGTCAGGCGCAGGGCCAGACCCAGCAGGGCGGCCAGAACCGTTTCGGCGACCGCCCACAATATCAAAGAAACGACCACTACGGCGACCGTCCGCAGCAGGGTCAGGCGCAGGGCCAGACCCAACAGGGCGGCCAGAACCGTTTCGGCGACCGCCCGCAGTATCCGAGAACCGGTACCTTCGGCGGAGATAAAGCTGGCGGTTACGGAAAAGACAGTTCCAGACCGGCTTCGACGGCCAAAAAAGAGCCGAAGAAACCCGTCGAGCGCAAGCCCCGTCCGGCTAACCTCCCGCCGGCCGAGCACCTTGCCTCCGGGGTTGCCCATGTCGATATGAGCGCCGTCAGCGTCGATCTTGATAAATACAACGAAAAGTATGAGCAGATTGCGCCGGCCGCCGCCACAGTGAAAGATAATTTCCAAAATAAACAGAAGCTCACGCAGCGCTCCACCCAGCGCGGCAGACCGCAGCAGTCCCGCCGCGAGCAGGAACAGCTCAAACTCAGAAAGCTGGAGATGGAACGCCAGCGCCGCCAGAAGCTGGAGATCACGCTTCCGGATGAGATCACCGTCGGCGATCTCGCGTTGAAACTCAAAATTCAAGCGACCGAGATCATCAAGCGCCTGATGCAGAACGGCGTCATGGCCTCCATCACCGATACGATCGATTACGATACGGCCGCTATGGTCGCCATCGATATCGGTGCCAAGGTTGAGCATGAGGTCGTCGTTACCATCGAGGACCGTCTGATCGACGACAGCAAAGACGAGGCCGACAACCTTCAGTCGAGGGATCCAGTCGTCTGCGTCATGGGTCACGTCGACCACGGCAAGACCTCGATTCTCGACCGCATCCGCAACACCAACGTCACCGCGACCGAGGCCGGCGGCATCACTCAGCATATCGGCGCCTCCCGCGTAGAGACGCCGGACGGCCGCTGGATCACCTTCTTGGATACCCCCGGCCATGAGGCCTTCACCGCCATGCGCGCGCGAGGAGCCCTCTGCACCGATATTGCCATTCTGGTTGTCGCGGCGGACGACGGCATCATGCCGCAGACCGTCGAGGCCATCAACCATGCGAAGGCGGCCGACATCTCCATTATCGTCGCCATCAATAAAATCGATAAGCCCGGCGCCAATGTCGACCGGGTCATGCAGGGCCTGACCGAATATGGCCTTGTGCCGGAAGCATGGGGCGGCGACGTGGTCTGCGTACCCGTCTCCGCAAAGACCGGTGAAAACATTCCGAATCTGCTCGAGATGATCACCCTTGTAGCGGATGTCAAGGAGCTCAAGGCCAATCCGGACCGTCTCGCCAAAGGTACGGTCATCGAGTCGAGACTGGATAAGGGCCGCGGGCCGCTCGCAACGGTGCTGGTTCAGAACGGCACCCTTCACGTCGGAGACGTCGTGATCGCGGGTACCTCGGTCGGGAAAATCCGTATCATGACCGACGACAAGGGCAACCGCGTCGAGGAGGCCGGCCCGGCCATCCCGGTCGAGATCACCGGACTCGACAGCACGCCGACCGGCGGCGACATCTTTAACGCCGTCACGGATGAGAAGCTCGCGAGGGAACTCGTGGAGCAGCGCGTCTTCGAGGAGAAGCAGGAACAGTTCAAGGCCTATCAGAAGGTCACGCTGGATAACCTCTTTAATCAGATTGCCGAGGGCGAAATGAAGGAACTGCCGATCATTGTCAAGGCGGATGTTCAGGGCTCGGTCGAGGCCGTCAAACAGTCCCTCGAGAAGCTCTCCAACGACGAGATCCGCGTCCGGGTGATTCATGGAGGCGTCGGTGCCGTCAACGAGTCCGACGTCATGCTGGCTCAGGCTTCCAACGCGATCATCGTCGGCTTCAACGTCCGTCCGGACCCGACCGCCAGAGACAACGCCGAGCGCGAGGGCGTGGAGATTCGTCTCTACCGGATCATCTACGACGCCATCGAGGAGATTCAGTCGGCCCTCAACGGCATGCTCTCGCCGAAATTCCGCGATGTCGATCTCGGCCGCGCGGAAGTGCGTCAGGTCTATAAGATCAGCAACGTCGGCACGGTTGCCGGCTGTTATGTGCTTGAAGGCAAGATCACCCGCGGCGCGAGTATCCGCGTGGTCCGTGACGGCATTATCGTCGCCGACGACAAACTGGCGGGCCTGAAGCGTTTCAAAGACGACGTCAAAGAGGTCGCGAGCGGTTACGAATGCGGCATAACGCTGACCAAGTTTAACGACATCAAGGAAGGCGACGTCTTTGAGGCCTATACCACGGAGCAGTACCGCGACAACGCCGCCGATTCTTCCGCAAAAGGCGGAAAATAAGTCCGCTTTTGCCAAAAAAATAGGACTTTAAACAGGAAACCCGAGGGCCTCTGCGGTTTTATGCCGCGGAATTCCGGCCCGTCCGAGGACCGGAAACGGGGCCTCTCAAGAACAGGAGAAACAATGGCAGGATATAAAATCAACCGAATGAGCGAGGATATCCGCAGGGAACTGATGGATATTCTTCGCAGCATGAAAGACCCCCGGATCTCCGACGGGATGCTGTCCATTGTCCGGATCGAGCTTTCCGGAGATGCCTCCTGCTGCAAAGTCTATGTCAGCGCGCTGGAAGGGCTCGACGCCGCGAAGGCCGCGGTCAAGGTGCTGAAGAGCGCGCAGGGATTTGTTCGGAAGGAACTTTCGACGCGGCTTGAGATGCGAAAAGTACCGGAACTTCGCTTTCTTGCGGATGATTCCATCGAGCACAGCGCCGATATTGAAAAGATTCTTCGCCAGATCGGCGAGGAATCGCACGGCGCTTCCGGGGAATCCTGATTTTTATAAAGGAAAGGAGGGCGCGCATGCAGATCGGATTGAAGGAATGCTGTGAGGAACTGGAAGGAACGGACGACATCGCCCTGCTTTGCCATCAGAATCCGGATGGGGATACTCTGGGCTCCGCATTCGCGCTCCATTATCTTCTGCGTCGGCTCGGAAAGCGTTCCCGCGTGGAGTGCGCCGACGATTTCCCAAAACGATATGCGTTTCTCTGGCGGGAGTATGAGCCGGAGGAATTTGTTCCAAAGTTCACCGTCGCGGTCGATGTGGCCGACGAACAGCTTCTGGGTTCCCTCGCAGACAAGTATAAAGGCAGAATCGACCTCTGTATCGATCATCATAGCTCCAACCAGTTTTATGCGGAAAAGACCTTTATGCGTCCGGAGGCTGCGGCCGCCGCGGAGTTGGTGGCTGCGATCGTCGGCGAGTTTCCGAAGGTGGAGCTGACGCAACAGATTGCCGACTGCATCTACACCGGCATCTCGACGGATACCGGGTGTTTCTGTTATTCCAACACCACCGCCCATACGCACATGGTTGCCGCCGAGATGTTCCGGGCGGGCTGCAGTTATGCGGCGATCAATTATCTCATGTTTGAACAGAAATCTCTTTCCCGTATCGCCATCGAAAAAGAAGTGCTCAACACGGTGGAATATCATTTTAACAACCGCTGTGCGCTCGTATGGATCACGACGGAGATGATGGAACGCACCGGCGTTTTTGACGCGGAGCTCGAGGGCGTCGCCGCCATTCCGCGCCAGATCGAGGGCGTGGAAGCGGGTATTACGCTCCGGGAAAAGGACAACGGCTTTAAAATTTCCCTACGCACCGACGATCAGGTCGACGCCTCCGTCATTTGCAGCAGTCTGGGTGGCGGCGGTCATCGCTGTGCGGCGGGATGTTTTATAGAAGGAAGTTTGGACTTCGCCAAAAAGAAGATCCTTGCGGCGGTGGGCGAGGCGCTCGGCGGCAGAGAATAGCGGCTCTCTCAGGCGGCAAACAAAAATCCGATGCATGAAAGGATGGACAGAAAGCATGACGGGCGTTCTGCCGATCGATAAGCCGGAGGGCTTCACCTCGTTCGACGTGGTGGCCAAGCTCCGCGGCCTGTCAAAGACGAAAAAGATCGGCCATTCCGGTACGCTGGATCCGATGGCGACGGGGGTCTTGCCGCTTTTTTTCAGTTCCGCAACAAAGGCCTGCGCGGTTCTTCCGGAGGAGGATAAGCGTTACGAAGCCGGCATCCGGTTCGGGCTCACCACCGATACGCAGGATACGACCGGCAAGGTGATCGAACAAAAGGAATCTCACGTCACGGAGGAGCAGTTTCTCGCCGTGATGAGCACGTTCGTCGGGGAGCAGCTTCAGCTTCCCCCGATGTATTCCGCGGTCAAGGTAAACGGCCGTCCGCTTTATAAAGCGGCCAGAAGCGGCAAAGAAATCCCGCGGGAGGCCAGAAAAATTGTCGTCTATTCGATTGCGCTGCTGGATTTCAGCGAGGCGGACCAGACGGCAAAAATCGACGTCCGCTGCGGAAAGGGCACCTATATCCGTGCTCTGATCGCCGACATGGGCGAAAGGCTCGGCTGCGGCGCTTCGATGAGTTCCCTGCGCCGGACGGAGGCTTCCGGCTTCACGCTGGCGGATTGTTACACGCTGCCGGAGGTCGGAAAACTGGCCTCCGTGGGTGAGCTGGAATCAGTTCTGCTGCCGATGGAACGGGTGTTCCTCTCGCTGCCGGAGCTGATCCTGAACGACCGGGACGCCGGGCTCTACTGCAACGGCGTACCGCTGGATCTCGGAAAGCGCGGCTGGGAACCGATGGAGGGCGACGTCGCCGTAAAGGATGGGGACGGCAGGCTCCTCGGGATCTCCGTGATGGATGCCGAGACCGGGCAGCTAAAACTGCGAAAGATGTTTTTTGAGAGATGAATCGAAGCCCCGCGAAAGTATCAAGGGGCCTTTTTTCTTACCCGTATATCCGAATGACCCGGATACGGAGAACCGGGCGTGTCTCATGGTCCCGGCAGCATGAAAAAGATTCTGATTTGGGAAGGTGCCTGAGTGAAAAAGCTGATCGCTTTGATGTTAGGAATTTTAATGATGACCGGCTGTTTTGGGACGAAAAATGTTTCAGAGGAATCTGTTCTGACCGGGATGAGTTCTTTGGTGGAGGAAGCGGAACAGGAAGAAGACGTTTATGATCCGGGGGAGAATCTGACGGCCGAGGAGACGGCCGAAGCCTATCTCGAGCAGATGTACCTCTCCTATTGCCGCAACGAGCTGATTGATTTTACCGCCATTCTTGACACATCGGAGCGAGAGATCCAGTATATTCTGCTCTGGATGGAGGCCCTGCTGCAGCGGCGCCTTCTTCTGGCGGAGAGCGGTCTTTGCTGGGTGGATACGGAGAAGAAGCCCTATACGGTTACCTATATCGGACAGTATGACGTGGAGGACGAGCGGCTCTGGCATCTCGGCAAGCTCGCGCCGGAGGAAGACGAAGATGCCGTCGTGCTACATTTTGTCGTAGAGGGCGAGGAGGGCGAGGCCTATCCGCCGATCCTTGCGGTCGGCGCACAGCACAGCATCCTTCTCCGGAAAGAGGGCGGCGTGTGGAAGGTGGCGTATCATTACTTCCCGGGTGCTTTGCAAAAATTTTCCTCTTCGGAAGGGCTGTACGGGCGCTCGGACGAGGAGGTGCTGGCGGAGCTTGAGGCGGAATTCGCCGCCTCCGAGGAACCAAAAACCGTTTCTTCGGATATGGAAGTTCCTTCGGGTGCAGCAATCTATGACGGCACGCTCGCCGCAGCCTATGCGCAGGAATATCTCACGGAAAAAAATTCGGATTTCTACGATATTGGAGATTGGCAGGGCAACTGCCAGAACTACGTCTCCCAGTGCGTTTGGTGGGGATTTTCAGCCGGGATGGAGCCTTCCGTCGGCGCATACGACAACATGACGATCTCATGGTTTGCCGGCTCGGGCGGCGGAAGCGACGCTTGGGAAGGAGTCAACAGCTTTTGGTCTTATATCAATAACCAAAACAGCGCGCTGAAGGTCTCGTTCCCGCAGGGGGTCTCGGAACTTCGGGTCGGGGATGTTGTCCAGATACGCTCCCTCGGCGGAGATTCGGACAGCGGTAATTTCAATCATGCGCTGATCGTCGTCGACGCGGAAAAACGGATTCTCGCGCAGAACAGTCCCGGCTGTCTCCTTTGTTATTCCGACCTGCTCAACGCGGAGACGCGCTTCATTCGGCCGGAATACCTGATTCCATGATCTGTGCCTCGGGCGCGGCGGGGAGACATCCCATAACATTTTTGCCGGAAGGTTGGGAAAAAGAGTTTGGATCGAAAAAAAGAATTTTTCAAACGGATCTTGAAAGCCGTCGTCGGCCTCGAGATCTTCTCCATAGGAATCTATTTCTTCATTCAGGCGAATATCGGCCTGCCGCCGTGGGATGTGCTCAGCATGGGCATCTCCTATCGGGTGCCCGGCCTCACCTACGGGGACGCCTGCACGATCGTCAGCCTGCTCGTACTCGGCATCGATCTGCTGCTCAAAGAGCGGCTGGGTTTCGGCTCGCTGCTTGATGCGCTGCTGGTCGGAAAAAGCGTCGATCTCTGGGCGTGGGTCGGCTTTTTGCCGGAACAGAGTACGGTATGGGTAGGTATCCTGTTTGCGCTCATCAGTTTATTTATCATGTGTTACGGCATGTATTTCTATATGGATGCCGGGCTTTGCTGCGGACCGAGGGATTCGCTGATGGTTGCGATCGGCCGCCGGCTGCCGAAGGCAAAGATCGGCCTCGTGGTCATGTTGATTAACGCCGTCGTGCTGGTCGGCGGATATTTTCTCGGCGGCCCGATCGGGCTTGGTACGCTGATCGAAGTCCTCTGTGCCGGTTCCATCATGAATTTTGTTTTTAAACTCATGAAATTCGAACCGAGGGACGTCGCGCATGAGGATTTCCTCCAGAGCCTCGCGCACTTCCGAAAAATGAGGGATCCTGCGGCGTAAACCCATTGCGGAATTCGCGCCGGGGGAGTATAATAAATTTATTATCAGTCAATTTTTTTTGATATGGAACGACAAGATGGAAAGGATAGGATCATAATGACGGATTTTATGAAGATGCTTGAGCAGAGAGCCAGCTGCCGCAAATATGCGGACAAACCGGTTGAGGATAAAAAGATCGTTTCCTGCATCAACGCCGCACGTCTCTCACCTTCCGCGATGAATACTCAGCCTTGGCACTTCTATGTGGCCAACGATCCGGATTCCGCCGCCTTTATGGCGTCGAATGTTCAGGTCGCCAACATGAATGGCTGGGCGAGCGGAGTTCCGGCCTATGTCATCGTCACGCAGGAATCTGCCGAAGCCATCAAAACGCTGCCCTTCTCCGCGCGGAGGGATTTCCGTGCGTTCGACATCGGCGTAGCGGTTCATGCCTTTGTGCTGGAAGCCGCGCAGGAAGGCCTCGGCACCTGCATCGTCGGCCTGATGGATGAGGAGAAGCTCAAACAGCGTTTCCGCATTCCTTCAGAAAAAAAGGTCGGTTTGATTATTGCGGTTGGCTATCCGGCCGAAGGCTGGCAGCCCGGAACAAGAAAACGCAAGGATCTCGAGGAGCTCATTACCTACGTGAAATAAACCGAAAATAACCGAGACCGGAGAGCGCGAATGTCGGCTCTCCGGTTTTTCATCTTTATAAAAAATAAAAGGCTGCCGAAAATTGCCGATTTCGCAGCCGCGGCGCCTTTGATGCGGCCGCTGAAGTTTTCAGGGCCCCTTTTAGAGCGAGCGGGCGCGGCGTCTTTTCGGGCCTGTATGCCGTCAGGTTCGCCGACGGCTTTAAGTGAGGAGATTTTTATGTACGAATCCGAAACAAAGGCGGCGCAGAAGGCCCTGCTTGTCGCGGCCGACTGCGGCGAATGGGATGTGGAGGCTTCGATTGAGGAGCTTGCGCGGCTTGCGGAGAGCGCCGGAGCCGAGGTGGTCGGTCAGGCAATCCAGCAGCGCAAAGAATACGACCGCGCGACCCTTGTCGGCCGGGGCAAACTCGCGGAGATTCGCCTGATGGCGGAAAACCTCGGCGCCGATCTCCTGATTTTCGATCATGAGCTCACCGCCGCCAACATCCGCAACCTTGAGAACGCCACGGATATGGCCGTCATCGACCGCACGATGCTGATTCTCGATATTTTCGCCTCCCGGGCAAAGACGAGGGCCGGCAAACTGCAAGTGGAGCTCGCCCAATATCAGTACCGTCTTCCGCGCCTCGAGGGCCTTGGCAAATCGATGTCGCGGCTCGGTGGCGGTATCGGCACGAGGGGCCCGGGCGAATCGAAGCTTGAAACGGACCGCCGGCACATCCGCCGCCGCATCCAATACCTTCAGGAAAAACTGGAACATCTCTCCGCAAGCCGGGAACTGATCCGCGCGCGCCGGAAGAAGGAGGGCATCGTCACGGCGGCCATCGTCGGCTATACCAACGCCGGGAAATCGACGCTGCTCAACCGCCTGACCGCCGCCGGAGTCCTCGCGGAGGATCAGCTTTTTGCGACGCTCGATCCCACGGCGCGGGCGCTTCTTCTGCCGGACGGGCGAAGCGTGATGCTGATCGACACCGTCGGTTTTGTCCGCCGCCTGCCGCATCAGCTTGTGGAGGCCTTCAAATCGACGCTCGAAGAGGTCACCTCGGCGGATATTCTGCTCAACGTCTGCGACATCTCTTCCGGAGAGGCGGATGCCCAGACGGAGGTCACCCGCGAGCTGCTTAAAGAGCTCGGAGCCGACAAAATTCCGATGCTCAACGTGCTCAACAAGTGCGATCTGGTCTATCATGAGAGCCTGATTCTGCCGGAGGACTGCGTTCTTTTTTCCGCGGTAACCGGGGAGGGACTCGAACCGCTTCTGAATAAGATCGCCGCCATGCTCAAACCGAGCCGCGTCCGCATGACGCTGTTGGTGCCATACAGCGAGGGCGGCCTCATCTCCGACATTCGGGAGAAGGGCAGCGTCCTCTCGGAAGAATTTACTCCGGAGGGCACAAAACTCGACGCCATGGTGGACGTCGGCCTGATGAAGAGGGCACAGCCTTATCAGAAAATCTGATTTTCGGATCGCCGTCCTCAACGAAAAAATTTCCATTCTGACGGCTCAAAGGCCATCTTTCTCCGCATGGCGGAAGAAATAAAGGATGCTGTCCGGGCACGTTTTATATCCGGGAACCGGATTCACCGGTCGATCAAATAAAAGGGGGCCCCGCGGTTTTATGCCGCGGGGTCCCTTTTTATAAAAATGGAGATCAGTCTGTAAGTAAGCTTTTCCCGGTCATTTCGGGCGGCTGCGGCAGGCCGAGGAGCCTGAGCATCGTCGGCGCAATATCCGCGAGACGGCCGCCCTCCCGGAGTCGGCAGGGGTGATTGAATACGATGAACGGAACGGGGTTCGTGCTGTGCGCAGTGAAAGGCGTGCCGTCCGGCGCAAGCATGACGTCCGCATTGCCATGATCGGCGGTGATGAGCACCACGCCGCCCAGCTCTTTCACTTTTGCCGTAATTTTGCCGAGGCACTCGTCCACCGCCTCGCAGGCTTTGACCGCCGCCTCAAAGACGCCGGTATGGCCGACCATGTCGCAGTTCGCGTAGTTGAGGATCACGGCGTCGTACTTCCCGGAATCCAGTTCCTCCAGCAGCTTGTCGGTGACAAGATAGGCGCTCATCTCCGGCTGCAAATCATAGGTGGCGACCTTCGGCGAGGGGATCAGGTCGCGGCTCTCGTTCTCATAGGGTTCCTCCACGCCGCCGTTAAAGAAAAAGGTGACGTGGGCATATTTTTCCGTCTCGGCAATGCGGAGCTGACGAAGCCCCTTCTCGGAAATGTAGCTGCCGAACGTATTTTTCAGTTTCTCGGGAGGGAAAGCCACCTCCACGCCGGGGATGGTCGCGTCGTACTGCGTCATGCAGACAAAATGAAGATGCGGGCGGTTCTCCGGGCGCTCAAATCCGTCGAAATCCGGGTCGCAGAGCGCGCGGGTGATCTCTCTTGCGCGGTCGGGGCGGAAGTTGAAAAAGACGACGGAATCGCCCTCCCGGATGCGGCCGGCTTTGTCACAGACGAACGGTACGACAAACTCGTCGGTGACGCCGGCGTCATAGCTTGCCTGAATACCCGCCGCGGCGTCGGGATACTGCTCGCCCGCTCCGGAGAGAAGGGTGTCGTAATGCTTCTTCACGCGGTCCCAGCGCTTGTCGCGGTCCATGCCGTAATAGCGTCCGCCGCAGTCCGCGATGCTGCCCACGCCGAGCGCGGAAAGTTTCGCCTCAAGCTCCTCCACATAACCCTTTCCGGAGGAAGGCGGCGTATCCCGCCCGTCGAGGAAGCAGTGAACGTAGATCTTTTTAAGCCCGAACGCCTTGGCCATATCGAGCAGACCGAACAGGTGCCGGATGTGGCTGTGGACGCCGCCGTCGGAGAGAAGGCCCATCAGATGCAGGGCGGTGCCTTTTTCACGGCAGTCCTCCATCGCCGCCCGGAGCGCCCCGTTCTTTTGAAGCTCGCCGTCCTCAATGGCCTTGGTGATCCGGGTGAGCTCCTGATAGACAATACGGCCGGCGCCGATATTGGTATGCCCGACTTCGGAGTTGCCCATCTGCCCCTCCGGCAGTCCGACGTCCATGCCGGAAGCGCCGATCAGAGTATGCGGGCACTCGGCCAGAATTTTGCCGAGATTCGGCATTCTCGCGGCACGGATGGCGTTGCCGTATGCCGAGGGGTTGTAGCCACAGCCGTCGAGAATCATTAAGACGAGAGGTTTCATAGGTGGTCCTTTCTATAAAGACAGGCGCTTGCCAAATGTTTTGACAGGCGCCTTTGCGTCGCCGGAGAAAATTCCGCCCCGGTCACGCGGGCCCGGTGGCGGGAACAGAAAAAACAGGAAAAAGGCACTTCTCCCGGAACACGTCCGGCCGAAAAAGCTTTCCGGAATCCCGGAGGACGGTATGACGATACGGCTCCCGCATGCATTTATCCGAAAAACAAGCCGGCCGCCCCTTTGCTTTTTGAAGAAAGCCTTAGGCCGAAATCTTTTTTCAGCCGACGGAGGCTGCCGCGACGATGGCGGCGAAATCCGGTGCTTTGAGGGAAGCGCCGCCGATCAGTCCACCGTCGACGTCGGGTTTTCCAAGCAGCTCGGCCGCGTTGGCGGCGTTCATGCTGCCGCCGTACTGGACGGTGAGGGCCTCGGCGGTTTCCCGGCCATAGAGTTTTGCAATCAGGCCGCGGATGTAGGCGCAGACCTCCTCGGCCTGATCGGCGGTGGCGGTGCGCCCGGTGCCGATGGCCCAGACCGGTTCATAGGCGATGATGATCTTTTTGAGCTCTTCTTTGGAGACGCCGCCAAGCGCGATCTTGACCTGACGGCCGACGATCTCCTCGGTCACGCCCTGTTCGCGGTCCTCAAGCAGTTCGCCGCAGCAGAGAATCACCCGGAGCCCGCCGTTAAGCGCGGCATGGAGGCGTTTATTGACGGTGGCATCCGTTTCGCCGAAATAGGCCCGGCGTTCGCTGTGTCCGATGACGACGTATTCCGCGCCGACGTCGGCGAGCATGGCGGCCGGAATCTCCCCGGTGAAAGCGCCGTGATCCGCCCAGTGACAGTTCTGTGCGCCGACTTTGATGTTGGTGCCCTCCGTGGCGGACACGGCGGTTTCGAGGTCGGTATACGGTACGCAGACGATGACGCCGCAGTCCGCATCCTTCACCAGCGGAATCATCTCTCCGATCAGAGCTTTGGTTTCCGCACGGGTTTTGTTCATTTTCCAGTTGCCGGCGATGACGGCGGCTCGTTTGGCTTTATCCATAAAGTTTTATCCTTTCTGTAAAAAAAAGACGGTTTATCGGTTCCCTCATTCTCTTGTCCGCTGTCCGAAAAAACGGGCCGGGCAGTCCGGGCCGGAATCCGACGCGGATCAACAGGTAAAAAATCTGTTGTGGCTTTTGGTACGAGAAGAGGACTTCCCTATAAGAAACGGATTTCGGCCCCGGCAGGCAAAATCCTGACGGGAACACATGCTGTTTCCCACAAGGGATGCAGGCCGAGCCATAGAGATTTCCGTCTCCGAAAAGAGTGGACGACGTTCCGCAGCCCCGGTATGAGGAACAGGTTTCAAAACGGAACCCGGGGTGCTTCCCCGTTCTGCCTTGTCTTGTCGGACGGCGGAAATTCGGGAATCGGCAAAGCTTATTTCTCGTTTAGAGCGGCGATGCCCGGCAGCTCCTTACCCTCAAGAAATTCGAGGGAAGCGCCGCCGCCGGTGGAGATATGCGTCATCTTGTCGGCAAAACCGAGTTTGGTGACGGCCGCGACGGAATCGCCGCCGCCGATGATCGAGACGGCCCCGGTATCGGCGACCGCCTGCGCGATGGCGTAGGTGCCTTTTGCAAACGCGTCGAATTCAAATACGCCCATCGGGCCGTTCCAGACAACGGTGCCGGCGCCCTTGAGCGCATCGGAGAAGAGTTTGATGGTCTTCGGGCCGATGTCCATGCCCATCCAGCCGTCCGGAATGGCCATCGACGGAACAACCTGATAGGCGGCGTTCTCGTCGTAGGTTTCGGTGACGACGTTGTCGACCGGCAGCAGAAAGCGGACGCCCTTTTTCTCGGCCTTGGCGAGAAGTTCCCTTGCAAGGTCGAGCTTGTCGTCCTCGCAGGGGGAGGTGCCGACGGTGCCGCCGCGGGCCTTCTGGAACGTGTAGGACATGGCGCCGCCGACGATCAGGGTGTCGACCTTGTCGAGCAGATTCGTAATGACGCCGATCTTGTCGGAGACCTTTGCGCCGCCGAGCACCGCGACAAACGGGCGGACCGGATTGTTGAGGGCCTTGCCCAAGACTTCAATTTCTTTTTGAATCAGAAATCCGCAGACGGCCGGCAGATAGTCGGCAACGCCGGCGGTGGAGGCGTGCGCCCGGTGAGCGGTACCGAAAGCGTCGTTGACATAAATATCGGCGAGAGAGGCCAGCTCTTTGGCAAAAGCGGGATCGTTGTCGGTCTCCGCTTTGTAGTAACGAAGATTCTCAAGCAGGGCGATCTCTCCGGGCTTGATGGAAGCGGAAATCGCATGAGCATCCTCCCCGATGACGTCCTTGCTCATGCGGACCGGAACGCCGAGCAGCTCCGAGAGGCGTTTCGCGACAGGAGCAAGGGAATATTCCGGCAGCCACTCGCCTTTCGGACGGCCAAGATGGGAGCAGAGGATAACGGCGGCGCCGTGCTCCATCAGGTATCTGATCGTCGGCAGGGCGGCAACAATGCGCTTATCGTTCGTGATGACGCCGTCCTTCAGCGGGACGTTGAAGTCGCAGCGCACAAGGGCTTTTTTGCCTTCAAAGCAGATGTCTTTCACCGTCTTTTTGTTGGCAACGTTCATTTGTGAAACTCCCTTTCCATAAAAATCATACACGGATAAACAAGTCTATCCGAAAAACCACGGCCATTATACAAGAAAAAGGCTTTTTTTTCAAGGCAACGCCCGCCTTTCTAACCTTATAAAAGTGGAAAAACAGGCCCAAAAAACGAAGTTCTGCCCTTCGCCTAAACTCTTCGGAGGAAGGCCTTAAAATTTATGGAAATTGCCGAAACAACGTCGGGGAGCTCTGTGGAAACCGGACTTTTTGCATAAATTTTGTGAAAAAACCGACAGGAAGAATCGCCGCCATGGGTCAATCCGCACAAAAGGCGCCGGAAAAGCGCCGGAGCCGCCCGATTTGCACTCCGCTTTTCCTATGGATATACTATCGTACAGAGACAGCGTTTTTGAGCGGTCTGTTTTCAAAGAGGAGGGAAACCATGGAGAAGCGTTTTACAATCCGGGATATTGCGGAAATCGGCGTGTTGGCCGCGTTGGTGTTCGTCGCCACCGCCTTTATTAAAATAGGGCCCATCCCGACGCCGGCCGGCCCGACGATGATCAAATCCGGGAATATTGTCTGTCTGCTGGGGGCGCTGCTGTTTGGAAAGACAAAGGGCGGTCTTGCGGCGGGCATCGGATCCATGCTTTACGATCTGACCGATCCGGCTTTTACGGCCTCGGCGCCGTTCACGTTTTTGTTTTTCTTTGCGATGGCGTTTGTCTGCGGCGCGCTCTCCCATACGGGGGAGCCGAGTAAAAAGCGCGATCTGACCGCCTGCGCAGTGGGTGCCGGAACGTATCTCGTCCTGCATCTCGGCAAATCGCTGATCACCCTGCTGCTGGAGGGCAGCGGTCTCGCGGCGGCGCTCGCGGCCTGCGGGCTCAAATTCGTCACCTCCGGGCTCAACGCGGCGATCGCCGTATTCGGCGCATGGCTTTTGGCGCCGGTCTTTCGGAAGGCGCTGCAAAGCCTGCATCGATAAGAAATTTTAGAAAAACAAAAACAAGGCTCCCATTTGGGGGGCCTTGTTTTTATTTGAGAAGAAAAGCCCTAAAACCTGAATGACATAATGACAGGCTGGGGGCGGTCGGGCAGATCATGCAAACAAAGGAATTCTTTTCAGCGCGGAAGGACGGCGCTTTTTCTGCGGGACAGGAGTTTCTCTCCGGTCAAAATACCCGGAGATTCTGCTCATTCGTCCTCGGCTTTGACCAGTTCCGTACCGGGAAAGTAGTGTTCGAGGATCTCCTCAAAGCTGCTGCCGGCTTTAGCCATCGCCTGCGCGCCGTATTGGGAGAGCCCGACGCCGTGCCCGTAGCCGCGGACGGTGAAGGTAAAGATATTGTCCGCGTAGTCGACGGTGAAGGCGGCGGAGCGCAGGTCGAACATCGTGCGCAGGGTCGCGCCGGTGAGATCCGCCTTGCCGATTGTGATTTCCAGCAGATAGCCCGCGTCGGAATAGCGCCCGCCCTCAAACCATTGGTCCGGATAGAGGCCGGAGAGTCCCGCGCCGGCGTCGTTCAGCATACGCAAGGCATCTGCCTTGGAGACCGTCACGGTCGTCAGGTAATCGGCGACCTCCTTGTCGCTGCTGCTGTCGACGGAGACGAGATAGGGCACCTCGCTGCCCCAGCAGTTGAGCGCGCTCTCCGTCTTTCCGGCGGAGATGGCATGATAGACCGCCATCGCCGGCTCGCCGTTATAAAGCAACTCGTACTGAACGGCGATTTCGGCGGCCTCGTTCAGCTTTGCCCAGCTCTCTGTAAAGGCGTCTCCGTAGATCTCTTTTGCCTGTGTCTCGGTCAGATACATGCTCCGGTTCTCCGGATCGGCGGCGAGGTCGTACTCCCGCCAATAATAGGTCATCGCCATATAGCGCGCAAAGGTATAGGAGGCGACGCCCTGCGCGATCAGGGCGTCTTTTTCCATCGAAGCCGGCATCTCCGCGGCAAGCGATCCCCGGACGTAATCCAGAGCGGAGAGCTCCAGAATGTCGCCGGTATCCTCGCAGAGCACGCGGAAGACGATCTCTTCCATTTCATCTTCTTCCTCAGCCGCGCCCGAGGAGGATTCCATGCCC
This sequence comes from Oscillospiraceae bacterium, assembly GCA_035593545.1. Classification (GTDB taxonomy): domain Bacteria; phylum Bacillota; class Clostridia; order Oscillospirales; family Ruminococcaceae; genus UMGS1668. The sequence goes on along the minus strand of DAOSWK010000007.1, from coordinate 8,505 downwards.
GATGAAGACGCCTCCCCGGAGACAAAACTCTCCCCAGAGGCGCTTGGCTCATTGGGAAAAGCGGAGACCGATTCCGAAAGCGAGGGGAACGCCTCCGCTCCGTTCAGATCCAAAAAGCCGGACCATACCGCCGCCGCAGGCATTAAAAATGCGATGTTCAAGCCAAAAAATGCGATCAGAAATCTTGTCCGCATTTTCCTCACTCCCTTTTGGAACATCCTATGCGGAAGCTTGGACGGTTATGCAAAAAAAATACCGGGAAGCGGTTTTTCGCTTCCCGGTATAAAGATCGGCATTCGGGCCGTATTCTGATTTTATCAATGGAACTCTCGCAAAGAAACGTCAACGTCCGTGTGTTCCGGAGTGAGGGAAAATTTAAATCGAAAGATCGGGAGAGCCGCCGCATTTATGGGGCGGTATATTCACGGATCACTTTATAGGAGGAGGGCAGGTTGATCAGTTCGCTGCTGACCCATTTGTTGAATTTCGTGACATGGAGCAGGATGTTGGTCTCCGTCTCGCTGACCTCCATGGCGGCGAGGTCGCTGCCGGAATAGTAGAAAGTCACGGAGCCCGCCGAGCCGTCGTACTCCTCGTAGCGGTAGCTGACGCCGTCAAGCTCCTTGTCGCCGGCCTCCTTGAATTCAAGATCGGAGGCGTCGATGACAAACGGCGCGGCCTTGTAGTCGGCAGGATTGACCGTCGTCAGCGTGGCGGCATCGTCGTCCACGAGGTAACAGACGCCGTCCTCCATCACGATGTTGACGGAGGGGACTTCGGATTCGGTTTCCGCCTCGCTGCTTTCTCCTTCTTCCGCAGTTCCGGAGGAGGCTTCTTCCGAAGCGCTCTCTTCCGAAGAGGACTCTTCCGCGCCGCCGATCGGGTAGGAGATGCCCCAGCGGATGCCGTTGGTGCCGTAAGAAATTTCGGTGCCGTCGTCGGCGGTATAGCCGATGAAGTATTCGCCGCTTTTGAGCATATTGACATACCCGGTGGAAAAGATGATCTGGTGATCGGAGGTATCCTCCGTATCGCCGGAGAGAGTTCCCAGCAGGTATTCGATGTCGTTTGGAATGATATCGCCGGCGCCCTCCGTCAGCTTATGGATCAGGTTGCCGATCCCCTCGGCCGAAGAACAGCCGGAGAGGACGGGTACCGTGATCAGCAGGGCGGCGAGCATGGCCAGAATTTTTTTCAGCATAGGCTTCCTCCAGGAAACGATATTTTCCGACACGGCCGCAAATCGGTTGACGGAGAAATAAAATAGAGGTAAACTTAACAGCGTATTATCTTTTGAAATAACCGCCTGTTTGAAGATATTATAGCCGATTTTCGCCCGCTTGTCATCCCTTTGGCGGAAAGTTCCTGTGGTTTCCCCTCGATTTTTACATACGGATGGAGAAAAGAGAAGATGAACAAAACAGGATTCGATTGTGACAAATACTACAAGATGCAGTCTGAAAAGATCCGTGAGCGGATCGGCTTTTTCGGCGGGAAACTCTATCTTGAATTCGGCGGAAAATTGTTCGACGACTACCATGCCTCCCGCGTGCTGCCGGGATTCGCGCCGGATACCAAGGTCCGGCTGCTGACGGAACTCAAGGATCAAGCCGAAATTGTGATCGTCATCAACGCCGGCGACATCGAAAAAAATAAGGTCCGCGGCGATCTCGGCATCACTTATGATCAGGAGGTTCTTCGCCTGATCGACGCCTTTTCCGCGATCGGTCTGTATGTCGGCAGCGTCGTCATCGCCCAATATAACGGCCAGAGCACCGCGAATGTTTTCCGGAAGAGGCTCGACCAGCTTGGGGTTCGCTCCTATCTCCATTATCCGATCGAAAATTATCCGGCCAACGTCCGGCTGATCGTCAGCGACGACGGCTTCGGCCGAAACGAATATATTGAAACCACCCGTCCGCTTGTTGTCGTGACGGCACCGGGCCCCGGCAGCGGCAAGATGGCCACCTGCCTTTCCCAGCTCTACCACGAGAACAAGCGCGGCATCAAGGCCGGATATGCGAAATTCGAGACGTTCCCGATCTGGAACCTGCCGCTTGTGCATCCGGTCAATCTCGCCTATGAAGCCGCCACCGCCGACCTCGACGACGTCAATATGATCGATCCCTATCATCTTGAAGCCTACGGAAAAACCACCGTCAACTACAATCGCGACGTGGAGGTCTTTCCGCTTCTGAACGCCATCTTTCGTTCCATCCTCGGCGAAAGCCCCTATAAGTCTCCGACCGACATGGGCGTCAATATGGCGGGCTTCTGCATCAGCGACGACGAAGTTGTCCGCGAGGCCGCGAAACAGGAGATCATCCGCCGTTATTATTCCGCCCTCTGCGATAAGCGTCAGGGCAAATGCTGCGACGGGCCGGTTTATAAGATTGAGCTGCTGATGGATAAGGCCGGGGTCCACATCGGCGACCGCAGGGTCACGACCGCGGCAAAAGAAAAAGCGGAACTGACCGGCATGCCCGCGTCCGCCATCGAGCTGCCGGACGGCCGCATCGTCACCGGTAAAACGAGCGCGCTCTTCGGCGCAAGTTCCTCCGTGCTGCTCAACGCCATCAAGGAGCTCGCCGGCATCGACGACGACATCGATCTGATCGCCCGCTCGGTCATCGAGCCGGTGCAGATGCTCAAAACCGAATACCTCGGCAACCACAATCCGCGCCTCCACAGCGACGAGACGCTGGTTGCCCTCTCCGTCAGCGCCGCCACCAACCCCACCGCGAAAAGGGCGATGAAGGAGCTCTCCGCCCTGCGCGGCTGTCAGGCACATTCCTCCGTCATCCTCTCGCAGGTCGACGTCCAGACCTTCCGCAAGCTCGGCATCCAGCTCACCTGCGAGCCGCAGTACCAGACGCGGAAACTTTATCACAAATAATCTGAGAAAATAACTCCGGGGCGCAACGGCCGCGGAGTTTTTGCATTTCGGGATCTTTTTTGAGCGGCTTTTCCGGAGAGCAGGGCCTTTGCTCTTATCCGACGTTTTTATGGGGCCCGGCATTCCGGGGCCATTTTATGGAAGACATCCCTCGGCTATTTCCCTCTTCAGGAGGGCCCCAACCGGACTTTTCCGGGTTGGCTCTGTTCCGGATTCCGCACGGCGCTTCTCCGGGGCCGTTTCGAATATTTTCTCCGCCCGTTTTTCGAACTTTTAGGCCACCGGCGGCGTTCCGCTTCAGGGCGGCGCAGACTTCCGAGACGAAAGGCGATTTTTTCCGCTTTCGGAACCTTTTTTTCCTGCCGATTTGGTTTTGTCCTCTTAAAGCGAAGCTTGCATTTTTTGGCAGGATCGGGTAGGATAGGGACGGGATTCCCTTTGAGAAAGGAGCGACCGTATGAAATTTGTATCATGGAACGTCAACGGCCTGCGCGCACTGGCCGGAAAGGGCTTCACGGAGATCTTTCAGGAGATCGACGCCGACTTTTTCTGCCTTCAGGAGACAAAGCTCCAGCCGGGTCAGATCGATCTCGACCTGCCGGGCTATTATCAATATTGGAACAGCGCGGATAAAAAGGGCTATTCCGGTACGGCCGTTTTCACAAAGCATAAGCCGCTCGGCATCTTTTACGGTATGGATGTCGAGCGGCACGATCACGAAGGCCGCATGATCACGCTGGAATATGAAGACTTCTATCTTGTAAACGTCTATGTGCCGAATTCCCGGCAGGAGCTGGAACGGCTCGATTACCGCATGGACTGGGAGGACTGCTTCCGGGAGTACCTCGTCAGCCTCGACCGGACGAAGCCCGTGATCGTCTGCGGCGACATGAACGTCGCCCATCAGGAGATTGACCTCAAAAACCCCGGCCCGAACCGCGGCGCCGCCGGCTTCACCGACGAGGAGCGGCAGAAGATGACCGAACTTCTGGAGTCCGGCTTCCTCGATACGTTCCGCCTGCTGTATCCGGACGAGACCGGCGCCTATTCATGGTGGAGCTACCGGTTCCGCGCCCGCGAGCATAACGCGGGATGGCGCATCGATTATTTTCTGTGCTCGGAGCGCTTTGGGACGCACGTCACCGACAGCCTCATCCTGACGCAGTATTTCGGCAGCGATCATTGCCCGGTCGCCATCCTCACGGATCTCCCCTGAGGCGCCCCTGAAGGGGCTGCGAATTTGTCTTCGTGCTCCAAAAGCAGGAGCATGATTTTGGCTACGCCAAAACCGGCAAATTCGTCGTACCCAAACTCGAGATCGGGCATGTATTTTCGCGGCCATCCTTCACGGCCACGAAGAAAGACGCACAGCATCGGAAATGCGGTTTGTCCTCGCGCCCCAAAAGAACAGAAGCGCGATTTTGACAATTCCGGCGCCGCCTGTTTCGCCGGCCTTAACGCCCGTTATTTTATAGAAATATTGTTATAATAAAAAGGCTGCCCCGGGATTTTTCCCTAAGCAGCCCTTTTTCATATTTTAAGAAACGAGACAACGCCGGCGTTCTTCCGCTGCGAACGATCTTATACGTTGAACCGGAAGACGACGATGTCGCCGTCCTGCATGATGTACTCCTTGCCCTCGCTGCGGATGAGGCCCTCCTCCTTGGCGGCGTTCATCGAGCCGACGCGCATCAGGTCGTCGTATTTGACGATCTCGGCGCGGATGAAGCCGCGCTCGAAGTCGGTATGGATGACGCCGGCCGCCTGCGGAGCTTTTGTGCCCTTTTTGATGGTCCAGGCGCGGACCTCCTTCTTGCCGGCGGTGAGGAAGCTCATCAGCCCGAGCAGGCTGTAACTCTCTTTAATCATGCGGTCAAGGCCGGATTCCTCGAGGCCAAGTTCCTCCAGAAACTCCTTTTTATCTGCCGGATCCATGCCGGAGATCTCCTCCTCGAATTTTGCGCAGACAGGCATGACGGCGGAATGTTCGGTCTCGGCGATCGTTTTCACGGCCTGATAATTTTTGTTGTTCTCGTAGCCCTCGGAGAAATCCTCCTCGGAGAGATTGGCGGCATAGATGATCGGCTTGCCGGAGAGCAGCGGCAGAGAGGCGAGAAGCTCCTCTTCCTTTTCATCGCCTGCTTTGAAGGCGCGGGCGGAATTTCCCTCTTCCATGAAGTCGCGCAGACGTTTCAGGAGCGCATACTCGTCGGCATACTGGCGGTTGCCGCCTTTGAATTCCTTTTCAACCTTCGCAATCCTTCTGTCGAGCACCTCAAGATCGGAGAAGACCAGTTCGAGGTTGATAACCTCGATGTCGCGCGAAGCGCAGACGGAGCCGTCGACATGGATGACGTTCGGATCCTCGAAGCAGCGCACGACGTGGATCAGCGCGTCGACCTCGCGGATATTCGCGAGGAACTTGTTGCCGAGGCCCTCGCCCTTGGAGGCGCCTTTCACGAGCCCGGCGATGTCGACGAATTCGACGGTGGCGGGGGTGTATTTTTCCGGCTCGTACATTTCGGCGAGCTTGTCCAGCCGCGGTTCAGGCACCGCGACGACGCCGACATTGGGCTCGATCGTGCAGAAGGGATAGTTTGCGACCTGCGCGCCCGCGTTGGTGATGGCGTTAAAAAGGGTGCTTTTTCCGACGTTCGGAAGACCGATGATGCCGAGTTTCATTGAAATTCGCCGTCCTTCGTGAATAATGATGGAAATGAGGGAGCAGATAACGGATTGCAGGTTCCCTGTTTTCGTATTATAATTATAGTTGGATCTTCTCTTTTTCACAAGTGCAATTTACCGAAAAGAGGAAAAAGGTTCAAGGATTATTCACGATTCGCTTTTTTAAAATTGTATAATAAATGGCAGCAAGAGCTGCACTGTCAGAACGGAGGAATATCATGGCCAACGAAAAGATCCTGATTGCGGACGATGACCGCAACATCTGCGAACTGCTCCGCCTTTATCTGGAGAAAGAGAACTATACCGTCGTGCTCGCCGGAAACGGAGAGGAAGCCCTCGCGAAATTTGCCTCCGAGAACCCGGATCTGATCCTTCTGGATATCATGATGCCGCTGCTTGACGGCTGGCAGGTCTGCCGTGAGATCCGCAAAAAATCCGATTGTCCGATCATCATGATCACGGCAAAGGGCGAGACTTTCGATAAAGTGCTCGGCCTCGAGCTCGGCGCGGACGACTACGTGGTCAAGCCTTTTGAGCCGAAAGAAATCATCGCCCGCATCAAGGCCGTCCTTCGCCGGACCGGCAAGACGCCCGCCGAGAACGACATCAAAGAGGTCGTCTACGATAAACTGGTCGTCAACATGACGAAATACGAGCTCAAGGTCGACGGAAAGGTCATCGACACGCCGCCCAAGGAACTGGAGCTGCTGTTCCATCTGGCCAGCAACCCGAACCGCGTCTATACGAGGGACGAGCTTCTCGATCAGGTCTGGGGCTTCGAGTATTACGGCGATTCGCGTACCGTGGACGTCCATATCAAACGCCTACGCGAAAAGCTCGAGGGCGTCTCCGATCAGTGGTGCCTCAAGACCGTCTGGGGCGTCGGTTATAAATTCGAAGTGAAAGAATAATGAGGAAAAATTATCAGAAATCCCTGTTTCTGCGGTACTTTTCGGTCAGCTCGTCGATGATTCTGATCGGTATCACGCTTGTGGGCGTGCTGTTTGCCGGATTCTCGATCAAATATTTCCGCGAGAGCAAGAAAAAGCAGTTGACCGTCAATGCGGAACAGGCCGCCGCCCTGACCCTCGCGGATATGTCCAATTACGGGTACCGCAAAATCTCCTATAATACGCTGCTCAATGATTACCGGATCATCTCCTCCACAACCGGTTCCATCATCTTTCTAACGGATACGGACGGCCAGACGCTGATCTGCACGGAGGGCGAAACCTGCAACCACCACACCTATACGATCAGCGACGACGTCATGGAGAAGGCTGTCGCCGGGAATTTCTTTGAGGCCGGTACGCTGGGCGGCATCTACGAGACCTCCTATTATACCGTCGGTACGCCGGTCGTCTACGACGGCACCGTGATGGCCGTGATTTTCGTCTCGGCGGATGCCTCGGAGCTTTGGCAGTATGTGCTCGACATCATCGACATCTACTTCGTCTGCGCCATCATCGCCATCTTTGTCTCCTCGGTTGTCATCTATTTCGTGACGCAGAGCCAGATCAAGCCGCTCGCCATGATGGTCAGCGCGACCAAGAGCTTCGCCGAGGGTGATTTCAGCGCGCATATTCCGGTCACCGGTTCGGATGAGATCGCACAGCTCGCCACGGCCTTCAACAACATGGCCATGTCGCTCGCGGATCTCGAGTCGGTGCGGCGCAGCTTCATCGCCAACGTCTCGCACGAGCTTAAAACTCCGATGATGACGATCGGCGGCTTCATCGACGGCATCCTCGACGGCACGATCCCCGAGGAGAAGCAGCACGACTATCTGGTGCTCGTCTCCGAGGAAGTGCGGCGCCTCTCCCGCATGGTCAAGGCCATGCTCGGCATCGCCCGGATCGAGGCCGGAGAGACACAGATCGTTCCCTCCGTCTTCGACATCAACGAGCTGATCTGCCGCACCGTTTTCTCTTTTGAGCAGAAGATCGAGGAACGGCATCTTGAGATCGAGGGCCTCGACGTCGAACCGGTCTATGTCTATGCCGACAACGACCTGATCCATCAGGTGGTCTTCAATCTGATCGACAACGCAGTCAAATTCACGAACGACGCCGGCACCATTTCCTTCTCTTATAAACAGGAAAAAGACCGCGTATTCATCGCCGTGCGCAACACCGGAGAAGGCATCCCGCAGCACGAGATCCCGCGCCTGTTCGATCGCTTTTATAAATCCGACAAATCCCGCAGCCAGGATAAGAGCGGCGTGGGCCTCGGCCTTTATATCGTCCAGACGCTGGTCAAACTCCATAAGGGCGACCTGATCGTCAGCAGCGTGGAGGGCGAGTACGTCGAGTTTGCGTTCTCGCTGGACGCCGCGGATCCGAAGGCCGTCAAAGAGCTCAAAAAGCACCGCTCCGCCGAAACTTCATGATTTCAACACGCAAATCCTGTAAATTGGAAACAAATGTGAGGGAAAATATTTAACAGCCGTTTATTTTCCTTTCATAAATTTCGGATAGACTAAAGGCATAGACAAAAATCCGCAAAACGAAGGTGAAATCATGGACGAGAATAAAAATCTCAACAACAATCCGCCGGAGCAGGAGAATTACGAGCCGAAGCCCGCGGAACAGGCGTCCGGCAAGCAGGAAGCTTCTTCGCCTCCAAATGCCGCGCAGGCGAATGTTTCTTCCGCCAAAGAAAACGTCTCTTCCGCCGAGGAGGAAACCTCTTCCGGCGAGCAGAGAAATACCCGCGCCCCTTCCGGCTGGACATATTCCGCCAATACCAATCAATATGTCTCATGGGACGGCAGCAACGAAAAAGATCCGGGAGGTCCTTGGCAGCCGGGCGGTAGCCCCGCCGAGAATCCGCAGGGGAACTGGCAGTCGGGCGGCAGCCCCGCCGGAAATCCGCAGCAAGCCGGGTCTCAGGTTCCGCCGCACCCGCAGTACGGCACCCAGTAC
>DAOSWK010000091.1:0-6473 GCA_035593545.1 Oscillospiraceae bacterium | reverse complement strand
GTCAAGACGATCCTCTCTTTCCTCGAAAACGACACCTGCATCGAAGACGTTTATATGGTCTGCTTTGATGCCAAGACAAAAGAGGCCTACGACAAGGTCATGAAGGATCTCGGCCTCGCCACGGAATAAGACGGCCCTTTCCTGAATTCATAAAAAAGAAGCCTTTCCGGCGGACGGGAAGGCTTTTTTGCTTGGGAAACATAGGGCGGGCGAGATCGGCCCCATCCCGGCAAAGATGCGGAGTCCGGCCGCCCTTGTCTCCGGGCCGCAACCGGATTTTTCTGTTTTCGGTTTACGGCTTCGCGCAGAGCGGAATAAAAAGTCCCGGATGCGGGCAAAGTTTTTTTGACGGGCCGCCTCTGCGGATTCCGGCTTTACAACGCCCGCGCAAAATAGTAAAATGAATCTACTACAAAAACGGAGGCGGAACCATGGTTGTGATTGAAATGGCGGACGGCGGCATCATCAAGATGGAACTTGACAAAAAAGCCGCGCCGCTCACCTGCGAAAATTTCGAGCTTCTGGTCGGCACCGGCTTCTTCGACGGCCTCATTTTCCACCGCGTCATCAAAGGTTTTATGATTCAGGGTGGAGATCCCTACGGCGCAGATCCGATGAAGGCCGGTATGGGCGGTTCCGGGATCAACGTAAAGGGAGAATTTGCGGCCAACGGTTGGGAAAATCCGATCTCCCATGTGCGCGGCGTCGTCTCGATGGCCCGCTCTCAGGACCCGGATTCCGCGAGTTCCCAGTTCTTTATTGTGCATGAGGACAGCACCTTCCTCGACGGCCAGTATGCCGCTTTCGGCCGCGTGGTCGAGGGCATGGACGTCGTGGATACGATCGCGAACAGCGCGGTCCGCAACGAGCGCCCGGTCTATGCCAAAAAGATGAAGAAAGTCTATCTGACCGATGAATGAGCAGGATGGAAAGCAGGGAGGCCGGAAGAAATTTTGGGCGTCCCTGAAAGTAAAGGAATCCCTGCAATATATGGCGATCATGGCCGCCGGGCTCTGGGGAGCGCCCCTGTTCGGCGGGTGGATGGGCGAGGTCGACCGGGAGGTCTATCTGGTCTATCTTCTGTTGATCTCCGGCCTGCCGATGCTCGCGGCGGTCACCGGCTATGTGATGGGCGACCGGGACGGCATCTGCCCGCCGGTCTATCCGGCAATCTTCCTGCTGAGCTACGGTTCTACGGCGGTTTTCTTCTCCTTATATGCCGCGGCATGGAAGACGGCGCTGATCTATACGGCGCTTGCGGCGGCGGGCAGCTTTTTCGGATGGCTGCGCAGGCAGAGGCGTATCCGCGACATCCTTGCCGGAAAAAAGGAGGAGCACAAGACGCCGCTCCTGCTGAAACTTTTCGACCGATACGACATCAAAAAATATAAATAACGGGGGAACGGAGGAAGAAATTCCGCCGCTCCATATGAAAAAAACGTCCGCGGAATCTCTGCGGACGTTTTTTTCAATAAGGAGAGAAGTGAAGAAAATACTGCTTGCTTGCCGTAATATAGCGGCTGGGCGAACTTGCCGGAGGGCCTGACGATTTCCTTCCTGCGCTTTTATTCTACCATGCCGGGCGTGAACAAATCTTCTTCGGAATTTTACGAAACATGTCTTTTTTCGTGTTGATTTTCTGAGAAAATGTGCTCACTTGCAGAGCAGATTGACGGCGCTGTGGAGGTTTTCGATCGTGAGGCCGTCCTGTCCGGGCTCAAACTCGCCGTCCAGCGACCAACCGCCGTCGGGGTTGGAAAGGATGGCGATCCTACCGGCGGAGGCAAAATCGATCATGTTGCAGTCGTACTGCCGGTTGGTCAGCGCACGCACGATCTCCGCGAGGTCGGCGGCAGTCTCCGGCGGCCGGATCAGCATGATCTCAAATTTGCCGTCGTTCATATCCACAATGGTCGGGTCGATGGTAAGGATGCCGCCGAGCGAGGTGGAATTGCTGACCGCGCCGAAAAGATATTCGCCCTCAAAGACGGTTCCGTCCGCGTCCAACTTGATATATTCCGGTTTCATATATGGCAGGTCGCGGGTGCCCTCAAGAATATAGGCGAGATGGCCGAGAAAATTCTTGACCGCCTGCGGGGTGGAATAGCTCGCGTGAGTGAAGGCACCGAAGGAAGCGACGTAAGAAAAATGCCGGCTGCCGAATTTTCCGGCGTCAAAGGGCCGCGGCGTGCCTTCGGCGATCTCTTTGGCCGCCTCCATCACATCGAGGGAGAGGCCGAAGCTGTTGGCAAAATCGTTGGTGCTGCCCGCGGGAATATAGCCGATCGGGGCGGGAATGCCGCTTTCCAAAATGCCGTGCAGCGTCTCGTTGAATGTGCCGTCTCCGCCGATGCAGGCGATAACATCGTATTGGGCGCCGTATTCCTCGACCCACTGCGTCGCGTCGCCGCGCTTTCCGGTCACAAATACGGTGGTGATAAAATCCTTTGCGCAAAAGAGCCCGATCATATCCGCAAGATAGCGGTTCGCGGCCCGAAGACCTGCGCAAGGATTCAGAATGAGCATCAACTTTTTCGACATATTTTCCGCCTCCGGTTCTAAATCGTACCTTATGATACCCAAAACGGCCCGGTTTGTCAAGGAAAGGGCCGCCCGTGCTCAAAAACGGATTTTTTAACATTGCGGAAAAACGGCCGATATTCCGGCGCCTATTAGGAGCACAGGTATCCCGACCGGGCAAAGGAAAGGTTCCGTCGGATGCCGTTTGCGGCCCCGCAGAAAGTTCAAAGGAATTTTAAGTAATTTTAATTTTTCTCCCCTATAATGACTTCAAAGACTTTGAAACACAGAAGGAGTGACCGCAGATGGTCAGGATCGCACTGATCCCTTCCTATGAGCCGGACGAACACCTGCTGCAGCTGCTGCAGGAGCTCTGCGAAGCTGGTTTTGAGCGGGTTGTCGTGGACGACGGGAGCGGGGAGGCCGCCGAGGCGCTGTATGAGCGCATGCCGGAGGGCACCGTCATCCGGAGACATCCGAAAAATTACGGAAAAGGCCGCGCGCTGAAAACGGGGCTTTCCTATATTCATACACAATATCCGGAGGATGCCGTCGTGGTCACGCTCGATGCGGACGGCCAGCACCGTGTCGCGGATGCGGTTCGCTGCGCGCAGGCGGCGGAGGCATCTCCCGGTTCGCTGATTTTGGGGAGCCGCTCGTTCGGGGAGGGAGTTCCCCTTCGGAGCCAATTCGGAAACACGGTGACGAGGTTTATCTATCGGCTCTCCTCCGGGGTCTCCGTCGGCGATACCCAGACCGGCCTCCGGGCCTTTCATACGGAAATGATCCCCTTTTTACTGATGATCGAGGGGGAACGCTACGAATATGAAATGAATATGCTGCTCGAATGCCCGAGGCGCGGCGTCCCGATCCGGGAAATCTCCATCTCAACCGTCTATGAGAACAACAACGCTGGCTCCCATTTCCAGACGTTCCGGGATTCCTACCGCATTTACCGCGACATTCTCAAATTTGCGGGTTCCTCGTTTATCGGCTTTTTGGTGGATTACAGTCTCTACAGCCTTTTGGCCGTCGTCACGTCTCCTCTCGGGAGCATCGGCGTGCCTCTCTCCAACGTCGTTGCCAGAGTTGTCAGCGCCTCGGTCAATTATATGATTAACCGGCGGTTCGTTTTCCACAGCAGCGACAGCGTCCTCCGGACCGGCGTCCAATATTTTCTGCTGGCGGCCGGCATCCTCTGCGGAAACACGCTGCTGCTCAACTGGCTGGTAACCGACGTCGGCGTCAACAAATTTGCGGCGAAGCTCGTCACGGAAGTCACGTTTTTCACGTTGAGCTGGCTGTTCCAGAAGACGGTCGTCTTCCGGAAGAAAAAGACGGGGGATGAGGTCTCATGAAAACGCGCAGACGATACCGCCTTTGGGGAACGATGTACGCCGTCGCGCTGATTCTGTTTACGGCGTATGTGCTGCTCGATACGTTCGTCATCCCGCGGAGCTACGCGGCGGTACAGGACAGCACGATCCAGTCGGAAACCTCCGGCGGAGAGACGGAGATTTCCGTTTCCGCCGCGGGCGCCTCGGACACTTCCGGGGCTGAAAATTCTGCCGACGATTCGGAAACTGCCGACAACTCGGAGACTTCCGGTACTTCAGATGATGCGGATACCGGAAAATCGTCTTCAACATCCGCAGGCGTCACGGCCACAGATACCTCCTATCAAAACGACGGCGTTTCGATCACGCTGACCACCACCCGCTATGAGGATACGACGGTCTATGTGGCCGACATCACGCTCTCCTCCACCGAGGCGCTGAAGACCGCGCTCGCGAAGGATACCTATGGAAAAAATCTCACGGAGAAAACCTCCGTCATGGCGGAGGAGCACAGCGCCGTCCTCGCCGTCAACGGGGACTATTACGGCGCGCAAAACCGGGGTTATGTGATCCGCAACGGCACGCTCTATCGGGACACCGCCGCTTCGTCCGATCAGGAGGATCTGGTGATCGGTTCCGACGGGTCGTTTTCCATCATCAAAGAGGGAGACGTCACCGCGCAGGAGCTGCTGAACGAAGGCGCATGGCAGGTGTTTTCCTTCGGCCCGGCGCTGGTGGAGGACGGCAGCATTTCCGTCGGCACCGACACCGAGGTGGATAAGGCAAAAACCAGCAATCCCCGCACGGCGATCGGCGAAATCGAGCCGCTTCATTATGTGATGGTCGTGGCGGACGGGCGCACGGAGGAATCGGCGGGCCTTTCTTTATATGAATTTGCGGAGTTCCTGCAGAATCTGGGCGTCGCCACCGCCTACAACCTCGACGGAGGCGGTTCCTCCACAATGTATTTTAACGGGCAGGTCATCAACAACCCGACTTCGGGCGGAGATACGATCTCGGAAAGGAAGGTGAGCGACATTGTCTACGTCGGTGTCTGACCACAGAAGAATGCGTTTTCTCGCGCGGAGGTATCTGCTGATCTCGTTCTTCTGCCTGATCTTTTCCTGTATCTATGAGGCTTTCAGCCATGGGGTCCGGTCCGGCTTCATGATCTTTCTGTTTCTGTTCCCTCTGCTGCTGGGCGCGGTGCCGGCTTTCCTCATGAGCATCGCGTTTGTACCGGTTCCTTCCGCAGCGGCGCGGTGCTTTTGGCATGCGGGAATCGCGGCCCTCTCGGTCGGGAGTTGTCTCTCCGGAATTCTGGAGATCTACGGAACGACATCACCCTATGTCTGGATCTACTGGGCCGTCGGATCGCTTTTGCTGTTGGCGGGGGCGCTGCGGTATTTTCTGACGCGCGGCAGCCGGAGCGGGGGATAGACGCAGTATGAAAAAAATGCCGCGCTGAAGCCGGGCCGGAAGATTCCGACAAAATCGGCGCGGATGTGATATAATCAAGGAAAAAAGGAGGGGAGTTTCATGCGGCTTTTGCTTGCGGAGGATGAAAAGATCCTTTCGGATGCGCTGGTCACGATCCTGACCCACAGCGGCTATTCCGTGGATGCGGTCTACAACGGCCGGGACGCGCTGGATTATCTGAAGAACGGGGGCTACGACGGCGCCGTTCTGGATATTATGATGCCGAAAATGGACGGCCTGACGGTGCTGCGGAACATCCGGGAGGAGGGTATGACCCTGCCGGTTCTGATGCTGACGGCGAAGGCCGAGATCGACGACCGAGTGACCGGGCTCGACAGCGGCGCGGACGACTATCTGACGAAGCCGTTCGACTCGAAGGAGCTTCTGGCAAGGATCCGCGCCATGACGAGACGGCAGCCGGAACTTCAGGACACGGTGCTTCAGTTCGGGGGTCTCTCTCTGGACCGCGCCGGATTCACGCTCTCCGGAGCCGGGGAGTCGGCGCGCCTCTCCAACAAGGAATTTCAGATGATGGAGATGCTGATGGGAAACCCCGGCCAGGTGGTTCCCACCGAGCGGTTTCTTGAAAAAATCTGGGGATACGACAGCGAGGCGGAAATCAACGTCGTGTGGGTCTATATCTCCGGTCTGCGCAAAAAAATCGCGCATCTCGGCGCGGAGGTGCAGATCCGGGCGGCGCGCGGCGTGGGATATTCTTTGGAGGAAAAGCGATGATTGCACGGCTGAGGAAAAAATTTATCCTGATAGCGATGGGGTCCGTGGTTCTGGTTTTAATTGTGCTGATGGGCGTCATCAACACCGCAAATTTTATCAAAGTGAATCAAAGCGCCGACGAGATGCTGCAAATCCTTTCGGAGAATAACGGCAGCTATCCCGGAGAGGATCAGCCGAAGGAGGATCCGGGCGCTCCCGGAGACAATCCGGCGGACGATGTGGCGGGTAATCCGGCGGAAAACTTGGCGAACGACTCGACGGACAATTCGGCGGACGACTCGACAAGCAACCCGGCGGATGATGCGGCGGACGACTCGGATAAGAGCACCGATCCCGGAAGCAGCCGGCACCGCGATCTTTCCCCCGAGACGCCCTATGAGATCCGCTACTTCTCTGTGGAAC
>DAOSWK010000090.1:0-6492 GCA_035593545.1 Oscillospiraceae bacterium | reverse complement strand
GGAATTTCGGACTTCCGCTGCGCACCGAGAATGTGAACGACCCGCTCGGCAAGGATCTCCATGTCAAACGGCTTGATGAAAAAATAGACCGCGCCGGCAGAGAGAATCTCGTGTTCGAGCATCGAGTTGTCGACGGAGGACATGATCATAAACAGCGGGTTTTTCTCCAAATTGAGCGCTCTTGTTTGCTCCATCACGGCGAAGGCGTCCAACTGCGGCATGAATACGTCGCAGAGTACGACGTCCGGTTTATATTCGGAAATGGACTGAAGGAGCTCTTTTCCGTCCCGGCAGACACAATATGCTTCAAATCCGCAGGACTGCATAATCTCCACGCACTGTCCGCAGAATTCCTGGTTTTCGTCACAAATAATGATTTTTGATTTTCTCTCCATTTATCCTGCCTTTTCTCCGCACCGCTATCATTTATTGCGGGAAGCCGACGCCATAGTGCGGGAGACGACGGCGTTTTTGTTCAGGCCTTACTGTTCCCATAGAAAAGAATACCATATTTTTCCAAACTGTCAATAGATTTACAGGAATTTACATAAATGTTTTGTCAAAATCAGTTCGACCGGCTCCGACCGTTTTTTGCAGCGGCGGGCGTCTATTCGATTCCCTCGGCGATCTCGGCCATATTTTCGGCAAAGATCGCATAGCCCCGGGTGGCGTCATTCACAAAGACATGCGTCACGGTGCCGACAAGCCTGCCGTCCTGAAGGATCGGGCTGCCGCTCATCCCCTGCACGATGCCGCCGGTCTTTTCCAGCAGTTCGGGATCGGTCACGCGGATCACCATATTTTTAGTGGGGTTATCGTCCCTGTAATTGATCCGTTCAATTTCGATCGTATATCGCTTTGCCTCCGCGCCGTCCACCGTCGTCAAAATTTCCGCGGAGCCTTCGCGGACCTCCTGTTTCGGCGCGATGACCATGGAGACGGCCCCTTCCGGCACGGTATCCATCGTGCCGTAGATCCCGGCCTCGCAGTTCTGTTTCAGAATGCCGATGGACGCGACATCAAGAAAAATGCCCTTGAGCTCGCCGGGATTTCCCGAGACACCGCGCACGACGCCCGTGACCGAGGCGGAGACGATCTCGCCGGAGAGCAGGGGAAGGACGTCGCCGGTATCCACGTCGCAGACCGCGTGACCGAGCCCGGCAAAGGTTCCGTTTTCTTCGTCATAAAATGTCAGCGTACCGATGCCCGCGGAACTGTCCCGTACCCAGAAGCCTCCCTTGTAGCCGGAGCCGTCGTTCATTTCCGCCGGCGTCAGCGAAATTTCCATTTTTTCTTCTTCGCGCCGGATCGATAAGGTCAGGGAAATTCCTCCGGAGTTTTGGATAATTTCGGCGATATCCTCGTTGGTCACGACGGCCTGCCCGTTGACGGCATAGATCACGTCGCCCGTCCGGAGACCGGCGGAGGAGGCGGGGCAGACGGTGCCTTCCGCCGCCTGAAGCCGCTCCATGCCGACCACAAGCACGCCTTCGGTAAACAATTTAATGCCAAGCGGCGTTCCACAGACCCAAACCTCGTTTCCCTCGCTGACTTCCACATTGACGGTTTTAATATCAATAAAACCAAACAGGCGAAGATCCACGTGGAAACGGCTGCGGTTTCCGGCAAAAACCTCCTCGGTTCCGGCGTTTCCTGCCGAAGTTGTGATCAGATTTCCATAGCGGCTTGAAAAAGAAAAGGTGCTGTTTTCATAAATGGTGTAATGATCGGGAAGGATAACGTGGAAAACAGAAACTGCGGCCATTGATGCGGCAACAAAAGAACAAATTACGTATTTTATGCGATTGAAATTTATTTTATGCATGGTACTGCGCCTCCTTAACGCTTTTAGTTTTTTCGGAAGCGGCTGCAATATGTCCGACAATTTTTATCTTGATTGTCAGGGGACGGCGTGTTATAGTGGATTTATGGAAAAAATAATAAGAGTAAGATCAAAAAAACGCTTGACGGAGCCTGTCCGATATGATATAGTAAGGATACCTCTAAAAGGGTTTATTTTTTTGTGCAAAAAACCCAACTAAAAGAGGGAGGCAAAAAATTCCGAGAATCAGGAGGTGCCGCAATGCGAGTCAAGATCGTGCTCGCCTGCACGGAGTGCAAGCAGCGCAACTACAACACCATGAAAAACAAAAAGAACGATCCGGACAGAATCGAAGAGAAGAAATACTGCAAATTCTGCCGGAAGCACACGCTCCACAGAGAGACGAAATGATGAAAGGAAGGAACTACCGTGGCAAATGAAAATCCCGCGAAAAAACCGTCTTTCATCGCGAGACTGAAGCGCTTCTTCAAAGACATCAACGGTGAGATCAAAAAGATCGTCTGGCCCAATAGAAGACAGGTGATCAACAACACCGGCGTTGTCGTTGTGGCGGTGGTAATTTCTTCGGTTTTCATCAGCCTGATCGATTACTTTTTCGGTCTGGTCACAAAACTGTTTTTTGGCTCTTAAAACGCGAAAGGAACTATGTCTATGGCTGAAACTCCCAAATGGTATGTTGTTCACACGTATTCCGGCTATGAAAATAAAGTGGCCGGCAACATTGAGAAAGTTATCGATAACCCCAGGTTTCATGACTTGATCGTGGACGTGAGTGTTCCGACCGAGAAGGTTGTCGAGGTCACTGACAATGCCAAGCGCGAAGTGGAACGCAAAATTTTCCCGGGATATGTTCTCGTAAAGATGATCCTGACGGATGAATCCTGGTATGTGGTCCGCAATACCCGCGGCGTCACCGGATTTGTCGGCCCGGCATCCAAACCGGTGCCGCTGACCGACGAAGAGGTCGCCAAACTGGGTATCGGCTCCAAGACCGTGGAGCTTCGCTACAAGGTCGGAGACGTTGTGGCGATTGTCGGGGGACCGCTGGAGGGCTTTGAAGGAACCGTCGAAGCGATCGACAAAGAGAACAATAAAGTCCGCGTCATCGTCTCCATGTTCGGCAGAAACACGCCGGTGGAGCTCGAACTGGAACAGGCATCCCCGAGAGAATAATGGGCTTTTTGAAACGGCCGGCCGGGGAGCCGGCAAACGCGGAAGATTGTTTTTTTCCGCGTGTGGGAGGAGCCGAAATTTATCCGATCGGTTCCGCAGACCACGTAATGGTTGGAGGTTTAAAAAATGGCACAGAAGGTAACCGGCTTAATTAAGCTGCAGATCCCCGGTGGAAAAGCCACTCCGGCGCCGCCTGTCGGTCCTGCTCTGGGACAACACGGCGTCAATATCATGGCGTTCACCAAGGAATTCAATGAACGTACCAAAAACGATATCGGCATGATCATCCCGGTCGTCATCACCGTGTATGCCGACAAATCGTTCTCTTTTATTACGAAGACCCCGCCGGCGGCCGTTCTGCTCAAGAAGGCTGCCAATATCGCCAAAGCTTCCGGCGTCCCGAATAAAACGAAGGTCGCCAAAGTCACTTCCGAGCAGGTCCGCAAGATCGCCGAGCTTAAAATGTGCGATCTGAACGCCGGCTCCGTCGAAGCCGCCATGCGCATGATTGCCGGTACTGCCCGCAGCATGGGCATCACGGTGGAAGAGTAAGGGGGAAGCGAAATTATGAAACACGGAAAAAAATACGTTGAGAGCACCAAGCTCTTTGAGCATGCGAAGCTTTATGAGGCTCCCGAGGCCCTTGAGCTTGTCACCAAGACCGCTACCGCGAAATTCGACGAAACCGTCGAGCTTCATGTCCGTCTGGGCGTCGACTCCCGCCATGCCGACCAGCAGGTCCGCGGCGCCGTCGTTCTCCCGAACGGAACCGGTAAAGACATCCGCGTCCTCGTCTTCGCCAAAGGCGATAAGGTTCAGGCCGCTTTGGATGCCGGCGCGGAATATGCCGGTGCGGAAGATTATATGCAGAAGATTCAGACCGAAGGCTGGATGGACTTCGATGTCGTCATCGCCTCTCCGGAGATGATGGGCGTCGTCGGTCGTCTTGGTAAAATCCTTGGACCGCGCGGCCTGATGCCGAACCCCAAGGCCGGAACCGTCACCCCCGACGTCGCGAGAGCCGTCAAGGAAGCGAAAGCCGGTAAGATCGAGTACCGTCTCGACAAGACCAACATCATCCACTGCCCGATCGGCAAGGCCTCTTTCGGCGCCGAAAAGCTTCAGGAGAACTTCGATACCCTGATGGGTGCCATCGTTAAGGCTCGCCCGGCCACGGCGAAAGGCCAGTATGTCAAGTCCTGCGTCGTCTCTGCGACCATGGGCCCCGGCATCAAGATTAACCCCGTCAAATTCATCTGATTTTCCCGAAAGGGGAGACCCTCCGCCGTTTTGGCGGAAGGAAACAATTTCGATTAGAAAAGACCGATGCGGTAAAAACCACACCGGTCTCTTTTTATTGCCGCGGCAAAATTCCGCGCGAAAAATTACCGCAGCCTTCGACAGCTTGTAAACAATGCCGGCTTCTGTGAGGACCGCTTTGCGCGCAAAGAAATTCCGAAAGAAAAGAAACCTATAAAATTAAAAAATGCAGGAGAGAGTAAAAAATCCTGCAATTTTGGGGCGGAAACCGACGCTTCTTCCTCAAACTCCATCAGGATAATTTTATGAAGAATGCCAGTTCAAGGGAAATATTCCAATTTGAGATAGGAAATGCGGCCGCATCTATGTAAATATTTTATATAAAACAAAAAATATATAAAATATATTTGTGCAATTCGTGTTTTGTTGGGCAAAAAACAGCGTTTTTACAACATTTAAAAACAAAATGATTAAAAAACAGGCATATTCTCCGAATATTTTTTGCTAACTTGACAATGCGGATTTCGGCGAATATGATAGTTTCATCATATAAAGGGAATCGCCTCCGCGGCGATCCCTAAAAAAATCCGCAGACGACGGAAATCGGAACAGGTTCGGAGGAAGCAAAATGAGCGAAAAAATCGACGCAAAGACGGCGCGGGTTCAAATCTGGGAGGAATTGCTGAAGGTGGCCAAACCGGATTCCAAATTCAGCTGGCAGTTTTCCGAGTTTATCTGCGACTATGAGGGCAGCGAGAGGGGAACGGCCCTGCTGACCGCCACGGAGATGTACCGCCGTGCGAACGTAATTTTCATCACCCCGGACAACAACCTTGAGACGCTGCGCGAGCAGGCGTTCCGGGATAAAAAGACCGTCATCATGACGAACTACGGCATCACGCGCGGCTTTTTCCTGATCGCTCCGGGTCAGATCCCGGAGGGCAAGGAGGAGGTCGCCTCTCTGCTGGACGGCGTCTCCCGCTACTGGAAATTTCAGACGCTGGCACAGCTCAAAGAATCGGTCGGCCATGTGGATATGATGGTCACCGGCGCCTCCGCCATCACGCCGAGCGGCATTCGCTTCGGCAAGGGGCACGGCTATTTCGATCTGGAATGGGCGATGCTCTCCTCCTGCGGAATCGCCGACGACGCCACCGTGATTGTCGGCGCCGGGCACGACTGCCAGGTGGCGGACGTGGACGTCGCCGTCGAGGAATACGACACGGCGATCGACTATATCGTCACGCCCACCCGCATCATCGAGACCCGCCACGAATTCCCGCGTCCCAAAAAGGGCATCATCTGGTGCCGCCTTGCTCCGGGCATGCGCGAACAGATCCCTCCGGTTCAGGAGCTCTGGTGCCGCGTCCACTGCAAATAAGTTTCCTTTCTTTATTTGAATATAAAAGAAAAGGAGAGGGCCTATGAAAAAAGAAGCACCGCTGCTGGAGCTGCGCGGAATCACGAAGACGTTTGGAACTTTTGTCGCCAACGACCATATCGATCTGGACGTCCGCGCCGGGGAAGTGCACGCGGTTCTGGGTGAAAACGGCGCCGGCAAGAGCACGTTGATGAACGTCATCTACGGCATGTATCATCCGGACGAAGGCGTCATCCGCGTGAACGGTGAGCAGGTGCAGATTGCCTCTCCGAAAGATGCCTTGGCTCATAAAATCGGTATGGTTCACCAGCATTTCATGCTGGTGAATGTCTTTTCCGCCATAGACAACATTTTTCTGATGGGCGATGAGAAACCTTGGGCGCTCCGGAAGAAAAAGGAGATTGAAGAACACCTGACGAGCATTCAGAAGCGTTATAAAATCGACGTGGATATCCACAGCCCGGTGGAGCAGCTGAGCATCGGCATGCAGCAGAAGGTCGAGATCCTGAAACTCCTTTATACCGGGGCGGAGATCCTGATCTTCGACGAGCCGACCGCCGTGCTGCCGCCGCAGGAGTGCGACAGCCTGTTTGAGATTATCGCGAACCTGACCGCCGAAGGCAAGGGCGTTCTGTTTATCAGCCACAAGCTCGACGAGGTGCTGCGCATCAGCGACCGCATCACCGTGCTCACGCGCGGAAAGGTGACGGGCCGGATGGATACCGCCGATGCGGACAAGGAGACGATCGTCCGCATGATGGTGGGGGAGGATGTCGAAATTCCCGAGGCGGAACGCAGGGAATCCTCTGCGGAGAGCCCGGTGCTGATGCAGGCC